>CAZLKW010000035.1:0-16660 GCA_964560215.1 uncultured Sediminibacterium sp. | reverse complement strand
TTCCATCTCCATCACGGAAATATTCTGCAATTGTCAAACCACTCAAAGCCACACGCGCACGTGCTCCTGGAGGTTCGTTCATTTGACCAAATACGAATGTTGCTTTTGATTCTTTTAATTCTTCTAAGCTCACTTTGCTTAAATCCCATCCACCTTCTTCCATGCTATGTTTGAAAGCATCACCATATTTCATGATACCTGCTTCAATCATCTCACGCAATAAGTCATTTCCTTCTCTTGTTCTTTCACCTA
This sequence comes from uncultured Sediminibacterium sp., assembly GCA_964560215.1. GTDB lineage: Bacteria > Bacteroidota > Bacteroidia > Chitinophagales > Chitinophagaceae > Sediminibacterium. The sequence goes on along the minus strand of CAZLKW010000035.1, from coordinate 16,408 downwards.
CACCAGCAAACACTGATAATCCACCGTGTCCTTTTGCGATATTGTTAATCAATTCTTGAATCAATACTGTTTTACCTACACCCGCACCACCAAACAAACCAATCTTACCACCTTTTGCATATGGCTCAATCAAGTCGATTACTTTGATACCTGTAAACAACACTTCTGTTGCAGTACTTAAGTCTTCAAACTTTGGAGGATTCGCGTGAATTGCACGACCATTTGATTTATCTAATTGTGGTAAACCATCAATCGCATCTCCTGTTACATTGAACAAACGACCATTGATACCTTCACCTACTGGCATAGAAATTGCCTTACCGGTATCCACTACTGCCATTCCTCTCACTAAGCCTTCGGTACCATCCATTGCAATTGCACGAACGCTATCCTCACCTAAGTGTTGTTGAACTTCTAGTACTAATTTTTCACCGTTAGGACGTGTGATTTCTAGGGCATTGTATATTTCTGGTAATACACTTTCAGTAGAAAAATGTACGTCTACAACCGCACCAATAATTTGTTTGATTTTACCTGTTGTTGCCATATTGTTAATTGTTTTTACAACCCCCTTTTAAGAGGCGAAAATAGATATACTCCATTTCGGCTGCAAAGGTATGGCATTGGCAGTTTATTGCAAAAAATGTAGGTAGATAATACTTGCTAAAATTCCTCCTACGATCGGACCTAGTACTGGAACCAAGGAATAACCCCAGTCACTAGCTCCTTTTCTATTGATAGGCAATAAGTTATGCATGATTCTTGGCCCAAAATCTCTTGCAGGATTGATCGCCCAACCAGTAGGTCCTCCTAAGCCAAAACCTATTCCAGCCACTAACAAAGCGACTGGCAGTGCCCCTAAGGCTCCCATTTCCACTGAAGCAGGTTGGATGTAGAAAATGGACAGCATAAATACAAAACTTGCAAAAGTCTCTACGATAAAATTTTGGGGCAAATTCCTAATAGATGGCCCGGTAGAAAAGCATGCTAATATGGTGGCTTGATCTGAAGTCTCATTGAAATGGTCTTTGTATAACATCCATACTATAAAAGCCCCCACCATGGCACCCAATAATTGAGCAAGTATATAAACAGGTACCAAAGCCCAAGCAAATTTTCCAGCGGTTGCTAGAGAAATGGTTACCATTGGATTTAAATGTCCTCCACTTATTTTACTTGAAAAATAAACGCCAATAAAAACAGCCATCGTCCATCCAAGCACAATGGCCACTAATCCTCCGTTTTGTCCTTTGGTTTTTGGCAAAATTACATTTGCGACTACGCCATTGCCTATTGTGATTACAATGGCAGTACCTAAAAATTCAGCTAAAAATGGTGTCATACTTTTATTGATTTGTCATTTGAATTGCTTTTTGCCAACCCTTAATTTCTTTTTCTATTTTTTCTTTATCCTTTAATGGTTCAAAAATTTGATCTACTACCCACATTGTAGATAAGGTCGCTTCGTCCTTCCAAAATCCAATAGCTAAACCAGCCAGATAAGCCGCACCTAATGCGGTTGTTTCGATCATTGTTGGACGGATTACTTTTGTGTTCAACAAATCGGATTGAAACTGCATTAGTAAATTATTTTTTGTTGCTCCACCATCCACTCTTAATTCTAAAATTGGAATATGCGCATCCGCTTCCATCGCTTTTAAAACATCATAGGTTTGATAAGCAATACTTTCCAAAGCTGCGCGCGCAATATGTGCTGATGTAGTACCTCTTGTTATTCCAACAATCGTTCCCTTTGCATGTTGGTTCCAATAAGGTGCCCCTAGTCCAGCAAAGGCAGGCACCATATAAACGCCATCCGTATCAGGTACAGATGCTGCAAGCGATTCTATCTCATCTGAATTTCTGATTAATTGTAATCCATCTCTCAACCATTGTACAACCGCGCCAGCAATAAAAACACTGCCCTCTAATGCATAAAATGTTTTTCCATTGATCTGTAAGGCAATGGTGGTTAATAAATTATTTTGAGAGCGCACTGCTTTTTCTCCAGTATGCATTAACATAAAACAACCTGTACCATAGGTGTTTTTAACCATGCCCGGCTTAGTGCAGATTTGTCCAAATAAAGCAGCTTGCTGATCTCCAGCAATGCCGGCAATTGGAATTTCCTGATTGGTCACTAATAAATTAGTACTTCCATAAATTTCTGAACTACTTTTTACTTCAGGTAATATTGATTTAGGAATAGTAAATAAATCTAATAATTCTGTGTCCCACTCAAGCGAATGAATATTAAACAACATGGTTCTAGATGCATTTGTTGCATCTGTTACATGCACTTTACCATTGGTTAATTTCCATACCAACCAACTATCTACAGTTCCGAAACAGAGGTCCCCATTTTCAGCCAAAGCTCTAGCGCCTTCTACATGATCTAATATCCATTTTATTTTAGACGCCGAGAAATAGGCATCAATAACAAGTCCTGTTTTTTCTTGAATAAGTGTTTGTTTCCCCGCTAATTTTAATTCGTCACAATAATCTGCGGTTCTTCTATCTTGCCAAACAATCGCATTGTATATTGGAAGACCTGTTTTATTATTCCAAAGAATAGTGGTTTCTCTTTGATTGGTAATTCCAATTGCTTTAATACTATCCTCCTGAATACTTAGTTTGCTAATTACTTCTGATGCAACTCCAATTTGTGTACTCCAGATTTCTAAAGCATCATGTTCTACCCAGCCTGGTGTTGGAAAAATTTGGGTAAATTCTTTTTGTGCAATAGATACTATTTGACCCTCTTGGTTAAATAGTATAGCACGACTACTTGTTGTCCCTTGATCGAATGACAGGATATATGTTGACATGGCAGCAATTTTTAATGCCTGAACCTGGTTATCGTTATCTTCTTGCTTTCAACCAATTTTCAGGATCAAAATATACAACTTTTTCATTGTTTATTGAAAACAACAATGCCCCTTCTCCATCCAAATTGATACCTGATCTGCCTATGACAGTTCCTGCCCTAACTTCTTGCCCACTTCTTACACTCGCACTACTTAAATAGGAATAGGTCGTAAAATACTTACCGTGTTTGATAAAAACAGTTTGATAGCCATTTACGTCACCAACGTATACCACAGTCCCATTCGCTACACTTTTAACTGCTGTGCCTTTTGGAACAGCCACTTCTATACCATCACTTTTGCGGTCTAATTTAGTGCCAGGAATAGATTCAACACCAAAACGAACATACAGGCTACCTGTTGAAACCGGCCATGGCAAACCTCCTTTGTTATTTTCAAATAAAATCGAGGTTTCTCTACCTTCCTCTGTTGTTTCAAATGCAGAATAAGGTCGGTTATTAGAAGTGCTTTTTAAACCGCCTTGTACTTTACTTACCAATGGAGTAGATTTTGACTTGTTATCTACCGTAGTTGTGGTTTTATTATTTGCCGCATTAGCCACTTTTAATTTTGCCAAACGATCTTTTTCACGCTTTTGCGCTTCTTGCATTTCTCTTTTAATAACTGCAGCGATTGCAGATTGCATTTTTCTTCTTTGTGCTTCTTTCTGCCTTACTTGTGCCGTAATCTCTTGTTCTTTATTCTTTAATTGCCTCACTACTTTATCCTGTTCTTTTCTATCATCTTGTAACACTTTCAACTGAACAGTTTGAGCAGACAATGTTTTCATTCTATCCTGCTTATTTTCACTTAAAATAGTGATTTTTGATTTTAAATTCTGCTCCGACAAGCCAATAGCCATTGCTTGTGCTTCTCTATTTTGACGATAACTCTTTAAATAAGTTATTCTTTTAACCGCATCGTTAAAACTGCCAGCAGAGAATAGAAAGTTTAAATACTCATACCCACTTCTACTCTGGTATGCAAAAACAATACTTTTTGCATAGCGATACTTCAAAGTATCTAATTCATTATTCAAACGCTTTACGTCTTTTTGATTGGCCTGAATTGCATCATCTAAAACTTTAACTTGTTTTGCGATACCATTGATTAAGGATTCTCTTTTTGAAATTTTACTGCGAATCAATGCAAGTTGAGCCAATGAGCTTTTTTTATTTTTTTTAGTTTGTTCTAGTAAATTATTTAGTGCATCTAACTCTCTTTGCAATGATTGGGCTTGCTTCTGCAAATCCTCTCTAGAATTTGCGTTCTGTGCAATAGAATTAGTCAAGAAACAAGCGAGAAATAAGCAGATAAGTATAGCACTCTTTTTAATCATAGCAATCATTTTTTCACTTCAATTATTTACGTCTGCCCAATTTAGGAACAGAGAAAGTGTATTTTAAAGGTTCGTCAAAAGAAAATTCCTTGATCTCCATCCCGATATCTAATTTCGTTTGGGCATTGATTGAGATGGAACGGAACATAGGAAATTGTATGTTATTCACCATTACATGTTGACTGTAATTAATGTCACAAGTTCTATGTTTAGTGATATCAACGTCATCCAATTTTAATTGAACAAGTTTGGTATTGTCTTCGCTTAGAATAATTAAATTCTTAAATAATTTACCAATCAGACTTACTTGCAGTCTTTCATTAATCACTTTATAGGAGACAATATTAATCGTATCCATGAAAATTGGATTACCTACAACAAGGTCTTCGATGGTTTGATAGGTCAATGGTATTTTAACTACTTCTTGTAAATAAGTTAGTGGATGGCGTTCTGTTTTTTTAGATAAGGGAAAAATCAACACGACACTATCTTTATTAATAAATGCTTTCAAGCCAATAACACCCATTGCACCACGAATGGTAATATACATACCACTGTCTTTTTGTATGCTTAGATTGGCAATATAACTATCTTTATTTTTACTTGTTTCATAATCCATTTTCAACTTCGCATTCATTGTTTTGAAGTTGATTTTGGTATGGGAAATATTATGCACTATACCTTCTACCATCAGGGCAGAATCCAATCTTGCTTTCTCTGCTAATGCAGCAGAATCTGGTAATTTTTTTACCGTTAATGCATCTTGAATCACTTGAACTTTCTTAACATTTGCACAGGCAAAACTAAAAAGTACAAGTATAAAACCGACTGAATATTTTACTATCTGCATTGCATTATATTTTACCTGTATGCCCAAAGCCGCCAGCGCCTCTTTGGGTTGCTTCTAAACTATCCACTAATTGCCATTCCATTTTTTCAATCTTTTGAAAAACAATTTGAGCAATACGATCTCCGTCTTGAATCACTTGTTGTTCATTAGACAAATTGATCAAAATAACTTTGATCTCCCCTCTATAATCTGCATCAATTGTGCCTGGTGTATTTAAACATGTTAGCCCTTGTTTAATTGCCAAGCCACTCCTTGGTCGTACTTGCGCCTCCCAGCAATCAGGCAAAGCAATATGTAACCCAGTTGGAACTAAAATACGTTCTAAAGGCGCTATTTGAATTGGGGCAGAAATAAACGCACGTAAATCTAAACCAGACGAGCCTTCAGTTGCATAGGCAGGCAAAGGATGGTGACTGTGATTAACAATGGGTATAATTGTAGACATGTGCTACAAAAGTAGTTAAAAAAGCAAGTAAACAGTACCGAAAACTTTAGTTAACAAATTATTTAGAAGTAGAATATAGAGCCAAAACGCAAGGTATTTGACAATGGATTCTTGGTGATACCCCCACCAGAAGGAACTAGATAGGAGATGTTGAATCGAGATTGTTGGTATTGAAAGCTTGATCCAATAGTAAAATATTGCATACTACCTAAATTCTTATTATTGTCAACAAAGTAGCCCGCTCTCAAATAAAAACGATCCGTGTAATTATACTCCATACCCATTGAGATTTTTAGTGACTCGGATAAGGGCATTCCATATTTATTTGAAAAAGAGTTGAACCAACTTGATACGACTGATTGGGAGAAATACTGATCTACTAATTCAGGATCACTACTTGTTGGACTCGCAGGCACCATTAATCGATTCACATCCACCCCCATTTCTAATGAATTGTCTTGGTCAAACTTATTTAAATAAGCGACCCCTAAACCAATGTTGGCAGGTATAAAATATTTATTTTTTGACTCATTAGAATAACTCACTTTGCCGCCTAAATTAGATAAAACCAAACCAGCGTGAAACCCCTCTAGGTCTTCATTTTGTTTATAAAATAAACTGATGTCTCCCGCCAAAGTATTGCCTGCCTTGTAATTGGTTCCATTTGTACCATATGAACCTTGTACCAATCTTGAATGTATATACCTTAAAGTAACGCCCATGCTTAATGCATCGGTTAATAAAATATTGTACCCAAAATCATAACTGAATTCCGAAGGTCTTTGAGATGGTAAAGTAGATGTACCAGACTCATCTGTAAAATCAATATTTCCTAAACTAAAAAAGCGTAATGAACTATTAATCCCACTATAACTATTCAACTTTTTGTAATAACCAGCACTTGCTAAATAGACATCATTCAATCCTAAATCCTTTAACCAAGGGGTATAGTTAATTAAGAATCCTCGCTCATTGTTCATATATGGAATCTTGGCAGTGTTGCCAAAAAGATCATTTGCTTCAGGAGACATCGCTATGGATAGGTTTCCCATACCACCAGATCTTGCATCTGGAGAAATCATCATAAATGGCACAGCCGTACTTTGAAGTTTTAAAGTTGTCTGCGCACTGAGGGTTTCAACAACAAAAAATAAAACAAATAATAAAGCAAGTTTGATAGGGGCTGTCTTAATCATAGTCATATACATTAAATGTACGTAGGGTAAAGATAACCTTAGTATTTAATATTTAAAACTTTAATAAAGTATTTATCAGTTGTTCTGAAAGGTCTTTCTGCTGAATTTGTAGCTTATAATAATACATGCCGGCTGGCAATATGCCACCTTGGTTATTTCTTCCATCCCAATCAATTATAATTCTATTGGAGATAGGTTGTATCAAGGCTTTGGTTGAATAATGTATCATGCCATTTACATCAAGAACCTCTATTTGATATAGTAAAGGGTCTACAATATTTTTTATTTCAAAGCTGAACTTGGATTGATTTTTAACAGGATTAGGCATGATCGACAAATTTCGAATTTGGCTATTTTTTATGCCTGGCACATCTACCAAAATTGTATCCCTTGAAATATTTCCTAATAAATCTGCTGCTTTAATAACCAAACGATGTCTACCTTCTGTCATAACTGGTAATGGGTATTGAATGATACCAGACTGATATTCGTTTACATTATAAGTGAAAAAAGGATTTAAAATATAACTAACGGGAATCGTATCATCAATGATTAGCTTTAAATCCTGCCCTAATTCATTGCCAGAGGATTGAATACCAGAACTATCCTTTAGCGTTACCAATAAAGTTGACGGGGTAGAAACCCAATCTCCTGATTTAAAATAATTTGAATTGACCTTTGAATTGATTTCAGGACCTATTGTATCCGATGAATTTATTTTTGATGCGGATTGAATAAAAATGGATTGGAGTTGCTTACTAGCATCAACTGAATCATTATATGCATAAAGTTGCAACTTTAAAGACGCCATTTTTGAACTTGGCATTACTGTTGGCATTAAAAAACGAATCTCAAAGCGACCGTCATTTACAGTTGCTTTTCCTCTAAATAATGCTTGCTCTTGTGTTTCAACAGCAACAGATTGGCTTGTAGATTGATTCGCTAATGTTTTTCTAGAACTAGGCGCATCCCACAAAACAAGATCAATAAAACCATTGAATGAAGACAATATTTGTCCCTGATTTTTGACATATCCATTTAACTTATACTTATCCCCTATTTTTAAATAAATTGAATCAGAAAATGGCGCATCATTCAAAAAACTACATTCGATATCAAATTTAGGTTGTGCAATACGCATCGCAGGATCGCCCATCAAACCAAATTTGAAAGCGTTTAAACGATCTCCATTTTTACTAAAATTATACTTTTTAGCTACTTGTAAAGCCACCCCAATTCCAGGATAAGCTCCAGTCGAATTAGGCACTAATAAAGCCTGCATAAAAGCATCATTTATCTGCTTGTTACTATAGGCAAAGACCAATCTATTTGCTGCGACTAAAGCGATAATTCCTTTTTCGTTCTGCATCAATGCATCAAATCCAATAGGGCTTAACGAAGGTTGATCATAAGGTGCAAAGTCACATGACGCAGTAACCATGATAGGCAACTTGCCCACATTGTTCCATAATTGCATCTCGGATTTTGAAATCACTGCTTCTTCTGAAAGTCTTAAATAATTGCCATGTCCTGTATAATTTAACACCAAAGTGCCCGCTTGTATTGATTCCTGTATTCCTTTATTAACCTCTGGATAAACAGCTCCTGTAAGGGTTTGATTAGATTTGAATAAATCTAAATACAATTTCTTGTGATTCCAGTTTTGTGTTTTTGATTTCAGGTTATTTACAATTTCCTCTGCATCTTGTAGATGTAAATTATAATCAGCATCATCTGCAACCCAAGTCAATTGATTTTGCCAAATACCCATTTTTTTATTTGACTGATACTGAATTAATTTATCCACTATCATGGAAGCCTCTGCAATTGTTCTAGCAGGAATTCTACCTATGGCAATATCGATAGAATCAATAGATTGGGGATTACTTATTTGATCTCCTGCTTGCTGAATGGCATAGAAATCATCGGTACTGTAGGAGGTTAAAATGGCATTCGATAAATCACTTGTATAGACAGGCAATTCCTTATTCAATTGGAGTTTCGAAGGATTAAAATTACCCATTCCAAATAATAATAAATAGTTTGGCCTAGGTTGGTTTTTATTTTTTGATTGCTCTAAAATGTACTTAATATAATTTCTTATAGCAATTGGAGATGCTTGACCACTTGACATTTCATTGAACAGCTGTGTAGATTTAATCAAACTAACTTTTAATCCATTTTGCTTTTCATGAAAGGTTTTAAGTCGCATTGCGGCTGGTAAATAATCTGGTGCAGAAATGATGATATAATCTACTGGGTTGACTGAAAAAGTTGTATCGCTGTTGACAAAAGCAGCAATCTCTGCAGCAGGTATTTTATTGGACTCAAAAGCATAAAAGTATTTTTGAGTAGTATCTTTTGTTTTAAATGTGACAAGGGTATTTTGCGCCAATTGTACAGGCAGCTCCTTGGGTTCCAAACATTGAGTAACATCCCAGACCCTTGTTTGATTGCTTGCATTTTGTATTTCAAATTCAATAATTTGATCGGTTGAATGAGTCGATATATAATCAAATCCAAAACTTGAATTGCCCCAAAAGCCAATCTTTCTTTGGCCTTGCAATGCCAGGTAATCAATCCATCCAGTGGCAGTTGAAGATGCATTAAAATCAACTTGTACATTCATAACTGCTTTAGGATTATCCAACCAAAGCGAAATACTATCATATCTTATTTTATATGCATCATCAAATAAAAATCCTGATACTGGATTTAAAGGAATCATTTGATACAATTTATCATTCAGTTTTATACTAAAATTTGCATTTGCTTGATAACTGGTAGCAGCCAATTGCGTTTGTAATACTACTGGAGAACTTATTTCTAATCCATCCATATTGAAAGGGAAAACTAAACTTGATTTTTTCCCAACTCCAGTGCCCATTGGGTCCCCTAAAAATATCTTTCCACTATTTAAAATATTGATACTATCTTTTTCAATCAACCATTTTGCAGGATATGTTTTTATAAATTTCGAAGCTGCATTTAAATTGGGATAATTTTTTACCCTTTTCCCAACTTGGCCAACAGTTACAAAAAAATACAAAGAATCATTTGAAACTATTCTATTTCGAATTGCACCTTCATTGACATTATTTTGCACCCATTTGATTTTTCCCTGCGCATAAAATAATAAACGATCTTGGTCATCGAAAATGCCATCTCCCCCATCTTGCATTTCGATTGCTAATTCAGTTAAACTATCGGGTAAGCCTGCTGGCACTTTCTCAGTCAATTTCGACAAATCCATTCCGAATAACTGAACCTGATTGGCATTGATCTTAGTACCTAGCCCCAGTCCTTTTAATTGCGCACCAGAAAGCTGATAAACCCCTTCTGTTGGAACCGATATTTTAACCCAATTGCCCTTAGAAAGCAATCCCACTTGCCCGATAAGACCTTTAGAAAAGCAACAGCAAATTAAAAGAAATGTTAAAACGCAATATCTCATAGCATAAAAATAGGCTTTTAGGCACATAAGAATCTACTTGCAATTGAATAAATGAGTAAAAAAGCAAGTATATTCGCAAAAGAATTTCAACCAAACAGATTAAACAAAACAGATGAATTTTATTAATAGCATTTTATTATTTTTTGGGGTTCTATTTCTTGGCCCAAAACTGGTTTCACAATTTGAAAGCAATAACAACAATAAAGTTGCTTTTGCATCAAAAGATGACCCATATGATAGCACAATTTTAATCAGAGGAGGGACTTTTGCGATGGGTATGAACCAGGAAAATATCATGGGTGATTGGAATAATAATTTACGCAGAGTTACAGTGAGTTCGTTTCGCATTGACCAATATGAAGTAAGCAATAGACAATACCGTACTTACATCAAGTGGTTAGAAAGTGTTTTTATTCCAATGGGCAAGGATTCTATTGTGAAAGCTGCATTACCTGATACATTAGTTTGGAGATCGGATCTTGCTTACAACGAGCCAATGGTTGAGGGTTATTTTAGAAATAAAGCATTTAACGACTATCCTGTTGTAGGTGTAAGTTGGGAACAAGCAAATGCTTATTGCAGATGGAGAACGGACAGAGCTAACGAAAAGACATTAAAAAAATACGGTTTAATTGACCCAACAAAACCATATATCGGCAAGATGGAAGCTAGCAATAGCTTAGTTGATACAAATAAAAGAAATACTACTTTCCCGACAAGAACTAAACTAAAAAGTAAAGATTTAGATGATTATGTTTTAATTCCTGACTTTAGATTACCTACAGAAGCTGAATGGGAGTATGCTGCGAAAGTTTCAAGCGGTAAAAATTATATTTCTAATTTCAATAACCCAAAAGCTGGCTCAAATTCTGGCACACCTAATGCAAGTATCGTTTCATCTGATTCTCCTTATCCATGGAGTTCAAATGGCAATGATGGCTTAAGAAGCAATCCTACAGGTCGTATAAGCAAGAAAGTAAAAGATAGTCGTGGTATGTTCATGGCTAATTTTAAAAACGGAAGTGGCGATTACATGGGGATGATTGGTTATACAAATGATGGCGCTGGCTTCCCTAGTAAAATCAATAGCTTTTTACAAAATCCATTGGGCTTATACAATTTGAGTGGTAACGTAAACGAATGGGTGGCTGATATTTATCGTCCAATGAATAGCATTGATATGGATGACTTTAATCCATACAGAGGTAATAGCGTTTTAGATGGTGACGATCCAACTACATCTAGCTATGAAACGGGCACAAATACTTTGATTTCAAATAAATCAAGAGTTTATAAAGGAGGTAGCTGGAAAGACCGTCCTTATTGGAAAAACCCTGGCACAAGAAGGTATTTAGATCAAGATAAATCTAATAGTACCATTGGTTTTAGATGTGCTATTTCTGCTTTTGGCATGGATACACCAGATGCGAAAGAAGATCAACCAGGTTTATGGGAGAAAATCAAAAACATCTTTTAATGAAAATACGCATAGGCTCGGGTATAGATTTTCATCAGTTAGTAGAAGGCAGAGATTTATGGATTGGAGGTATTAAAATACCACATCATAAAGGCGCTTTAGGACATAGTGACGCTGATGTATTGTTGCACGCTATCTGCGATGCCTTACTTGGCGCTTTAAGCCTTGGAGATATCGGCACGCACTTCCCTGATACAGACAATGCTTTTAAAAATATTGATAGTAAGATTTTACTAAAGAGAACATACGATTTAATTAAAGCAGAAGGATATCAAATTGTCAATATTGATGCTACCCTTTGCTTAGAAGCACCAAAGATTAAACCTCATGTAATTGCGATGCAAGAATGCATTGCATCTATATTACAAATTGGAAATAAAGATATTTCTATCAAGGCCACCACGACCGAAACAATGGGTTTTACAGGTAGAGAAGAAGGCTTAGTGGCAACTGCTACTTGTTTATTGATGGCAAAAAGCTAAACATTATTTATATGACGCTTGGATCAATTGAGGAATTATACAAAATATACAGCGTACATCCTTCAGTCGTAACAGATACAAGAAAACTTAAACTAGGAGATTTATACTTTGCATTAAAGGGGCCTAATTTTAATGGTAATTTATTTGCCTTAGCTGCATTAGAAGCGGGCGCTAGTTATGCTATTGTAGAGGAGGAAATTCCAAATAGTGAAGCAATACAAGATCGAATCATTGTAGTAGCTGATGTACTAACAACCTTACAAGATTTAGCAAAATACCACCGCCAACAATTCACTATTCCATTCTTAGCAATAACAGGCAGCAATGGAAAGACCACGACAAAAGAATTGGTCTTTGCAGTTTTAGCAAGCCATTTCAAAACCAATACTACGCAAGGAAATTTAAACAACCATATTGGTGTGCCATTGACTATATTAAGTATACCAAAAGAGGCAGAATTAGCAGTCATTGAAATGGGCGCAAATCACCAAAAAGAAATCGAAAGTTATTGTTCTTATACCCTACCAACACATGGCATGATTACCAATTGTGGGAAAGCACATTTAGAAGGATTTGGAGGTGTAGAGGGTGTAAAAAAAGGAAAAGGCGAACTATATGATTTTCTTAGAGCAAATAATGGCACGGTGTTTTTAATGGAAGACTACGACTACTTGAATCAAATGGCTCAAGGCATCCCCCATTTAATTAGATATGGTCAAACGAATGGACAAATCCAAGGCGATGCGATAGACCAAGAGGGCATGTTAAAAGTGCAAATAAAAAAAGGTATTGACATAGATTCTATACAAACACATTTAGTGGGAAATTATAATTTACCGAATGTATTAGCTGCTGTAACGATTGGTCAATATTTTAAAGTGCCTAATGATAAAATTAAAGCAGCAATTGAAAATTACAACCCTACCAATAGTCGTTCTCAACTTCTGACTTGGAAAAACAACGAAGTAATTTTAGATGCTTACAACGCGAATCCTTCTAGCATGAAATTAGCTGTAGAAAATTTTGCTAAATTAAATAAAGAAAATAAAGTTGTTTGCATTGGTGGCATGAGAGAACTTGGCGAAGACACCCTGAAGGAGCATCAAATATTGATTGATCAACTAAATCAAACTCAATGGAAGCAGGTTATTTTAGTTGGATCTGAATTCAAACCATGCAATCACTCCTATTTATATTTTGATACCGTTCTTGAAGCTAAAGACTGGCTTCAAGCGCAACAATACACTGGCCATGCCCTATTAATCAAAGGTTCTAGGGGTATACAGATGGAGCAATTGATAGCACCATAATTTTTGGTATCTTTGTTCCATGAAAAAGAGTTACTTATACAGCACCTTAACAAACAAGTGTCCAAGATGTAGAGAAGGCGCTTTGTTCACTACTACGAATCCATACGAACTTTCTAAGGTTACTAAAATGAATGAGCACTGCCCTGTTTGTGGTCAACCTACAGAAATTGAAGTAGGATTCTATTATGGTACTGGCTATGTTAGTTATGCCTTAACTGTTGCCTACTTTGTTTCTATGTTCGTTGCTTGGAAAGTATTGATTGGCATGACTTGGGAATTAGATGATAACAGAATGTTTTATTGGTTAGGCACTACCATTGTTTTATTGATTTTAATTCAACCTATTTTAATGCGTTTATCGCGTTCTATCTGGTTAGGTTGGTTTGTTTCTTATAATAAAAATTGGAAGAATGAGCCATTGGAATACAATGAGCGCATGGATGAGAATAGGAAGGAGATCTAAATCAATAAACCAATTATTTATTTTACATTTGCAATCCTTATAGAGAGGTGTCCGAGTGGTTTAAGGAGCACGCTTGGAAAGCGTGTATACGGCAACGTATCGGGGGTTCGAATCCCTTCCTCTCTGCAAAGCCTATCACGAAAGTGATAGGCTTTTTTCGTACGATCAGGCGTCAAGAGCTCGCTCTTGTAAGCTTGGGCGTATGAAAAAAGACAAACGAATGCTGCGCATTCGTTTGAAAGGCTTTGGTAAAAGAGAATTTGTTAGGAGGACGGCAAAGCCGGCAATCCGTTTTATTTATATTCCAAAAAGTTTTCGCGCATTACTACTTGTGCTCTCTGCAATTTCATGCAAGGGCATTGATTTAATCTCTGCTAATTTCTTGGCCACTTCCAACATATAAGCAGGTTCATTGGTTTTACCTCGATAAGGCACCGGCGCTAAATAAGGCGCATCCGTTTCTAAAACTAAATACTCCATTGGTATATCTTGAACTGCTTCTGCGACGCCAGCATTTTTATATGTGAGTACACCACCTAATCCTAAATGAAAACCCATCTCAATAATTTGTGCTGCAGATTCTTTACTCCCGCTAAAACAATGAAAGACCCCGCGTAATCCTTTTTTCGCAAAAGGCTTTACTAATTTAATGGTCTCTCCCATAGCATTACGTGTATGAATAGCAATCGGTAATTTAAAATCGAGCGCCCATTGCATTTGTGTTTCAAAAACAAATTGTTGTTCTTTGGCAAAAGTTTTATCGCAATAATAATCCAAACCAATTTCACCAATGGCAATAAATTTTCGTTTTGCTAACCAGGTTTCAACTAAGGCTAATTCTTCTTTATAATTTTCCTTTACATAACAAGGATGCAAACCCATCATCGCAATACAATGCGCTGGATATTTTGTCTCTATTTCTAGCATTGCTTCCAAAGAGCTGCTATCGATTGCAGGCATTAGAATTTTATCTACCCCATTGGTTATCGCATTTTTCATAACCAAGTCAATATCAGACGTTAATTCTGCAGCATAAACATGGGCATGGGTATCAATAAAATGCATAATCAATTGAATTTAAGCACAAAAAAAGGACTTTTTTAATGAACCACATACTAAAAGGCTTCATTTATGCGTTTATGAATAAAAATTACTAACCCATCCCTTCAATTGGATGTAAACTTTGTTTTTTATAGGGTACGGATTATACAGGCCGGGGTTTCTACCCTGGCCTTTTTTATGTCTTTTCTATAAGGCTTTAAATTGATAACCCAGGTTTGAAAAATGCTTTAAAACTTTTGGTAAAGCATATTGCAATCGATCCATCGCTTTTGCGCTATCATGAAATACAACAATGGATCCAGGGGCTGCATTTTGAATCACATTTTGTGCGCATTTTTCTCCAGAAATATGGGTATCAAAATCACCACTTAATACATCCCACATGACTATATTTTGTGGCAGTTCTGGTCTATCGCTCAAAGCTTTTATTTGAGCAAATTTGATCCTTCCATATGGAGGTCTAAATAAATCAGATTTTATGTGGGCAGTTGCTTTTTGGATATCCTCGATATAATCTTCAGTACTATTCTCCCAACCATTCATGTGATTATGCGTATGGTTCCCTACGGCATGATTTGCTGCAATGATTTCGGCATAAATAGAAGGATACAATTCAACGTTTTTGCCAATACAAAAAAAGCTTGCTGTAGCATTAAATTTTGCTAATTCTGCTAAAACAAATGGCGTTGCTTCTGGGTGTGGCCCGTCATCAAAACTTAAATAAAGTACTTTTCCCTTTGTAGGAATCCGCCAGGTACAAGACCTATAAATAAGGCGCAGCCAAAAAGGGGTTTTAATCAAATACATGCCCAAAGATAAATGGTTCTTTTGCCCGTTTGCAACTTATCTTTGTAAAAATAAATTTCAAATGGATATATCGGCTGATCAAAAGGTTAGAGTAAGGTTTGCTCCCTCTCCTACAGGTGGCTTACACTTAGGTGGTGTTCGTACTGTATTATTCAATTATTTGTTTGCTAAAAAATACAATGGTGAATTCATTTTAAGAATCGAAGACACCGATCAATCTCGTTTTGTTGCAGGTGCTGAGCAATACATTTTAGACACCCTAGCATGGTGTGGATTAACCCCAGACGAAAGTCCAATTCATGGTGGCGCTTATGGGCCTTATCGCCAAAGCGAAAGAAAACCCATGTACAAACAATATGCATCACAATTGATTGAACAAGGCAATGCCTATTATGCATTTGATACAGCCGAAGACTTAGATGCAAAAAGAAAAGAGATTCCTAATTTTCAATACAATCGTGCAACAAGAATGAGTATGAAAAACTCATTGAGTTTACCTGCTACCGAAGTGACTCGTTTGTTAAATGAAAATACACCTTATGTAGTCCGTATTAATATGCCAGAGAACGAAGAAGTTGTTTTTGAAGACTTAATTCGCGGCGAGGTAAAATTTGATACAAGCATGGTAGATGATAAAGTTTTATTGAAAGCAGATG
>CAZLKW010000034.1:0-17456 GCA_964560215.1 uncultured Sediminibacterium sp. | reverse complement strand
GAGGTCCCGAGCGGATTCGAACCGCTGTAGAAGCTTTTGCAGAGCTCTGCCTAGCCACTCGGCCACAGGACCCTTTTGGGACGCGAAAATAACGCAAAGAAGTTAATTATAAAAGAATTTTACCACTAATTCGAATTAAACGACATTTGTAGCCTAAAACATCCATATGCAACAGCCTATTGGCGCTTCAGAATTAATAATTAACCCAAGAGGAGCAGTATACCATTTAGACCTTCTTCCCGAGGAGATTGCAGATACCGTAATTACAGTTGGAGATCCTGAAAGAGTTGCGCATGTCAGCAAATACTTTGATCGTATTGAGCACAAGTCGGCACATAGAGAATTCATTACCCATACCGGTTATATAGGTCGAAAGCGTATTTCTGTGATGAGTACGGGGATTGGACCAGATAATATTGACATCGCTTTAAACGAAGTGGACGCTTTGGTGAATATCGATTTTGAAACAAGATGTATTAAGGAAACAAAAAAATCAGTTTCAGTAATACGTTTAGGCACATGTGGCTCTTTACAAGGAGAAGTTGGTGTAGATCAATTGGTAGCAGGCACCCATGGTTTAGGGGTAGATAATTTGTTGCACTTTTATCAGCCAAATAACAATGATGAAGAGTTGGCGATACTTGCTGCATTTGAACAACATACAAATATTCAATCACATCATATTAAACCCTATATCTCGAGTGCAAGTGCTGGCTTATTAAAGCACTTTACAGATGGATATAGTCATGGTATCACTGTCACTTGTCCTGGTTTTTACGGACCTCAAGGTAGAATCTTAAGACTGCCTTTAAAGATGCCAAACTTAGTAGATCAAATGACGAGTTTCCGTTTTGGCAATCATCATATTGCAAATTTTGAAATGGAGACAAGTGCAATTTATGGCTTATGTAACTTATTAGGACATCAATGTTTAAGTATCAACGTCATTGTAGCAAATCGTGTTAAGAAAGAATTTAGTAAAGATGGGGCAAAAGCAGTGGATCATATGATTCAAAAAAGCTTGGGCATTATTGCAACAATTTAAAAGCACTTTAAAATGAATATCCAATTTTCGAAATACCAAGGCACAGGGAACGATTTTGTGATCATCGATAATAGGGATGGCAGCATCTCTTTGTCTAATCAACAAATTGCATTTTTATGTGATCGAAGATTTGGTGTGGGTGGAGATGGATTAATGTTATTAGGAACTGCAGCAGGATATGATTTCTCTATGACTTATTATAATGCTGATGGAACAGAAGGCACTATGTGCGGTAATGGTGGTAGGTGTTTAGTGCAATTTGCACATGATAACGGTATCGTAAAAGACAATTACCTTTTTATTGCAATCGATGGCCCACATGAAGCGAACATTCATAATAATGGCTGGGTGAATTTAAAAATGACGGATGTAAATGCAGTAGAGACAGGGAATGATTTTTTTGTAACCAATACTGGCTCTCCTCATTATATTAAAGTAGTTGAAGGTGTTGAAAATATAGATGTATTTAGCGAAGGAAAAGCGATAAGATACAATGATCGATTTAAGACAGCTGGCATCAATGTAAATTTTGTTGAATTTCAGAAAGATCATTTATTTGTCCGCACCTATGAAAGAGGTGTAGAAAACGAAACTTATAGTTGTGGAACTGGTGTTACTGCAGCAGCCATTACAACACACTTGCATAAAACAGGCGAACATACTGTTGCAATCAAAACTTTAGGCGGTGAATTAGCAGTGCGTTTTAATCATCTAGGCGGTGGTCATTTTAATCATATTTGGTTACAAGGACCAGGTACTTTTGTTTACAAAGCAAACATCCATTTAAAATAATTTTACAATGGCATTATTCAATGTGCGTGTTTACGGCATCTTATTAGATGAGGAAAAAAGACTTTTAGTAAGTGACGAATTCATTAGAGGGAACTATATCACTAAATTGCCAGGTGGCGGACTAGAAATTGGTGAAGGCACTAGAGATGGCTTAGCTCGAGAATTTATGGAAGAAGCCAATATTGTGGTCAATGTGGGAGATCATTTTTATACCACTGACTTTTTTCAAATTTCTGCTTTTAACAATACAGACCAAATCATCTCCATCTATTATTTAGTGCATACTGCAGATACAAGCTTGATTCATGCTAAAGAAAAAGCATTTGATTTTTTACCGGAAGAAGTGGCAGATAAAAACGGCACAGCAGAACACTTAAGATGGATCCCATTCCATGAGATTAACGAAGAAGCAATGACTTTACCAATTGACAAAGTCGCTGTTAAAATGCTCGTAGATTTGTTCGCTGAATAAAGTCAAACTTATCAAAGTTTAAATACCCGCCTCCTCGCCCATCGCTTCTAGTTTCATTTTCGTTGCGGCTTCAACTCCTACATAATTTTCGATACGATTTCTCATTAGATGTATCAGAGGAGTTAACAGGATAGCCATGGTGAACTTATACATATAATTCACGACGCCTACTGCTAAAACGGTTGACCAAGACCAGCCATTGCCAATTTTAAAAGCAATGATTAATACCACAAAACTATCAACTAACTGAGAAATTACCGTTGAGCCTGTAGACCTTAACCAAATCATCTTATCGCCGGTTCTTTTTTTAATTTGATGGAACACGGTCACGTCAATTAATTGACTCACCATAAAAGCAATGATACTTCCAATAATAATCCACATGCCCTGGCCAAAAATAGCTTCAAATGCCAACTGCATACTTGGCACCCCATTTTGCATTTTGGATTCTACCCAAAAACTTGCAGGTGCTGCAGACATGGCTAAATAAAACATGATGAATGCATAGCTAATTAAAGCAACTGCAATCAAACTAATTCTTCTTACCGCCTTTGGTCCGTAATATTCATTCACAATATCAGTAATCACAAACTCCAAGGGCCACAGCAACACGCCACATGTTAAATTAAATGCCAAACCAGACTCTCCAAATAAAGTCATATTCAAAGGCTGGAAACCGAATACAGATTCAAGTGAAAAAATCTTCCCTCCTATGCATTCTGCAATCAAGGCGTTTGCCACAAAAAATGCAGTGATGCCTAGGAATAGTTTAGTGGGTTTATCTTTAAGAATTTGATGGATCATGGTAAAATTTAAATAAATAGAAGGCCAATCTGCAACAATAACATACTAAGGTTAAAGATTGTTTGCCATTGGGGTAAATTAGTTTGCTTTTTTTGAATTACTAACGCGACAAATGCAAGTACAAAAACCAAATTAGTAAAGGGTGCTAATTCAAGCCCCATGACTGCAATAAACTGGGCGATGTCTCTTGGTATTTTGAGCCATGTTACAAATAAAAATATTGTTGAAAAGATATAAACTAGGTTAGCTATAACAGCTAGTTTGGACAAAAAGGTCAATGGAAATCGACGAACCATGGATGTTGATATTTTGAAGTCATTAAAAGTACAAAAAAGCCTATTTAGTTGTAGGTTTGTTTTACAATAAAAACCTATGTCTAAAAACATCTTTAAGTCCTTATTACCCCATATTTTAGCCATTTTCGTATTTGCTATCGTCGCAATTATCTATTGCAGACCTGCTTTAGATGGTCAGGTATTACAACAATCTGACGTAACACAATGGAAAGGGATGGCGCAAGATGCCTTAAATTATAAAGCACAATATGGCATTACCCCATTATGGACCAATAGTATGTTTGGTGGTATGCCTACTTTTCAAATTACAGGTATTCCAGTAAGCCCTTATTCAATTGGGGCATTAGACGGTATTTTTACTTTGTATTTAGCTGAGCCAGTTGGTTTATTTTTTCTGGCAAGTATCTGTTTTTATTTTTTAGCACAGGTACTTGGATTTTCTACATTAATAGGCATCATTGGTGGATTGGCTTATAGTTATGCAACTTATAATCCAATTATTGTGGTGGTTGGACATATGACTAAAATGCATGCCATCGCTTACCTGCCCTTCTTTATCGGAGCCATTTTATTGATCTTTCAAAAAAAGTATTATTTAGGTGCCATTTGTACAGCCATTGCAACAGCATTATTTGTTCAAGCCAATCACCTTCAAATAAATTATTACGGATTAATCATCGTTATTGGCATGTCTCTTTATTACCTTATTCTTTGGATCAAGGCAAAAGACTACATGCATATTCTTAAAACATTTGGATTCAGTTTAGCTGCAGGTATATTAGGTCTTGCTGTGAACGCCATCATGTTAATGAGTACTGCTGAATATGGTAAAGCTTCTATTAGAGGCGGAAGCGCATTAGCTACTAAGGATAGTAAGATCACAAATACAGGATTAAATAAAGACTATGCATTAAGTTATAGTATGTTTTTATCTGAACCATTGGTGATGATGTTTCCCCATATTTATGGCGCATCAAGTGATCCTAATTTAGTTGACCCAGAAAAATCTAAAGCCATTGAAGTATTGCAACAAATGCAGCCTGAAGTGGGTCAACAACTACAATCCTTTTTACAATTTTATTGGGGCGGTATTGGATTCACAGCTGGGCCTCCTTATGTAGGTATTATCATTTGCTTATTTGCTTGTATCGGATTTGGAAGTAATCAAAATCCAAATAGATGGTGGATTGGCGCAGTGATTGTTTTATCCATATTACTTGCTGCTGGATCTTACTTTGAAAGCTTTAACTTATTTATACTAGAGCATTTGCCATTGTATAATAAGTTCCGTGCACCAAGTATGATCATTGTCGTGCCAACATTATTAATTGGCGTATTAGCAATGTATGGTATGAATGCTACTTTGAAAGCAACCAATTTCAAAAGCTTTTTAGAAGAACATAAAATTGGCTGGATCACCTTGGGCTTGATCTTTTTTGCCGTATTGGCTTTGTATTTTAAATCCGATTTTAAATCTGAAAGTGAAAAGCAATTGATGAGTCAGATTATGCAAATACAAGATCCAAATCAGAAAGCAGCATTTGAAACACCTGCTCGTGACATGGTCAATGCAATTGCAGAAGATCGTAAAGGGTTCATAGAATCTGACTTAACAAGATCATTTATATTTATTGGTATCGCTTTCTTATTGATCTTCTTATATATCAAAAAAACAATTCAAGAAACCATCTTTATTGTTGGTATTGGTCTGTTATCATTAATAGACCTCTTCCAAATCAATGTGCAATACCTTAAGCCAAGTCAATATGTAGAGGCAACTGAAAATGAAAATGTATTTGCCTTAATGCCATTAGATAATGCTTTGTTAAAAGATAAAACCAACTACCGTATTATTGATTTAAGACGTGGGGTTCAAAATGCATTTAATGAGGGCGCCATCATGGCCTACCACCATAAATTAGTTGGTGGATACAATCCTGCAAAATTGAGCATCTACCAAGACCTAATCGAAAACCAATGGTATAAGTTTCCTAATTGCTTGCCTACCTTAAACATGATGAATACTAAATACATCATCACTGGCAATATGGCTTCCGACACTATTGCAAACCCAGATGCCTTAGGAAATGCATGGTTTGTGAAAGGCATCCATTATGAAAAAGGACCAAGAGCGGTGATGGATCACTTAAGCTTCTTTAATCCAAAAGATACAGCTGTGGTTGATGAGCAAGATAAGATAGATGCTTTATCTGGATTGCAGGTAGATAGCAATGCGAGGATTCAACTAGTAGACAATCAAAATGATATAATCAATTATACAGCCAAAACCAATGTCAAGCAATTGGCCGTATTTAGTGAAATATATTATCGTGATGGATGGAAAGCATATATCGATGAGCAAGAAACACCAATTATTAAAGTGAACTATGTATTAAGAGGTTTAGTCATACCAGCAGGTGAACATAAAATCAAATTTGAATTCAAACCTGCTTCCGTAACTAGGGCTAAACAAATTGCTGGCGTTGCGTCTATCTTACTATGGATCGCTTTATTTGTTTTTATTGGTATGACGATCAAACAATTTATTGACAAGCAAAAAGCTGCTTTATAATGATTGTATCTGTTGTTATCTGTAGCTATAACCGTGCAGCCTATATTGGCGCTGCATTAGATAGTTTGTACCAACAAACAGCTTCCAAGCAAGACTTTGAAGTAATTGTAGTGGACAACAATTCAACAGATGGCACTGAACAAGTATTTACACAATGGCGCGCAACCAATACAGAAGGACATTTTTATTATACCACAGAGTCCAATCAGGGTGCTTCCTATGCAAGGAATAAAGGAGCACAATTAGCCAAAGCAGATTGGTTATGTTTTATGGATGATGATGCTGTTGCAACGCCAGATTATATCAACAATATTATCCTTCATACTACAACAAATCCGAACGCTCTTGGCTTTGGGGGAAAGATCATTCCAAAGTATATCCCTGAAGAACCTAAATGGATGAGTCATTATGTAGCCTCTTTAGTGGGCAATTTTGACTACGCCCCTACTGCATGTGCTTTTGAAAATGGCAAGTACCCGCTTGAATCAAATATGATTGTAAAAAAATCTGTCTTTGATATCGTAGGTGGATTTAATGTGGCAATCCCTGGCGTAGTGGGTACCTTAAGAATTGGAGGAGAAGGAAAAGAATTGTTTTATAAAATCATTGCGCTTGGTGAAAAAATATATTACGACCCAAGCTTGTTGGTTTACCATGTTGTTGAAGTTGAAAAGTTAACACCTGCCTATATGTATAGGGTTGCAAGTGGTATTGGTAGAGGAGAAAGAGCAAGAACAAAAGCAATTTCACAAAATGCATATTTACTTAAGATAATTGAATACCTTTTTAAATTAGGGGCCTCTATTTTACTAGGCATAAAATATACATTGCAATTAACCCCAGCAAAATTTTGGCCAATCATTCAATTTAGAATTGACGCACTCAAAGGATTATTAAACAAATAGTTGAATAGTCATCCGTCCTTCACTTATGAATCTTACAATTATTAAAGGTATTTGTAAAAATGAGGCTTTCTTGCAATCATGATGGGCGCGATTAACCATAACTCAAAAACATTTTTAGTAAAACCCCACCAAGGCTTTAAGATTCCCAAAGGATTCTTTCCACTGAATAAAGCGTCAAATATTCCTATCATCAGGTAAAATGGTATTGTCCATGTATAATTAAGCAATTGAATCATGAACCAAAAAACACCATATTGCTTTCTAATTCTCAAGTGATTAGACACCATTAATTGTAACCCCTTTTTGTCCGTTAAATTAGTATAAGAATTGTCTTCGGAATTAGAAGCTTCTTGTATAGATTGCCCGATCAAATGAACAATATTGTAATTGCCGAAAATCGCCATTTGACCATATTTGCCTAATCTTGCGCACCACTCTACTTCCTCCGCATATAAAAAGAATTCAGGGTCTAGCACTCCCGCTTTTTGAATTATATCTTTCTTGACCATTAAAAAAGCACCACTTATCCAATCTACTTGTTCATATGCTGCCGCTTGAATGATTGCAGGTTTCTCATGTATGAAAAAAGAAGCGAGCTTTTTTATACATGCGCCCCAATAGGGCAATGGTAATAAATGATTCAGTCCTCCTATCATAAAATTACTTGCAGAAAACTGTGGCTGTCCATCTAAGTGCATCAATTGAACCCCTGCAGCAACTAAATTGGATTGCATTAATTCGTTGGCTGTAGCTAAGACAACACCAGGCTTTAATAAAGTATCAGGATTTAGCAATAATACCAAATCACCTTTAGCTAATTCAATCCCTTTATTATTGGCTCTAGCAAAACCAGCATTGTATTCCATATCAACCCATTGTATCATTGGGAAGGCAGAGATAATGCTGTTTTTATCGGATTGATTACTACTATTATCTACAATGATCCATTCAACCTTGTTCAAATCAAATAAATCCAACTCTGCCGATTGTAAACAATCTAGCAAAACTGCACCCGAATTGTAATTGACAATAATAATGGATAACAACATAAATTAGCTTTGAAATCGAAATAAAGATAAGATATATTTGCAACCTCATCTCTACAATCATGTCAGAAGCAAAGGTCAATATAGAAAGAGAAGCCAATAACTTCGATTTAATCAGGATACTATTTGCATGGTTTGTGATTATTTCACATTCCTATGTTTTAAATGGCATGGTCGAATCTGATCCATTAGGGCAAATCACTTCTAACTACCTTATTTTATCTTTTATTGGTGTAAAGGGCTTCTTTGTAATTAGTGGCTATTTAATTTTACAAAGCTTAACAAGAAGTAAATCTGTCATTGATTATTTGATTAAAAGAATTTTACGCATTTTTCCTGGACTGATTGGTGTTTTAGTCATCACCTTATTTTCGATTTATTTTATTTATCCAGGCACCAGGGTTCCATATCTCTTGAACCCCGAGATCTATCATTATTTTTGGGGTAACCTTACTTTAATTTCACCTCCCTTTTTTATACATGGGGTATTTGATCACCTACCCTCTAGGGCGATCAACGGGTCTTTATGGACGATAGAATACGAATTCCTATTTTATATCGTTCTATTATTACTTTTCCCAATTAAGAAAAATCTAAATGCAGTTAAATGGACCTTGTTAAGCTTGATGGTTATTTTCACCATCGGAAATCTTTTCTATCCTGCAGCATTACAAAGTATTAAGAAACCTATTCCACTCGATTTGATTTTTGATTTAGGCATTTATTTTATTACAGGTTCGTTTTTAGCTTGCATAAATTGGGAGAAATGGGATTCAAGTAAATACCTCTTTATTGCTGCTGTTCTATTATTCATTGTCATGATCATTTTTAAAATTGATCGTGCATGGTTGTTTACCTGCTTGCCTTTTGCAATACTCTATATTGGACAAAAAAAATCTAAAGCGGCAAATTGGGTGCATCAAAAATTAGGAGACCCTTCCTATGGCATCTACTTATATGCCTTCCCCTTGCAACAATTCATTGTTTACTTTTTTAAGCCAAGCACATTTGAATTATTTATTTTTTCAAGTATAGGTGCTTTTGCGTTTGGAATTTTATCTTGGAAATTTATAGAAAAGAAAGCTTTAACCCTAAAGCGATATATAAAATAAGACTTAAGCTGCAGGCTTAAAAAAATAATTCAAGGTCATTAGTAACTTTGAAAAAGGGCCAAATTTCAACAATCCAATTGGAAGGCTTTTTTCCCAATTTAATTGATGCATAATCACTGGCAACAGCTGCGCTTTCTGCACACCCATCTTGTATAAATCTTCTTCGCTTCGAATATTATAATTGCGGAGTAACCTCCAATAATAATCGTAAATCAAAATATCAGAAAAGGCATTTGAACCTAACTTGAAAGCAAAATGGATATTTTCCTTCACAATTACATCTTCATTATTTCTGCAGAATACCGTTGTTTGATCCTCATGCAAACCTATACTAACAAGGTGTTGATCTAAATAAACATAGGCATTGCCAGCTTCTAATAATTGTACATAATAATCTACATCAACGAGCCAGATATAATTTTCATCATATCGAATCGGGATGGACTTTTTTAACATCATATTACTTGGCGGACCAATTACATTGGCTCTAAGGATATGGTGGGGCTTTTGATCCATATTACCTAGCAAACTCTTTATAGCTTGCAAGTTGAGTTCCACTCCATCTGGCTGGATCGCCGTATTCTTACAAAAAATGAAATCTGCTTCTGGATGACTTTTAAATGTTTCAATATAAATTTCCAAAGCTTTTGAATCGTGTAACCAATCGTCCTGGTGTAAAAGCATCACAAAATCTCCTGTGGCCTTATCCAAGGCATTGTTCCAATTCATTGGACTTTTTAATGCAGGTTGATTGTGATAATATTTAATATCCAGCTCAGAAATATAAGGCTGAATCGCTATTTTTATATCCTCGTTAGGTGAATCGTCCGAAATGACCACTTCTACCTCTTTATACGATTGTTTTATAATAGACTGAATGGCACGCACCACATATTCAGGCTTTTTATAAGCAGGTATACAAATAGAAATGCGAGGAGCAGTCATTAAATAACAATTATGTTCATTACAAATATACTAAAGGGGATCCAAAAAAGACTAACCGAATCTAAAGCCAAACCTAGATTTCAGAAAATTTCATGGGTCAAAAAACGTATTATAAAACACCAGAACGATCAATTGGTGAAATCAATTGAATTTGACCAATTCAAAGTATTCTATAAACGTCCTTATGAATTAATTAAAACATTCGAGGAACTATTTATAGAAGAGATCTACCGATTTGAAACAAAAAGCACAACCCCAATAATTATTGATTGTGGCGCCAATATTGGTTTAAGTAGTATTTACTTTAAAACAATTTATCCAAACGCCACTTTACATGCTTTTGAACCAGACCAAGCCTTATTTAATTTATTAAAACAAAATATAGAAGTCAACGGATTCAAGGATACACATTTACACCAGGAAGCAGTTTGGATTGAGGATACCACACTTTCATTTTCGAACAAGGGGTCAGAAGGTAGTCATATAGACCTAACAAATAATAGCACTAATAAAGTCAACGCCATTAAACTAGATAAATTCTTAGCTCAGTTCGACCATATAGATTTTTTGAAAATGGATATTGAAGGTGCAGAATTTCAAGTGGTTGCAGATTGTTTAAATGGACTCAAAAAAGTTGATCATTTCTTTTTAGAATACCATGGCAAAGTGGGACAAACAAAAGAACTATATACCCTTTTACAACAAGTTGAATCTATTGGATTCAATGTCTATATTAAAATGGCCGCAGATCAATTGACAAGTCCATTTTACCAAAAACAAACAGGCACACCCTATGATGTGCAATTAAACATCTTCTGTTATAAACAAATCCATTAGATTGCAATATGATTAGTGTTATCATACCCTGTTTTAATGATGGCAAATATTTGCCAGAAACGATTAGCAAACTAAAAATGCAATCCACCCCTGCGGACGAGATCATCATTGTTAATGATGGCTCAACCGATGCAAAAACCCTTGAAATTTTGGCTCAAATGGAGCAAGACCCATTGGTAAAAGTGTTGCATAAAGAAAATGGAAGAATGTCTGCTGCAAGAAACTTTGGTGTAGCACATGCTAAAGGAGACATTATAGTAGCATTAGACGCAGACGATTTTTTTGATCCTAGCTTTTTTGAAAAAGGAATAAAAGTTTTACAAGACGAACCAAACACAGGTGTCGTTACAAGCTATATCCAATACTTTGGAAACAAAACTGGCAAGGCCAAACCTAGAGGTGGCAATGCATTTAACTTCTTATTCTCTAATCAATGTCCTGCATGTGCCATGGTACGTCGTTCTGCTTGGGATCAAATTGGAGGTTACGACGAATCGATGAAACTAGGCTACGAGGATTGGGAATTTTATATCCGCATGACAAAAGCAAAATGGGCCGTTCATTTGATCCCAGAATTCCTATTGCATTATAGACAAACTAATAAGTCTACTTTAGCCAATGACACTCACCCCAATAGAAAGCAGATCATTGAATATATGATTGAGAAGCATAAAGATTGGTATGCAGAATGCCTTAGCACCTTGATTGACCAGAAAGAAGTGCTTTATACCGAATCCCGTATCTCTTTTCAGAATATCTGGAAAATGCTTAAAAACAGGTTGACAAACAAGTATAAATAAAGATTTCAGCCAGTCTATAAGGCCTGCTTAGGCTTATTTACAATATATTTGTAGCATGGGTATTATCCAAAAACAAGGTATTAAGTCTTCTATTTTTATCATGATTGGCTTCGTGATAGGTGCAGTGAACTTACTTGTTTTATTTCCCTTATATTTTTCAAAAAATGATCAAGGCTTAATTAGAGCCATGATTGACATTGGCGCCACCCTCTCTGTCTTTTGCACTTTAGGTACTTTGCCAGTGGTGTATAAATTCTTTCCATTCTATAACCATTACTTAGGACCAAAGAAAAACGAACTACCCTTTTTAACATTAATCATCAACCTTATTGGATTTGGATTATTGATGTGGATTGGATGGGAGAACAAAGAATTCATTATTCGTAAATTGGGCAAATCTCCAAGCTTAGCCAATTACTTTAATTACGTTTACCCCTACACTTTTTTCTTGCTCATTTTTTATTGGTTAGAAGCTTTTGCTTGGGGCTTACAAAAAGGTGTGTTCACTAATTTCTTAAGAGAAACTGCCATCAGAATCTTGACCACTTTATTAATTCTTGCATTTGGCTTAAAGTGGCTAAACCTAGATCAGTTTATTTTATTGTTCAGTGGTATTTATGTAATTCCTACACTCTTATTAATCTATCATCTTTCTCAATCGCATGAATGGTCATTTAGAAGTTTTAAAATAAGTAGTGTAACCAAAAGATTGAAGGGCAAGATGCTCAATTTCGCTTTATTCGTTTTCGCAGGACAGTTTTTTAATTTACTTGCAAGAACCAATGATACATTTATGATTGTTGGATTAAGAGGCTTAAGCGACGCGGGCATATTCGCTATTGCCACTTATGTTGCTGCAATCATGGAAATTCCTCAAAGAAGTTTAACATCCATCAGTATCCCCGTATTGGCTAAATCATGGAAGGATAAGGATTTCGCCAATATCAAACATGTGTACCATAAAAGCGTATCCAATTTATTAGCGGTTGGCTTATTGTTATTTGGATTGATCTGGTTGAATATAGAAAACCTAGTTTCTTTTTTAAACTGGATTAGTAATAAAGAAAGTGGTGGATATGATGCATTAGTGCCTTTGATTTTTATCATGGGGCTAGCGAAATTAATTGACCTTGCAACTGGTGTAAATGGTCAAATTATTGGCACATCCAATTTTTGGAGATTCGACTTCTTCACCAATCTGTTCTATATCGTTTTGTCCATTCCATTAAACTATTACTTGATTAACCATTATCAATTAATTGGTTTGGCTTATTCCAACTTAGCAGCTTTAGTTTTATACAATAGCGTTCGCTTTTTATTCTTGTACAAAAAATTCAAACTACAACCTTACACATTAAAGCATGGCTTGTTTTTTATTTTAAGCATTGCCTTCATGTTCTTATTATATAAAATTCCATCTCCGACTAATTTTGTATTGAATATAGCTTTCAAGTCGACTTTATATGGCGTAGGATTTTACGGACTACTGGTTTGGATTAACCCAGCACCTGAACTAAAAGAGCTTGTTCAAGGTTTTCTAAAAAATAAAGTCTTTGGATTTTTACAACGCTAATTGTTGCACTTTCTCTAAAAATAAGTTCATCCCCTGCTGCATAACGTCTGTTAATAGGTACTCAATATTATGTGTATAATATTGCTCCATATCATAACCATGTGTTCTTTGTGGAAGCTGTGCTAATACCTCTTGGATATGTTCAACGCCATAAGCATTGGCCTCATTAAATAGGGTTTGAAATACCTGCGGTATATGCTGATTAGCCATCCAGGCTGCAAAAACAAATGGCAAGCCTGTATGGGCTACCCATGCTTCTCCTAAATCATAGACATATTCAAAGGTTGTCAAATTAGACAAAGCCCTATCGCCAATAATTACACCGGCAGTCGTTCCTTGAATGTTTTGTATATAGCCTTCCTCGGCCTTTAAAAGACGGACGTCCTTTTGCCAATATTCCTTTAGTAAAATTTGCGCCAATTTTACTGAGGTTCTACTTTGATAATCCAGGTAAATAGATTCAATTTGTTCCATTGGGACATGACTGAAAATAGCCACCGATGCGACTTTCCCTTTAGTGCCAATGCCGTATTTAGAAACGATATGCGGATTGGATAATAATGATGTTATGGCCACTGGAACAAGGCCAATATCAATATGCCCATCAATCAATGATTGCGCAATATTCGCAGGATAATCTTTTACCAATTCAATTTTTGATAAAAATCCTGCTTTTTCTATCCCCAATAATAAGGGCTGAGTGTTGAAATAACTTACCACCCCAATGCGCCATCTCTTGTCCAATTGAATTAACTTTGTGCAAAGATATTCATTCAAATTGTTTTAAAGCAAACTATATGTCTCAATTAAGCGCTATTTCACCTATCGATGGTCGTTACCACAAACAAACTGCAGCACTTGGTGCCTATTTTTCAGAATATGCATTAATAAAATATCGCGTGTTGGTAGAAGTGCATTACTTTTTATTTCTAGCAGATAAGAAGTTCTTTAAGCTTCCTACAGTTTTAAGAAAAGCATTATTAGAGGTAGTAGAAAATTTTTCTGAAGAAGATGCAGCAAAGATTAAGACGATTGAAGCAACCACAAATCATGATGTAAAAGCGGTTGAATACTTTTTAAAAGAAATCTTAGACCAACATAAAGCAAGCAGTTTAAAAGAATGGATCCACTTTGGATTAACCTCACAAGATATCAATAACACGGCTATTCCATTGAGTTGGAAAAATGCAATGGAATCAGAAATATTACCTGCTTATATTAATCTTCAAAATAGATTGTACCAATTTGCAAAACAATGGAAAAAAGTTCCTTTGTTAGCAAGAACACACGGACAGTCTGCTTCTCCAACTACCTTAGGAAAAGAATTGATGGTATTTGTAGAAAGAATCAACCACCAGATTGAATTATTTACAAGCATTCCTTATGCGGCTAAATTTGGCGGTGCTACTGGAAATTTTAATGCACACCATATTGCATTTCCTAAAAAGAATTGGGTCGCATTAGGCAATGAATTTGTAGATGATGTATTAGGCTTAGAGCGTATGCAATTCACCACACAGATTGAACATTACGATCATTTTGCTGCACATTGTGATAACCTAAAGAGATTAAATACCATCTTGATTGACTTAGCTAGAGATATCTGGACTTATATATCGATGGACTACTTTAAACAACAAACTAAAAAAGGCGAAGTAGGCTCTAGCGCGATGCCACATAAAGTAAACCCAATTGATTTTGAAAATGCAGAAGGCAACCTAGGTATTGCAAATGCTTTATTAGAACATTTATCTGCTAAACTACCAATCAGCAGATTGCAAAGAGACTTAACTGACTCTACTGTATTAAGAAATATCGGCGTCCCTGTAGGCCATATCACGATTGCGATTAACTCAATCGAAAAAGGTTTGGGCAAGTTGATCTTAAATGAAGTTAAAATCAACGAAGACCTTGAAAATAACTGGGCAGTCGTTGCAGAAGCGATTCAAACAATTTTACGTCGCGAAAATTACCCTAATCCTTATGAAGCATTAAAAGACTTAACAAGAGGCAATAGTAAGATTGATAAAAAGTCTATGCACAAATTCATTGATGGCTTAAAAGTAACAGCTACTTTGAAAAAAGAATTAAAAAAGATTACACCTCAAAATTATACAGGTGTTACAGCAGAATATTAATTATCTAAGATGATATATTAGCGTCACCAGTCTCTGTACTTGGTGGCGTTATTTTTTTACGGGCTTCTTTCTTATTCAATAAAGCATGTATAGGCGCCATCCCCTCTTTTTCTATCGCCATGGTCAAGACTTCGGCTGTCGCTTGCGCATCTCCCCAAGCTCTATGTCGTCCTTCTATTTTAATACCTAAATCCCTTGTCAATGACCCAAGTCCATACTTCTCAAGACCAGGGAATACTTTTTTACTTAATCGAATGGTACATAATTTAGGTGCAGCCCATTGAAAACCTGATTTACCTAAAAGATAATGCACAAAAGAATAGTCAAAACTTACATTATGCGCGACAAATATGCGGTCTTTTAAAAGATTGTAAATCTGAGGTGCTACTTCCTCAAATAAAGGCGCTTCGGCCACCATTGCGTCGCTTATACCCGTCATATTGACTATAAAGGGTGGTATTTTTTGTCTAGGATTCACCAATGTCACATATTTACCTGTTACCTCAACGCCATTGTGCATCACAATCGCGATTTCGGTGATCCCATGCATATGGGGCATCCCGCCAGTGGTTTCTATGTCGACTATCGCAAATTCCATCAGCCGCCAAGTTCGTATTTTTTTGTCAATAATAGCTTGCGGCTTTTCCTTATTTTTGTAACTCATTATAGGAAAAGCATTTAGCATGGAATTGAGTAAAAATTTTATACCGGGCGAAGTAGAGACAAAATGGTACCAACATTGGATTGACCAAGGATATTTTAATAGTGTACCTAATGGGAAGCCAGCGTATACCGTTGTCATCCCTCCTCCAAATGTAACCGGTGTTTTACACATGGGCCATTGTTTAAATAATACAATACAAGATATATTAGTACGTCGTGCGCGTATGCAAGGAATGAATCCATGTTGGGTTCCAGGGACAGACCATGCTTCTATTGCTACTGAAGCAAAAGTAGTGGCGATGTTAAGAGAAAGAGGGATTGCTAAATCATCTTTAAGCAGAGAAGAGTTCTTGAGTTATGCTTGGGAATGGAAAGAAAAATATGGTGGCATCATTTTGCAACAATTAAGAAAGATGGGCTGTAGTTTAGATTGGGAAAGAACATCTTTCACTATGGATCCAGATTATTACGAAACAGTGATCAAGGTATTTATTGATCTATACAAGAAGGGCAAGATTTATCGTGGCAAAAGAATGATCAACTGGGATGTAAAAGCAAAAACTGCTTTAAGTGATGAGGAAGTGATTCATAAGGAAGTGAACGGAAAGATGTACCATATAAAGTACAAATTAGATATTCCTGGTGATGAATATATTACCATTGCGACAGTAAGACCAGAAACGATTTTTGGCGATACTGCCATCTGTGTGCATCCTAAAGACCCAAGGTATACACACTTAATTGGCAAACATGCTTTTGTGCCAATGATTAATCGTCGCATTCCTATTATTGCAGATGATTATATCGAAATAGAATTTGGAACGGGTGCATTAAAAGTGACTCCAGCACATGATATCAATGACTTTCAATTAGGTCAAAAACATGACTTAGAAGTAATTGATACCATGAACGATGACGGTACCATGAATGATGCTGCTCCAATGTATCTAGGTAAAGATAGAATTGAAGTAAGAAAAATTATTGCGGCAGATTTAGAAGCAGCGGGTAATTTAGTGAAGATAGAAGACTACGTAAATCAAGTTGGATTTAGTGAAAGAACAGATGCCATTGTAGAACCAAGATTGAGTTTGCAATGGTGGGTGGATATGAAACAATTGGCAGCACCGGCATTAGAAAAAGTAATGTCAGATGAAATACATTTTCATCCTGCTAAATTTAAAAACGTATACCGTCATTGGATGGAGAACATCAAGGACTGGTGTATCAGTAGACAATTATGGTGGGGCCACAGAATACCAGCATGGTATGACAAAGAAGGTAATGTATATGTAGAAGCAAGTCTTGAAAAAGTATATGCCACTTACCCTGAGACTGTGGGTAAAGAATTATACCAAGACGCAGACTGTTTAGATACTTGGTTTAGTAGTTGGTTATGGCCTATCGAAGTTTTCAAAGGCATGTCCAACCCAAACAATACAGAAATTAATTATTACTA
>CAZLKW010000033.1:10831-17832 GCA_964560215.1 uncultured Sediminibacterium sp. | reverse complement strand
TTCCCATACGTGTTCTTGAGTCGTAAGTTATTCACGATTGCAGGTTATGAAATGCGAGGTTATTTGGTATATAGAAAAACTATTAGTAGACCGAGTTATGAATTTTTAAATCCATTTCCTAAGTACATTGATCCATTTTTGTATGAGTCTGGTAATCCAACCTTAAAGCCACAATTTACCTCTAATTACGAAGCAAATATTAGTGTAGATGATAAGCCAATTTTCGCATTTGGTATTAATGAGACAAAAGATATATTCACGAATGTGGTGTATCAGTCTCCTACTAATAAACAAGTAGCTTATCGAACCTATGATAATTTAGGAAAGAGTAAAGAAACTTATTTTAGAGGAATTGCGGTTATTCCCCCAGGTAAAGCATTTTTTGCAGTAGTTGGTGCACAATACAATCATAATGTGTACAATGGTTTGTACGAACAAAAGCCAATCGTTTTTGATAAAGCTACTTGGACGTTCTTTACTTTTCAGTCCCTTAAATTAGACAAGCTATCAACCTTTACAATCAATGGATTTTGGAGAACTAATGGCCAGCAGCAATTTTATGAGTTAGATAATTTTGGACAATTAAATAGTTCATTGAACAGACAATTTTTGAATAAAAAATTAACGGTGACATTTTCAATGAATGATATTTTCTTTACCAATAGGAATACTTTTACACTTAGACAAGGTAGTATCTATGCAGTAGGTTATAGAGAAAGTGATTCAAGAAGATGGGGGATTAATATCCGCTATAATTTTGGAGTAAAACCAAAAGAACAGAAATTAGATATGTTAGATTCAGATATGAAAGTGAATTAGTTTCATATCAATTTTTTAGACCATTTCTTGTATATTTAAAGACTATAATTTGTTAAATATGAAAGTTGGTTTATTCATTTCTGTTTTACTATTTGTTTTTGTGCTTCAGGGCCCTGCTCAGTTTACACAAACAGTGACTTCTGCAGATGGAAAAATGCTTTTAAAAGAATTGCCTAATCCATTATTGTCATCGAGAGAGACTGCTACTATTTCTTCTAACAATATCTATGTGAATGAAAGTGTTCAGTTTCAAAATATAGCTGGATTTGGGTATACCTTAACAGGGGGCAGCGCGCAACTTTTATATCAATTGTCTGAACAAAAAAGAGATACAATACTTAAGGAACTTTTTGGTCGAGCCCACAATGGTTTGCAAGTGAGCTATTTGAGAATAAGTATGGGTGCCTCGGATTTGGATGCGGCTGAGTTTAGTTATGATGATTTACCTGAAGGGCAGGAAGACATCAATTTAGACAAGATGTCTCTTAGGCGAGATAAACTATACCTAATTCCAATTTTAAAACAAATTAAAACCATTCAACCTGCGATAAAATTAATTGCAACACCATGGAGCCCGCCAGTATGGATGAAAGACAATGGGAAATCGATGGGAGGACATTTGTTAGAAAAATTTTACCCAACTTATGCAAACTATTTTGCGAAGTACATTCGGTTAATGCAACAAGAAGGATTAAATATCAATGCTGTCACAATTCAAAATGAACCAGAGCATGGAGGCAATAATCCAAGTATGTTGATGAATTCATTGGAGCAGAAAAATTTTATTAAATACCATTTAGGGCCATTGTTTAAAAAAGAGCGTATTGAAACAGAAATTGTGATATGGGATCATAATGCAGATCATCCAAATTATCCAATTGAAATTCTAGAGGATTCAGTTGCTAGATCTTATATCAGTGCATCCGCATTTCATTTGTATCTAGGACAGGAAACAGCTTTGTCAAAAGTCCATGATGCACATCCTGATAAAAAAATATATTTTACAGAACAATGGACTGGTGCCAAAGGAAGCTTCGCCGGTGATTTTTTGTGGCATATGGAACATGTTGTACTAGGCACTTTGTTAAATTGGAGTAGTATGGTCTTGGAATGGAATTTAGCAAACGACCCACAATTTGGCCCTCATACTATTGGAGGTTGTACAGAATGTTTAGGTGCATTGACCATATCTGGTGATGAAATTAAACGGAACGTAAGTTATTATATCATTGGTCAAGTCTCTAAATTTATACCATCAGGCTCCGTCAGAATTGAAGCAAGTTCAACAAATGACCAGGTTCATGTGGTTGCTTTTAAAACTCCGACCGGAAGGAAGGCTTTATTGCTTTTAAATAAGTCAAAGGAATCGGTCTTTACGCTCAATTTTGAGCAGAAAAAATTTAACTTTACCCTGCCCGAAATATCATGCTCAACGATAGTATGGTAATGAATAATTGAAATTATAAAATGTAATTTATGAAAAGAGTTAGTTTAACGATACTTAGTTTAGGAATCTTATTGATTGGCTTTGGTCAATCTGCTAAAGAGGTAAAAATGCATCAATTCATCAGTGCGTTGATGTCTAAGATGACCCTTGAGGAAAAATTAGGTCAGTTGAATTTGCCTGCATCTAGTGATTTTGTTACTGGGGCAGTTAGCAGTTCTGATATTGCAGAAAAAGTTAAGGCTGGGAAAGTAGGTGGTGTATTTAATATAAGATCTGTTACTAAAATTAAAGAGTTGCAACAGTTCGCAGTTAACAATTCAAGATTGCATATTCCTTTACTTTTTGGAATGGATGTGATTCATGGTTATAAAACTATTTTTCCAATTCCATTAGCCATGTCAGCAACCTGGGATATGGATTTGGTGAAGCGTTCTGCAAGCATTGCAGCGAGCGAAGCAAGTGCTGATGGTATACAATGGACTTTTTCACCCATGGTTGATTTGACAAGAGATCCAAGATGGGGAAGGGTTTCTGAGGGAAATGGAGAAGATGCATTTTTAAGTTCTGCGATTGCAAAAGCGATGGTACATGGCTATCAGGGAGATGATTTGGCGGCACAAAATACAATACTATCTTGTGTGAAGCATTATGCATTATATGGTGCTGCAGAAGGGGGAAGAGATTATAATACAACTGATATGAGTAGGGTAAGAATGTACAATGAGTACTTTCCTCCTTATAAAGCAGCTGTGGATGCGGGTGTTGCTTCTGTTATGGTATCCTTTAATGAAGTAGATGGTGTACCTGCATCTGGTAATAAATGGCTTGTGGATGATGTATTAAGAAAGCAATGGAAGTTTAATGGATTTGTGGTTTCGGATTATACAGGTATCCCAGAAATGTCGAACCATGGTATGGGTGATGCACAAACAGTGAACGCTTTATCAATGAATGCCGGAGTGGACATGGATATGGTGGGTGAAGGATTTTTGAACACTATGAAAAAATCTATCCAAGAGGGTAAGGTTACTTTAGCTCAAATAAATAAAGCTTGTGAGCGTATATTAATTTCAAAATACCAATTAGGTTTATTTGATGATCCTTATCGTTATTGCAATGAACAAAGATCTGCAACTGAGGTTTTTACTGCAGCCAATAGAGCTGAGGCAAGAAGAATCGCTGCACAAAGTTTTGTGTTGTTAAAAAACAACAATGTGCTACCTATTGCGTCAGGTAAGAAAATTGCTTTGGTTGGCCCACTTGCAGATGCAAAAGAAAATATGACTGGAACATGGAGTGTAGGTGCTGATAATTCAAAATCAATTAGTCTATTAAAAGGGCTTACAGATGCGGTAGGAAATAATGGTAAAGTAGTTTATGCAAAGGGGTCTAATTTAGAAGACGATGCTGAACTGCAAAATCGCCAGACGATGTTCGGCAAGGATATTGCTAGAGACAATAGAACTGCGGAAGCAATGATTCAAGAAGCTTTAGCTATAAGTGCCGATGCAGATGTGATTGTAGCTGCTTTAGGGGAAGGTGCAGAGAGTAGTGGTGAAAGTGCTTCAAAATCATTTATAGATATACCTGAAGCTCAAAAACGTTTATTAAAGGCATTAGTAGCTACTGGAAAACCAGTTGCTTTGGTGTTATTCAATGGTCGTCCTTTGACATTAAATTGGGAACATGAAAATGTGCCAGCAATTTTAGATGTATGGTTTGCAGGCTCTGAAGCAGGAGATGCGATTGCAGATGCGTTATTAGGGAAAGTAAATCCTTCAGGTAAATTGAGTATGAGTTTTCCGCAAAATGTAGGTCAAATTCCATTGTATTACAATCATAAAAATACAGGCCGCCCTTTGACTGGAAAATGGTTCTCTAAATTTCAATCTAACTATATAGATGTTAGCAATGAACCTTTATATCCTTTCGGGTATGGATTAAGTTACACAAAGTTTGAATACGGTGCTATTCAGTTATCATCTACTAAATTAAAAGGCAATCAAAAGTTAACAGTTACAGTTTCAGTTAAGAACACTGGATCAGTCTCTGGTAAGGAAGTCGTTCAACTTTATATTCGTGATTTGGTTGGAAGTATTACAAGACCAGTGCAAGAATTAAAAGGGTTCAATAAAATTGAATTAGCTGCCGGTGAAACTAAAAATGTAAGTTTTGATATAACGCCTGAGACATTAAAGTTTTACAATAGCGATTTGAAATTTGACTGGGAATCAGGTGATTTTGAAATCATGATAGGAACTAACTCTAGGGATGTAAAAACAAAAACGATCAATTGGATCAAATAGGGGAATAAATTCTTCGAATTTACCAACTACAAAAAATATCAAGGATATTTTTTAAAATTCATTGGAGTTAGTATGGAAGTTGGTAATAAATTCTTCGAGTTTACCAACTTCCATACAAGCCCTCTTTGAGGGCTTTTTGGTATTTTTTATCGTTGAATGAATACAAGTAAGCTGCTTTATGCGCTCCACCTTTTTTTGTTTCTTTTAGTCTATTAAGAATGCCAAAGCTTAATAGTTTGCGTTGAAAATTACGACGATCTAATTTTTGATTTAAAATGGTTTCATATAATTTCTGCAATTCAGGCATCGTGAATTTCTTAGGCAATAAGTTTTTACCAATAGGTAGATAGGCGAGTTGAGTTCTTAATGTTTCTAATGCCTTCTGAACAATTTCTGCATGGTCCATCATCAAGCTATTTAAATATTCAATGTCCATCCATTGCCATTGTGCTTCTTGTTCTGATGGTTGTATTTTAACTTCATTAAAATCCACCAATGCATAAAAGCCAACTGTAATGAACCTTTGTATCAGCCAGTTGTCTTTAGGGATTTTTATTCCATAGCTTTGATATCTTTTTTGATGAATGCTTGCATCAGCTCTATCTGGTGCACCAAATACCTGGAATTGCTGCAAAAAAATATCTTTCACGCCAGTCCTTTCTTGTAAAACTCTATAGGCGGCTTCTTCAATAGGCTCAGTTTTTTTTATGAAACCACCTGGCAATGCCCATTTATGAACTGTGTCAACTTTTAGTAATAAGATTTTAAGTTGTTGTTCGTGAAATCCAAAGATGACACAATCTACCGAAATGCCAGGATGAAACTGCGCTTCCCCTTTTTCGAGCAAATTTTTTAAGGAAGCGGGTAGGGCATTATTTTTAGGCATAATAATAAATAGAAAAGAATTAATTGATTGTTTGTTCTGTTATCTTTCCAGTCGTCTTATTTTTCAAGATTAATTTTTTTGCGCCATAATGAGTCATTTCTTCTTTCACTAAATAATGATCTGCATCATACTCCACTAAATGACTTTCTTTAGTTAAGCCTGTCCTGCCTCTCCAGATATCAAGTTGAACCGGTTCCCATAATTTTGTTTTAGCAGATTTATAGGCTGCGTCTAAGATACAATTGACTACATAGCCATCATAGAATGTTTCTTTTGGGGCTTCTCCTTTTTCAATAGAGTTGAACATATCCATGAACATATGGTTGTACCCAAGTTCATTCAATTCATCTCCAACAGGAAATAACCAACCTCTATCACTCTCTGCTTTTTCTGCAATATAGTCGCCACCTTTTCCTGTGGTAAACATTTCAAAACCTGTTCTTAAGAAACTATTAATCCAAATAGTGCCTTCTGTTCCCATGACTTCGTCTCTTAAGTCCAACCCGCCTCTAAATGTCCAGCTCACTTCAAATTGTCCAATCGCTCCATTTTCATATTTCACTAAGCCAATGGCATGGTCTTCCGCATCAATCGGTTTGACTTGCGTATCTGCCCAACACATGACTTCAATTGGTTTGATATCTTTGCCAATATAACTTCTTGAGATTTCTACACAATGACATCCTAAATCTAAAATAAAACCACCACCTGCTTGATTAATATCCCAAAACCATTCACTATGTGGGCCAGGGTGGGTTTCTCTAGACTTAGCCCATAATACACGACCTAATGCGCCTTCTTTGACACTCTGATTGGCTTTAATAAATTTAGGTGTATACACAAGGTCTTCTAAATACCCGTTAAAAATACCTGCTTCTTCAACCGCAATCAACATGCGTTTAGCTTCTTCTCCATTGCGGCCAAGGGGTTTTG
Organism: uncultured Sediminibacterium sp.; assembly: GCA_964560215.1. GTDB lineage: Bacteria > Bacteroidota > Bacteroidia > Chitinophagales > Chitinophagaceae > Sediminibacterium. The sequence continues at coordinate 11,441 of CAZLKW010000033.1, read as the reverse complement.
TAGTCATCACTGCTTTCTTATGTTTGCAACACATCATCACTGCAGCTTCATGCAAATTATTTGGCAAGGAGATACATACAATGTCCACATCTGGATGTGCAATGGCCTCCTCCATTTCGGTGGTCCAATGCGCGCAATTGTAATCTGCTGCAAATTGCTTGGCAGCTTCCTCACGCCTTGCATAAATACTTACTACTTTGTCTTTACTTCTATAGCCTTGTAATGCATCTGCATAAAATCGGCCAATGAATCCCGCACCTAACATTGCAATTCTCATAATAATAGCATTAATCTTATAAAATGTATTGAATAAAAAAGCCTATCCAAGCGGATAGGCTTAAGAAAGTTTTTAAATTAAGCAGCTTCTACTTCTTTTTTCTCCTTAAAGAATAAAATAAAAGCAATTAAGACTGCACCTGCAATCGCAGCTGGTGTTAACCAAATGCTTTGCCAATTATGACCAGCTACATCCGTTAATTTATTTTGCTCAACTACAAATCCACTGTAGTTAGTTCCAATAAACATACCTACACCGTAAGTTGCAAAAGTGAATAAACCTTGCGCTGCATTTTTAATATTTTCACCAGCTTTCTTTTCTGTATACATATAA
>CAZLKW010000033.1:0-10821 GCA_964560215.1 uncultured Sediminibacterium sp. | reverse complement strand
CTGTTACAAAGAAGAAGTCATAACAAATGCCGTGTAAGATGATACCTGCATAAAGCATCCAGCTTGCATCCAAATTGCCGTATGCGAAACATAAGTATCTTAATACCCAAGCTGCGATACCAAAAATCAACATATTTTTTACGCCAATTTTATTGAATAAGAATGGAATTGCTAAAATGAAGATTGCTTCTGACATTTGACCCATTGTCATTTTACCAGCTACATTATCTAAGCCCACTTCGTTTAAGAAAGGATTTGCAAATCCGTAATAGAATGAAAGTGGAATACAGATTGCAATAGCAGAAATAAAGAATACTAAGAAAGATTTATTCTTTAATAAAACAAATGCATCTTTTCCTAGAATTGCACCCATAGAAGAAGGGGTACCTGCTGCTTTAGGAGGTGTGTTTGGTAAAGCAAAACTCAACAAACCTAATACTGCAGAAATACCTGCTGCAACTACGAAAGTGCCTTCGGTTTTCTCAATACCTAATTGGCTGATTACCAAGCCAGCAGCAATCCAACCTAATGTGCCAAAAACACGAATCCAAGGAAATTGTTTTCCTGGGTCAGTCATTTGAGCAAATGCAACACTATTACTTAAAGCAATAGTTGGCATATATAATAAAGAGTAAACTAAAATTACCCAATAGAAATTCGTGTTATCAACCTTAGTTGCAAAGAACAATAAAGCAGCCCCTACAATATGAAGTACGCCCATAATTTTTTGAGCAGAAAAGAAACGGTCTGCAATCATACCTACAAAGAATGGAGAGATGATTGTAGCGATTGCGCCTGCACCATATGCAGCTCCAATATCAACTCCAGTTGATCCTAATTTTTCGCCCATATAGGTTCCCATAGTAACATACCAAGCACCCCAGATATAATACTGAAGAAACATCATGGCAGATAATAAAACGCCTGTTTTTAATTTCATAGGTTGTTTTTTAAATCGTTAGAATTTTAAGCGTTTTAAATATACAAACTATATTGTAAAAATGACACAATGAGGTGCCAAAATTAGGCTTCTAGGGCCTGAAGGATATCGTTTAAAATATCTTCCTCATGTTCTAGTCCCACTGAAATGCGAATTAAACCTGGTGTGATTCCAACAGCTTGTCTTTCGGCTTCTGAAAGTTTAGCATGTGTGGTACTTGCTGGATGGGATGCGATACTTCTGCTATCTCCAAGGTTCGCAGTTAAAGAGAGCATTTTTAAATGATTCAAAAATTGTCGTCCCGCTTCTAGGCCTCCTTTTAATTCAAAGCAAACAATTCCACCTCCGTTTTTCATTTGCTTTACTGCAATGGCATGATGTGGATGAGAATTTAAGAAAGGATATTTAACGAAATTAATTTTGTCATGTCCTTCTAATTTTTGTGCAATTGATAGAGCAGATTTACAATGACGCTCCATACGCACTTCTAGCGTTTCTAAACTCTTACTCAATACCCATGCATTAAAAGGGGAGAGCGAAGGTCCTGTACTTCTGCAGAATAAATAAATTTCATGGATCAGTTCTTTTTTACCAAGAACAGCGCCTCCTAGTACACGACCTTGTCCATCAATCCATTTTGTTGCAGAATGAACTACTAAGTCTGCTCCAAGATCGATTGGTGTTTGTCCAATTGGTGTCGCAAAACAGTTATCTACATTCAAAATGATATTATTTTTTTTAGCAATCGTACTAATCATTGCTATATCTAACACTTCTAATCCAGGATTAGTGGGTGTTTCTAAATAAATCATTTTTGTATTTGGCTGAATCGCTGCTTCCCATTCTGCAGCAGTTGCATTCGCAGATACGTAACTATATTCCATGCCATATTTAGGAAGGTATTTTGATACCACCGTATGGGTGCTTCCAAAAATAGAATTGCATGATAAAAGGTGATCGCCTTTTTTTAATATCGCCATGAATGAACCAAATACAGCGCTCATTCCACTTGCTGTAGCAAAGCCTGCTTCTGCATGCTCCAATACCGCTAAACGGTCTACAAATTCTTGCACATTAGGGTTAGAGAAACGGCTATAAATATTATCATCAGATTCGTCTGCAAAAGCGGCACGCATCGTTTCGGCTTCCTCAAAACAAAAACTACTGGTTAAAAATAAAGGACTAGAATGTTCGCCCTCTGCTGTTCTTTCTATCTGTGTACGAATTAATTTAGACTGATCGTGTTTCATGTATGCGCAATAAAAAAATTATAAAATTTCAACCTCCCATGTGATCACTGCACCTGCTGCTCTCAAAGTCGCTGCAACAGAACAATATTTATCAATAGACAAAGCACAAGCTTTCTCTGCTTTTTCTTTTGTCATAGAACCTTTAAGTTTAAAAACAATATGGACTGTTTCCCATAAAGCGGGTTCTTTTCCAACGGCTCTTTCTCCACTAATCACCATCTCATAGTGTTCAAGGGTTTCCTTTTGTTTTTTTAATATCATCACTACATCCACGCCACTACATCCACCTAATGCACTCAATAAAGCTTGCATCGGTCTAACACCATTGCCATGTCCACCTTGATCTTCGGGGATATCCATAGTCATTACTTGACCCGCTTCGTCAATCGTTTCAAACTGATAGTCATTGTCAATACGCTTTAAAGTAATCGTTGCCATAGGATATAATTGGTTCGTGTATAGGAATTATAAATATTGTACCTTTGCAAAGGTAATTCAAATAGCCAGTTAGTAGGCACAAGAAAGCGATAAAATGGACCCAGTCATCTATAAATACCACCAACCTTTTACCCTTGAATGCGGTATCAGTTTGCCAAAGCTTAAAATAGCCTACCATTATTATGGGGAATACACACCAGGTAAAAAAGTAGCTTGGGTTTGTCATGCCTTAACGGCTAATTCAGATGTGGCTGATTGGTGGAAGGGTTTTGTGGGGGAGGATGCCATCATCAATCCTAATGATTACTTTATAGTTTGTGCGAATATTATTGGTTCATGTTATGGTTCCACAGGTCCTTTAAGTGTGGAGGACTTAGACGCTTCTATCCGTTTTGATCAATTTCCAACCATTACCATTCGGGATATGGTGAAAGCTCATATTTTATTAAGACAACATTTAGGGATTGATAAAATCGCTCTTTTATTAGGGGGTAGCATGGGTGGTTACCAAGCATTGGAATGGGCAATCATGGAGCCAACTGTAATTCAAAAAATGTTTTTGATTGCCACATCTCCTTCTGAAAGTGCATGGGGTGTAGCAGTGCATACTGCTCAAAGATTGGCGATTGAAGCAGATTGCACATGGAAAGATGCAAAGCCTAATGCAGGTGCGAAAGGGTTGAAAGCGGCAAGGGCAATAGGAATGTTAACCTATCGCAACTATGGCATTTATCAAGAGAAGCAAACCGATGCTGATCCTGAAAAAATAGATGATTTTAAAGCCTCATCCTATATCAATTATCAAGGGGATAAATTAGTAAAAAGATTCAATGCATATAGCTACTGGATGTTGACTAAGTCCATGGATAGTCACCACCTTGCGCGTAAGCGTGGTGGAGATTTAATGGCTACTTTGGCAACGATTCAAATCCCAACATTAATTATCGGCATTAACAGTGATATCCTGTGTCCATTGGATGAACAAAAGTTCATGGAAGCACATATGCCTAAAGCAACATTGGTTGCGATTGATTCAATGTATGGTCACGATGGATTTATAATCGAAACTGCACAAATTTCAGCACATTTAAAAGATTGGTTAAATAACCAAGCATAATTTTATATTATTTTATCAACCTAATTTAGAAAATATGGGTATTTTAAGACAATTTGGAGAGTACTTATTCATTAAGAAAAAAGATCCAAATCAGCCAAGGACGCAGTGGATGAAATACATGCATGGTATGAACCGTATTTCTTTGTTGGTATTTATTTTTGCGATCTTATTTACTTTATTCAGGGTATTTATCCTGCCTTTATTAAAATAAGTTTAACAAAGAGAGGGGATTTATTTTTTATTCAGTTCTTCTTGAATAATACCGGCAGCAACTTCAGTGGCTTTTTGTCCAGTGGTTAGTGCTTGTTTTAATGCTGCGTAATCTGCTTTGATTGCAGCTTGTCTTGTAGGATCTTCCAATAGCATCTTTAATTCAATAGAAAGATTTTTTGTGGTTAAGTCTTCTTGAATCAATTCTTTAACTACTTCTTTGTCCATAATTAAATTTACCAAAGCAATAAATTTAATCTTCACAAATCGTTTTGCTAAAGCGAGTGTAATAGCGTTCCCTTTATAACAAACTATCTCAGGTACATTCAATAAGGCAGTTTCTAAAGTAGCTGTACCACTGGTTACCAATGCGGCTTTGCTATGTTGTAAAATGGCATAGGTATTTGCTGCAACTACATGTACATTTGAATTTTTAGGAATCAATGTGTTAAACCAATCAGTATCTATACCTGGTGCTTGTGCGACTACGAAATGCTCCATTGGAAATTCCTTAGCAACAGATAACATGATGGGTAATTTTTTTTGAATCTCTTGCTTTCTGCTTCCAGGTAAAAGGGCAATCAATTGCTGGTCTTTTAATGAAGTAAGGGGATGAGGTAAGGATTCTAAAGCGTCAATGACTTCCATCAATGGATGTCCTACATAATCTACTTCCCAATCCCATCGATCCTTAAAATATTTTTTTTCAAAAGGAAGAATACACATCAATCGATCAATCGATGCGCGCATTGCGGGTACCCTGTTTTCTTTCCATGCCCATACCTGTGGTGCAATAAAATAAACCACTTTCATGCCATTTTCTTTGGCCCATTTTGCAATGCGTAAATTGAATCCAGGATAGTCGATACAGATTAATACATCAGGTTCAAAAGCGCGAATGTCTTTTTTGCAAAATGCGATATTCGAAAGGATGGTTCGTAAATTTAAAAGGACTTCTACAAAACCCATAAAAGCTAGGCTTCGATAATGCTTAACAATTTTTCCTCCAGCTGCTTGCATGAGTTCACCGCCCCAACATTGAATAGTTGCGGAAGGATCATTTTTAAAAATTGCTTTTATCAAATTTGATCCATGTAGATCTCCACTCGCTTCGCCTGCTATAATGTAGTATTTCATTTATAAAAACCATTTTGCAGCAATAGCAGCTATTGCATAAATACAAGTTGTGAAAAATATACCTTTAGCTGTTTTGTCAATTTCTTTTTGAAAGAAGAAAGTTAATGCTGCGGCATTTAATAACAAGGAAACACTGATCATTGCTGACAATATCGATTTCTGACTTGCTAGTAAATCTAAAAAGGTTTGCAGGGATACCATGCTAAACTTCCATTGGTAGAAACCTGCAAATCCTAAAAAGGGTAGGGTAAGTCCAATGATGACGCCAAGTATATAATTATCTTTATTTAATTGCATTGGTTTACCATTTCCATTTTTTACTTAATTGGTCTTTCAGCGCATGGTTTGTCAAATCAAATTGCACTGGTACAACACTCACGTAATTATTTTTAAGTGCCCAAACATCTGTGTCTTTAGACTTATCAAAGTTCACAAATTCACCCGTTAGCCAATAATATTTTTTGCCATGCGGGTCGGCGCGCTCCACAAATTTTTCGTCGTATTTAGCATAAGATTGTTTACACATCTTAATGCCTTTGATCATCTTAGTCTCCACTTTTGGGATATTCACATTTAAGCATAAATGCTTGTCCAATTTCTTATCTGCTAAAACATGCTCAACAATGATACGTGCATAATGTGCGGCAGCTGTAAAGTCTGCCTCAATGCTTAAGTCTAAAAGACTAAAGCCGATACTTGGTATACTTTCTATTGAAGCTTCCAATGCGGCAGACATTGTACCAGAGTAAATCACATTAATAGAATGGTTTGCCCCGTGATTGATACCGCTTAAACAGATAGTTGGTTTACGATGCAACACCTTATCAACTGCCAATTTCACACAATCCACTGGTGTGCCACTACAAGTATAGGCTTCAACAGTTGGATCATCCTGCCAATGCACTTTTGTTAATCTTAAATGCTGTCCGAGGGTAATGGCATGTCCCATGCCACTTTGTGGCTTATCTGGTGCTACCACTATGATCTTGCCAAGTCCTTCAACAGCTTTTACTAAAGCGTGAATTCCTGGGGCATTGATGCTGTCATCATTTGTAATTAATATAACTGGTTGATCCTTCTTTGTCGAGCCTTTTTTTGCTGCAATTTTCTTAGCCATACTGCAAGTTACCAAGAAGCCATAATCCTTTCAAAAAAAAGAAATTGCTAAAATAATTTGGAAAAACTAAAATAATTAGTAAATTGCACTAAAATTATTAGTTATGTCATACGCAGGAAAGAATTTGAAATTCATCAGAAAGCAACGTGATTGGACTCAGGAGGAGTTAGCCAACCAACTTCAAATTAAGCGCTCTTTAGTAGGTGCTTATGAGGAAGGCAGGGCGGAACCGAGATTAGAAGTACAGGAAGCCATTTGCGCTTTATTTAATATTAGCTTGGAGATATTTTTGTTCCAAGATTTATCCCAAATGGATGAGTTTGACTTGAATCAAGGTTATAATATGGGTGGTTCGTATTTGGAGCGCCGTAGATCTCTTAAAACAGATACTTCAAATAGTGCTGCCATCGTTTCATTTGTCCCTGTGAAAGCTGCTGCGGGTTATTTGGCTGGCTATGCGGATCCAGAATTCATAGACGAATTGAATACTTTTACTTTGCCCATGTTGGCGCCGGGTGAGTACCGTGCATTTGAAATTGTGGGAGATAGTATGTTGCCAACCCAGAGTGGAAGTGTTATTGTGGGTGAACGTGTTGCAAGCCTTAAGGATGTAAAAAGTAGCAATACTTATATCGTCATTTCAAATACAGATGGGGTGGTCTATAAGCGTATTATTACCAACGATGATCGTTCAAGTGATGCTATAGGAGAACGACTTACTTTATTGAGTGACAATCCTTTATACGAGCCATATCAAGTAAACACAAAAGATATTGTGGAGGTTTGGAAGGCTGTTTATATTATTCATAAAGCAGGTGCGCAGCCTATGTGGAATGTGGATCAATTGGCCGGAGTTGTGAACACTTTGCAAGATCAAATCACTTCTATTCAGAAGAAGCTGAATTAAAGATAGGATGTTAAAGTAAAAAGGGTTAATTCATTGAAATATAATGAATTAATCCTTTTTTATTAAAATTAAATTAGAAGTATTTTACTTCAAAATTTAACAGTTATTCCCACTCAATAGTAGCCGGTGGCTTACTACTAATATCATATACAACCCTATTGATACCTCTTACTTGGTTAATGATGGAGTTGCTCATATGTGCTAAGAATTCATAAGGTAAGTGTGCCCAATCAGCAGTCATGCCATCCACAGATGTTACTGCTCTCAGAGCAACTGTGAATTCATAAGTACGTTCATCGCCCATTACGCCAACGCTTTTAACAGGCAAAAGGATGGTTCCAGCCTGCCAAACCTTATCATACAGTCCGAATTCCTTTAATCCGTTAATATATATTGCATCAGCTCTTTGTAATAAATCTACTTTTTCTGGTGTAATCTCACCTAAGATACGGATTGCCAAACCTGGTCCAGGGAAAGGGTGTCTTTGGATCATATCGGCAGGGATGCCTAATTCAAGACCAACTTTACGTACCTCGTCTTTGAATAAACTTCTTAAAGGTTCTACAAGTTTAAGGTGTAAAGTATCAGGTAAACCACCTACATTATGGTGTGATTTAATGGTCTGAGAAGGTCCATGAACGCTCACACTTTCAATGACATCAGGATAAATTGTTCCTTGACCTAAAAACTTGGCTTCTAACATGTTAGATGCTTCTATTTGAAATACATCTATAAATAGTTTTCCAATAATTTTACGCTTTTCTTCTGGGTCAGATTTACCTGCAAGTGCATCATAAAACATATCCTTCGCGTCTATACCTTTTACATTCAAACCTATATTATGGTACATATCCAGTACCTGTTGGAACTCGTCTTTTCTTAAAACGCCATTGTCAACAAAAATACCGTGAAGGCGATTGCCGATCGCTTTATGGATTAGGGTTGCTGCAACTGTACTATCAACTCCACCACTTAAGGCCATAATCACATGACCTTCTCCAATCTGTTCTTTTAATTGAGCAACTGTCTCATTTACAAAAGAGGCAGGTGTCCAATTTTGGCTACATCCACAAATCTCCACTAGGAAATTGCGAATCATTGTTTTGCCTTCTGTAGAATGATATACTTCTGGATGAAATTGGAATCCATGTAAACTATGCCCTTGATCTGCTTTTTTTCTAAATCCAGCCACGGGAATACTTTCTGTATCAGCTAATAATTCAAAATTTTCAGGTAAAACAGTGATAGAATCGCTATGACTCATCCAAACCTGACTATTATCTGCGATATTCTTGAAGATAATATCGTCTTTTTGTATACGCAATTGAGCACGGCCGTATTCACGTTTGTTTGATTTTTCAACTTTACCGCCAAAGTTCTTAGCACTTAATTGAGCACCATAACAAATAGTAAGGAGTGGTAATTTGGCTAATATAGCTTCAATATCCACATTTGGCGCTTCGTCTTCGTTCACGCTTGCAGGGGAACCACTTAAAATGACCCCTTTTAAGTGCTCATCAAACACAATTTCATTATGAAAGGGTTGGATTTCGCAATATACATTGGCTTCTCTTACAGCACGAGCAATTAATTGTGTGTACTGGCTACCAAAATCTAGGATGATAATTTTTTCAGTCATACCGCGAAGATACAAGGAAATTGTATCTCTATGAAAGCGAGTATTTCACATAGGGTGGGGACAAAAAAAATCCCGCCCCTAAAGGCAGGATTATAATATAAGTTGTTGACGCTCTATAAGCGTATTAGATTACTTCTTCTTAACCACTTGCTTCACAGCAACGTGCTTAGCTAACTTGCTCTTTAAATTAGCAGCTTTGTTTTTGTGGATGATTCCACGCTTAGCTAATTTATCAATTTGAGAAACGATTGTTGGTAATTTCTCGTCGTAAGCTTTTTGTTCTTCTATTGTCTTTAAATCACGAATAGCGTTACGTGTAGTTTTACCATAATAACGGTTTCTATCGCGACGTTTAGTTGCTTGTCTTACATCTTTTTTTGTAGCCGAATGATTTGCCATGTACTAATTAATTTTCAGGAGGGCAAAGGTAAGGGACTTGCGCAAATATTTAAAATTAAAATGAAAAAAAATAAAAATTGAATATAAAACATTGATAATCAAATAGTTAAAATGTATCAAAATTGTATTTTTTCGCAATTTCGAACAATAAAGTCTAAATCGGCAGCAAAACCCTAAAAAAACAATCACAAAACATCAAAATTTACCCGAGATTTTTTGCTCATTTTACTTTATTAATCAATCATTTAAACTGATATTTGCAAACCTTGTTTCGACAAATAAACGAAAGGATATACAATGAAGGATTTCACCTACATCACCAACTCCCACCCAGCCTTTATAGAAGGTTTGTACCAACAATTTTTAACTGATCCAGCATCAGTAGACCCAGATATCATTAAGTTTTTTGAAGGTTTCGATTTTGCCATGCAAAATGGAACTTTGGCCCCTGCTCAAGGTGCTGCAACAACCGTATCTAATGTTAGTGCGGATTGGGCCAACGAAATTAAAGTGTATCGTTTGATTTTGGGTTATAGAAATAAAGGGCATTTGATTGCAACAACCAATCCAATACGTACGCGTAAGGATAGAGGTGCTAATTTAGATTTAGCATTCTTTGGTTTGTCAGATGCTGACTTAACAAAGACATTTCAAGTTGGCTCTATTATTGGATTAGGCGCAACAACTTTGAGTAATATTCTTGCACACTTACAAAAGACGTATGCCAAAAATGTAGGTGTTGAGTTTAAATATATTTCTGATCAACAAAGAGTAGATTGGTTAACAAATGAATTAGAAAATAAATTCAGTCAACCAATTTCATTAGAACAAAAGAAACACATTCTTGAAAAATTAAATCATGGTGTGATATTCGAAAAGTTCTTACATACAAAATACATAGGACAAAAACGTTTCTCATTAGAAGGCGGAGAGTCCACTATTGCAGCTTTAGATGCAATCATTAACACCGCAGGAGAACACGGCGTAGAAGAAGTGGTGATAGGTATGGCGCATCGTGGAAGATTGAACGTGCTTGCTAATATCATGGGTAAAACCTATGAGCAAATATTTAGTGAATTTGAAGGTACAGCAGTATTGGATCAAACCATGGGAAGTGGAGATGTGAAATACCATATGGGCTATTCATCTGAAGTGACTACGTTTAATAATAAACAAGTGCATCTTAAATTGATGCCCAATCCATCTCACTTAGAAGCGGTTGATCCTGTTGTTTTAGGATTTGCTCGAGCGAAAGCTGATATATTGTATAATTCAGATTTATCTAAAATTTTACCGATATTAATTCATGGTGATGCATCTGTAGCAGGCCAAGGTATTGTGTATGAGATTTTACAGATGTGTCAATTGAATGGTTACAAAACTGGCGGTACAATTCACTTTGTAATCAACAATCAAATTGGATTTACAACAGATTTTGATGATGCAAGAAGTGCGAACTATTGTACATCCATTGCAGCGATGGTTCAAGCACCCGTATTGCATGTAAATGGAGATGATGCAGAAGCAGTGGTGAAAGCAGTTCAAATTGCAACAACTTACAGACAACTATACAAGAGTGATATTTTCATTGACATGGTATGTTATAGAAAACATGGCCACAACGAAGGAGATGATCCAAAGTATACGCAACCTCAATTGTATAGCTT
>CAZLKW010000032.1:0-19308 GCA_964560215.1 uncultured Sediminibacterium sp. | reverse complement strand
ACATGCATCAGCACCACCCACGCCAATCGCTAGCATACCTAAACCACCCGCGTTGACCGTGTGTGAATCGGTACCAATCATCATGCCACCAGGGAAGGCATAGTTTTCTAATACCACTTGGTGGATAATACCAGCACCTGGTTTCCAGAAACCTAAACCATATTTGTTAGACACAGAAGCTAAGAAATCATATACTTCTTTACTTTCTGTTGTTGCAACTTGTAAATCTTGTTTTGCTTCTACTTTTGCAGAGATCAAGTGATCGCAATGCACTGTACTTGGAACAGCAACTTTAGGACGACCTGCTTGCATGAATTGTAATAAGGCCATTTGTGCTGTCGCATCTTGCATCGCAACACGGTCTGGTGCGAAATCAACATAAGAACCACCTCTTTCGAAGCCTTCTAATTTTTGGTCTGTATGTAAATGAGAGAATAAAATTTTCTCAGATAAAGTCAAGGGGCGTCCCAACATTTTACGAGCCGCTTCTACTTTTGCTGGCATTTCAGCATATACTTTTTTGATCATTTCGATATCAAAAGCCATAGTTGTCAATTTTAGGTTTAAAAACTGATGCAAAGGTAAGCCAAAATGACCCTCGCAACGAGCAAAAAATGCACTTTATCTCCACTTTTTTGTCTAGATTTGGTTACTGCTTAAACCTTTATAATGCAAAAAATTAGAGATTTCCTAGAATTACATGCTTTTGGCGTTTGTTCCGCCATAGGGGAACGTTTGGGGATCGCCAGCTCCAAGATCAGGACCTGGTTTATTTATATCTCTTTTTTGACCTTTGGATCGCCAGTCATTATTTATATGGTCTTGGCTTTTTGGAGGGGGATGAAACACTATATTCTTTTAGGGAAACGCAACCCATTAAAGTATTAAAAAAGCCCTAAAGGATCTTTAAGGCTTTCAGGTATAGCTACTACTATTTTAAGTTCGTATATCACAGTTATTTAAAACAATTAGTTTTAAATAACTGCTTTTCTCAAGCGTACTAATTTCTCTAATAAAGGTTCTAATAAATCCAATCTCAACATATTGGCGCCATCACTTTTTGCCACAGCAGGATTAGGATGTGTTTCAATAAATAATCCATCTGCTCCAGTTGCGATTGCTGCCTTAGCGATTGTTTCAATTAAGGACGGATTGCCACCTGTGATACCTGAGGTTTGATTTGGTTGTTGCAAAGAATGTGTACAATCCATAATGACAGGCACGTTGTTCTCAGCCATTGCTGGAATATTTCTATAATCTACTACTAAGTCTTGGTAGCCGAATGTATTGCCTCTTTCAGTTAGCATCACTTTATCGTTACCTGCTAATTTGATTTTATCCACTGCAAATTTCATCGAAGCGCCACTTAAGAATTGGCCTTTTTTTACATTTACAATTTTTCCAGTAGCAGCTGCTGCCACCAACAAATCTGTTTGGCGACATAAGAATGCAGGGATTTGTAAGATATCTATGAACTGTGCGGCAATAGCTGCTTCTTCATGTGCGTGAATATCAGAAGTAGTTGGCACATTGTATTTTGCGCCTACTTTTTTAATTAATTCCATACCAGTATCATCGCCAATCCCTGTGAATGAATTAGCGCTTGTGCGATTTGCTTTTCTATAACTCGCCTTAAAAACATAAGGGATGCCAAGGTTCTTACAAATAGTAGATACTTTGTCGCCAATTTCCATGACCAACGCCTCATCTTCTACAACACAAGGTCCTGCAATCAAGAAAAAATTGTTTGGGTCGTAAGATTGTGCTTTGAATAAGTCTTGTAAATAGTTAGGTATCATAATCGGCGTTTTGCGTGGTCAAAGTTAATGGAATTATTTTATCATTTTTTTCAAACTCAAATCAGCGACAGTTCTTTTATCTAAAATGGCTAATGTATTGTCTCTTACCTCTATCATTACTCTGTTAATGCCACATTTTTTTTCATTACAATCGGCACATTTCTCATAAAAGTTTAAACTCACACAAGGAAGAAGGGCAATAGGACCTTCGATGGTTCTAAAGATGCTGGAGAGTTTTATTTTTTGTGGTGGAGTAGCGAAAAAATAACCCCCATTCTTACCTTTCTTACTTTCTAGGAAGCCGGCTTTTTTTAAAGCTAATAAAATGCTCTCTAAAAATTTAATAGGAATATTTTTTGCTTCAGCAATAGAGGCAATTAAAATAGGTTCTTCACCACCTTGCTCAACCATATAGGAAAGTGCTTGTAATGCGTATTGCGTTTTTTTAGATAGCATATAAATATATTATAATCCTAAAACATCTTTCATTGTGAAAATTCCTTTCCTTGTTGACGCGAATTCAGCGGCCATAACTGCGCCTGCTGCAAATCCCTGTCTTGTATGTGCGGTATGAGTGATTTCGATTGTATCAATAGGGGAACTGTAAGTCACAGTATGTGTTCCTGGTGCAGGATCAATGCGTTCTGACTTTATACTTAGCTCATTCGAATTGCTTGCTGCATCATTGATCCATTGATCTTTTCTCCCAAGATTTTCTAGAATCTGCTCTGCCAAAGTAATAGCGGTTCCACTTGGTGCATCTTTTTTTTCTGTATGGTGTATCTCCGTCATGGATACATCATAATTTAAATATGGGTCCATTAGTTTCGCCAATTGTTTATTGACCTCAAAAAACAAATTCACACCAATACTATAATTACTAGAATAAACTAAACTGCCATTCTTTGCTTTACAAGCATTTTCAACTTGACTCCATTCATTCAACCAACCAGTTGATCCACTTACAACAGGCAAGCCGTATTCAATACATTTTAAAATATTTTGTACAGCACTATGTGGGCCAGTGAATTCAATAGCAACATCTGCTTTGTCTGCAAGTTCTTTGGTTAAATCCGCTGCATTGGATACGTCTATTTTAAAAACAATTTCATGCCCTTTTTCTATGGCCTCTGCTTCAATTGCCTTTCCCATTTTACCATATCCAATTAACGCGATCTTCATGCTTGTTATTTTACTTTGTGTATTTCCAATTAAACTGTAAGGATACGCCCGTTTGTTGATAAGCATCTGCGCGCATAGGAGCCATTCTTAAACTCAAATTATTACTTACATCAAATTCTTTTAAATGTCCAGATACAGATGCATCCACTACATTGATGCCCCATGCAATCACAAACCACATGATAGAGTAGTCTCTATTTTTTCTAAAAATATTTCGGTAACTCTGTAATGAACCTGCACTTAAATTTTTCAAGCTTTCATCTATCTTGCTTACATTAGAATTATCTCCATTTGCTTCCATGATCCTTGCTTCATAAGCAAATTTAGTTTTCGCGTATAAATCATTGTTGTAAACATAAGTCACCACAGGAACAGATAATACACCATAAACAAGTGGTATTTTCCAATATTGTTTATTGTAAGCTTGACCTAGGCCAGGTAAAATAGCTGATCGCTTTGTTGCTTTTCTTGGAGAGTGCACTTTATAATTTATCGTGCTATCCTGTGCCCACAAGGTCTGTTGTAAACACAACAAAAACAATATGGTATAAAATCCCTTCATTTAACTAATACTTACTTGCATTGCATCTAAGACCTTATTCAATGCATTTAGATCATTGTAGCTAATGGTAATTTTTCCAGATCCATTTTTCTGATGCTGTAATTGTACTTGGGTGCCAAAATGATCCTTCAGTTTATTTTCCAGTCTTTGATAAACTGGCGATAATTGATTGTTATTAGATGCAGTAGCTTGTTTTGCACCTGCTCCTGAACCTGCTGTCATTTGTTTGATCAATGCTTCTGTTTGACGCACTGTTAAACCTTTTTCAGTTATTTCTTTTAACAAGAAAAGCTGTTTGTCAACTTCTTTCCCAATTAATAATTTAGCTAAGCTCACACTCAAACTGCCATTTCTTAATGCAGCTTGAATAGCAGGCGGTAGTTCTAGTAAACGAATATAGTTAGACACAGTAGATCGGTCTTTACCCATGCGCTCTGCAACTTGCTCTTGCGTGTAATTTAATTCGTCCATCATTCTTTGATAACTCAAAGCGACTTCTATTTCATTCAGATCAACTCTTTGTAAATTCTCTAGTAATGCGAGTTCTAATAATTCTTTATCATTCCCTAATCTAATGTATGCTGGAACATCATTTAATCCAGCAATTTTTGCAGCTCTAAATCTTCTTTCACCAGCAATCAATTGAAACTTACCATTGGTTAATTTAGCAACGGTAATCGGCTGAATTAAGTCATGCATTTTTAAGGACTGAGCTAGTTCTTGCAGAGCTTTTTCGTCAAAATCTTTTCTAGGATTCTTTGGATTCACCACGATATCAGTCAATGCAATCCTATTTGTTGCAACCGCCTTTTCAATCGCAGCAGGTTGAACTTTACCAGCAGGGTTTTTATACTCTGCGTCCATATTTTGTAATAAAGAACGAAGTCCTTTACCAATCAAGTCTTTGTTAGGTGTGCTCTTGCTCATAGTACTAATCTATTATTCTCTCGGCATTACTCATTTTAGTCATGCCATTTTTCTGTAAAATTTCTTTTGCTAAGTTCAAGTAATTCACGGTACCCTTGCTATCTGCATCATATAAGATTACAGGCTTTCCAACGCTGGGCGCTTCGCTCAACCTTGTATTACGATGGATGATGGTATTGAAAACCATTTCGTCAAAATGCTTTCGCACTTCACTAACCACTTGATTGCTTAGTCTTAAGCGACCGTCATACATGGTCATTAAAATTCCTTCTATTTGTAAATCTGGATTTAACCTGCTTTGAACAATCTTAATTGTGTTCAATAATTTACCTAATCCTTCTAATGCAAAGAATTCACATTGCACAGGCACAATCACACTATTTGCTGCTACCAATGCATTCACAGTGATTAGGCCTAGAGAAGGTAAACAGTCAATAATAATAAAATCATATTGATCTTCTACTGCCGTTAATAGATTCTTTAATACATTTTCTCTATCTGGGAAACTAACCAATTCAATTTCTGCACCAACTAAGTCTATATGAGAAGGAATAAGATCTAAATGCGGGATTTCTGTTTTTAATACCACATCTGCCAATGGGGTACCATTGATCATTGCGTCATAAAGACTTGTATTAATATTATGAAGGTCGAATCCAACCCCAGTTGTACTATTTGCTTGTGGGTCCGCATCAATAAGTAATGTTCTGTATTCTAAAACAGCTAAACTTGCAGCAATATTGATGGCTGAAGTGGTCTTGCCCACACCACCTTTTTGATTTGCTATACCGATAATTCTTGCCATAGGGTGCACTCCTTAATTTGCTTCAAAAATACGGCATAAATAGGAACAATTTGGGATTAAATCTGTTATAAAACAGCCGATTAGACTTAATTTTACTGCTTAATTACCACCATGAAGAACCCAGTTTTCGTATTCATCCTCATTAGTTTCTTGATTTTGATTGATTTCTACATCTTCCATGTCCTAAAAATCATGTTAAATGGGGCGAGCTTGGGGGTAAAAACAGCTGTTAGTTACGGGTATTGGTTTTTATGTATTGCCAGTTTAGGATCCTTCCTTCTATTCCCTTTTATTGTAAACCCCTATTTTAGACAATATGTTTTTTCTATCGGGATTGGCTGGGTGATCACCCAAATAACAATGGTGTTGTTTTTTCTGGTAGATGATTTAAGAAGAGGTACATTTTGGACCATGGGGCAGGTTGCTTCTGCAGCCGGTGCAAAGTTCATGAATACTGAAAATGGCATTCCAAGATCCACTTTTTTAAACTGGTTAGGTTTGGGTGTTTCTTCCACTTTATTTTTCTCCTTGTTATATGGGTTTGGCAATAAGTACAAGTATCAATTGGTGCATAAAAAAGTAAACATTAAAAATTTACCAGCAGCATTCAAAGGATTTAAAATTATTCATATCAGTGATATACATAGTGGTTCTTTAAAAGAAAAAGCATCGGTACAAAAAGGGATTGAATTAATTCAAAAACAAAATGCAGACTTGATTCTTTTTACAGGAGATATCGTGAATGATAGAGCAACAGAAATGGAAGATTGGAAGGATGTCTTTGGTCAGTTAACCGCACCAAAAGGCGTTTTCAGCACCCTTGGTAACCATGATTATGGCGATTATGTTCAATGGCCATCAATAGCTGCAAAGGAAGAGAACTTGAATGCATTAAAACAAGTACATGCGTCGATGGGGTGGAAATTATTAATGAATGAAAATGTTTCTATTGAACAAGGTGGTGCGCAGATTAAATTAGTAGGTATAGAAAATTGGGGCGCTAAAGCAAGGTTCCCTAAGTATGGCAAAATGGATGAAGCGATGGCGGGAATAAATCCGAATGAAATTATTATCTTAATGAGTCACGACCCTAGCCATTGGGAAGCGCAAGTGATCGTAGAATACCCACATGTAGACTTGATGCTATCAGGACATACTCATGGAATGCAATTTGGATTAGAAAATCCCTATTTTAAATGGAGTCCAGTTCAGTGGGTATATAAACAATGGGCAGGTTTATACCAACAAGGAGCACAACAATTGTATGTGAATCGAGGTTTTGGATTCTTAGGATACCCCGGCAGAGTAGGGATTATGCCAGAAATTACTGTTTTGGAATTAGTTTAATATTCAATTCATGTAACATTTATTAATTTTGAGCGTTCTATATAGTGGATACCTTGTATCCAATTGGATCGTGAAAATTTTAAATGTATCGTATGAAAAAAATAGCAAGTATAATCTGTTTGTTTGTTGCAATTGCTACAACTGCACAAGACAAAATTGGTCTTGGAATTAAAGTGGGTCAAAATTTTACAAGTGTAAATTCTGTTGCAGTAGATCGTCATGCTGCCTCTTATCATGGTGGTGTCACGATGCAATTCGGCTTAACTGAAAAAATTAGTTTAGTGCCTGAGGTTTTATTATCTCAAACTAAATTATCTACGAATCCATCTATTGGGGATCTTCTTGGTAATAATAATTTAAGACCTGAAACCTATCATTTAAATTATTTAATGTTGCCATTACTTGTTCAAGTAAAACCTTTTCCTACTTTGTTGTTACAAGCAGGGCCACAGTATGGTATTTTGCTAGACCAAAAGAAAGATGGCATTGAAAACGCACAATTAGCTTTTAAAGAAGGGGAGTTTTCTTTTGTAGGGGGTGCAAAACTTAATCTTGGTGGCTTCTTTGTGTATGGTCGCTACGTGGTTGGCTTGCAAAGCATCAATGATTTGAAAGACTTGCAAGACCAGACAAAATGGAAAACGACTCAATGGCAATTAGGCTTGGGATTGAATCTATTTGGTTTTTAATGCCTTTTTGATTTCAAGTACAAACTCAGTTAGTTTCTTTTGAGCAGCAATTTGTTGTTCGATGAAGCTATTGTCTTTTAAGTCTCCAACAATTGCATCCATTTCGGCTTGATTTTCGTACACCATCTTTCTGAATGGGTTGGTGTAATCTTTTTCTCTAGAGCTTTTGATTCTAACAGTAATCTCTTCTTTAATCTCAAGGTATTGGTCTAGCCAAGCGTTCAATTTCTTGGCACTTATACCACTTATTGGTTCTCTTTGAATCGTTTCTAGGCAGTATAAGGCATGTAAATTTTTCTTAGATAAGTATTTATCTGTTTGTTGCTGATAAAAATCGTGCACTTCGGTCCAACTTGTCAGTTTTTCTGATTTTATCTGCTGCAACATTGATTGAATAGACTTAGTAGGTATTAATTGTCCACCAATATTCATCCATTCTTTAGCGGCATTTGAAGTTTTAATGGCTTTGATTTTTGTAGGTAAATTCTTCAATCCATTTTGCGTTAATTTTTCAATTAACTGATCCATACCGTACATGAAAATCATTTTTTCAAAAATGACAAAGGCGTCATAAGATTTGATCAATCTTGTTTTTCGCTTGCTATTCTCAAATCCTTCTACAAACACATCTAGTTGATCTATTTCTTTCTTAGTCTTAGTAGTTAGCAATTTGCAACCTAGTGCAACTAGTTGCTCTTCGTCTAATTGTGTAGATTTCTTTTCTTTTAATAATTGTGCTTTTGCAACTGCAGCAGCAATGACAGCTCTACCTTGAATTAACTCATTAACACTGTCTGGTGCTAAATAATCATATTCAAAATATTGATCAATATTTTTTCGCTTATCTCTATCTTGGTATTTCCATGCATTTCTTGCCAATGCATAAAAATTATATAAAAACCAATAGCCTGGCATCACTACTAATTCGTCTTTTGTAAAGTCGATGCTAATTAGTGAAAACGGAATTGGAATATTTAATTCATGGTTATAATCCCCTTTGTTTAAAATGGTAAAACTAGGGAAGATGGAATTATGCTTAATGCTAACACAAAGTCCTGGCCAAAATCCTCTACCCATAATGACTTCACCATCGGCTCCACGACTATTATGGTTAGAACCCAATGTAGCACCTGCAGCAATATTACTTTGCCCCATCACCAATGCAGCGCAAAGAAAGGAATTGTTATGGTGTTGTTCATGTGCAGGATAGATTAATGAATTCAATACCTCACAACAAGAGATGGTTGCATTTGGCCCTAAGAAAGAATTAATCAACCTTGCACCATATTTTAATTGAGAATAATCTGACATAATAAAACGTACCGCTTTAATGCCATAAAATATTCTACAACCATATCCAACAATGCCATTCACCAATTCAGAACCTTCTCCAATTTGTGATTTTGCAAATTCATTCGAATTGATGGTGACATTTTTTATTTTGTTTGCCCCCTTTAAATAAGCATCTGTTCCTATCCAAGTGTCTTTAATAATTCTACAGTTCTTGATGACAGTTCTGTTTCCAATCTTGCCATAATAACCTCTTTTGTTGTCAAATTGCTTTTCGGTTAATTCAATAAACTTTTGTTGCAAGACTTCGTCATGTCTGTTTCTTGTCCATAAAAAAGCATCTGCAGCTGTCATACCATTAAATGGCAATACTTTTCTGCCTGTATTTTCATTACATAGTTCTAGCCAGATTCTTACAGATTCAGATTCGCCTTTTTTTAGAATGCCATTTCCAAATTTCGCATGATTCGTAGTAACAAGCTCATTCACATTATTGATAATCACTTCATCTCCAATAATATAATGAGAAAGATAGTTGACATTATGAATAGCGACATTATTGCCAAAATCGGAACTGATAATAGTGGAGTTGTATAAACCTACAGGAACAGTTAAGTCACTAAAACAAAGACTGATTGTTTCTAAATTCCCGATACGAATTAATCCAAAAAAAGAACAGTTTTTAACTAATTCAGGGTTGAATGCATTGGATACCAATAATTTTGACCAGTCGTCACTTGTATTTCCATTACGCACTAGGATCTCTATTTCTAGTGCAGTTAAGGAACGATATTGTATACCGCTTCTATTTTGTTGATTGCGTAAATAGTATTCGTCTTTACCTTTTGGTAATTCTTTTATAAATCCATAACCTAGTTTATCTACTGCTACTTTTTTGATTTCATTCATGGTCTTTCGAATTATTTAAACATAGTCGGATGCATTTCGTCCCATCCTGTTGCTTTTTGATACTGGTGTGCTATTGTTAAAATAGTTGCTTCATCAAATAGTTTACCTACAAAACTAATACCAGTAGGTAATTTATATTTTGGATCTAATCCTGTTGGCACACAAACAACAGGATGTCCTGTTAGATTGGTGATAGCAGATTGGTTACCTCCACCTCTTGATGGGCAAATAATCGCATCATATTGAGCTACAATCTCATTTACTTTCTGCATTAAGATTGTTCTGTGTCTTTGTGCATTGATGTATTCCACGGCAGGGGTGAATCTAGATGTTCTAAATTGATTAGGCCAATCGTTTTTGGTCTGTCTTGTTAATGCATCATCAACACCTGAACGTGTCATATCATCAAATTGAGCAGCACATTCTGCACCAATAATAACATCCATGATATTAAATTGGTATACACCACTGTCAGGGAAGTCGATAGGGATTAATTCAATACCCATGCGCTTGAATTGTTTTAATACTTCAAACTCTGAACGATTGGTATCTTTAATTTTATCAAAATAGTTTTTCGCGTAAGCAATTTTAAGTGTCTTAAGATTTGTCTTTGGTGCATAATTAAATGGCATATCAACTGCAGAGCCATCTTTGCCATCTGTTCCATGTAAATAATTAAATACAATCGCTGCATCATTTGCAGAACGGGTAATTGGGCCAACTTTGTCTAAACTATAACTTAATGCCATGGCGCCAGAACGACTGATGCTCCCAAATGTAGGTCTAAGTCCTGTAGCACCACAAGTGGTTGCAGGTGAAACAATACTGCCCCAAGTTTCTGTACCAATTGCAAATGGCACAAGTCCTGCAACAGTAGCTGATGTAGATCCTGCAGAAGAACCCGATGAGCCATAATTTAAATTCCAGGGGTTTTTTGTTCTGCCACCAAACCAATAATCACCCATTGCTAAAGCACCTAAAGTGAATTTAGCAACTAGGACTGCTCCTGCTGCTTTCATCTTTTGATAAACAAAAGCATCTTCTTGAATTATTTGATCTTTATAAGGTGCCGCACCCCAGGTTGTTTTTGTGTCTTTTACAGCAAACAAGTCCTTCAATCCATAAGGTATACCATGTAATTGTCCTCTATATTTTCCTGCAGCAATTTCGGCGTCCGCTTGTTTTGCTTGCGCTAATGCCAAATTTTCTTGAAGGCTTATAACACATTGTAATGTGTCGCCATATTTTTTAATTCTTTCAATAAAGAAATTAGTTAGTTCAAGCGAACTGATTTTTTTATGCTTAATTAAGTAAGCCAATTCCTCTACTGAATAAAATGCAAGCTCATTTTTATCTGCCGGTAGTTTTACATGCACTGCCGCATCCCATAAAATTGTTTTTTGAACTTTATTGAATTTCATGCCAGGCAAGATCGCAGAATGCCAAAGACTAAGTGGTGTGCTATTATTTAAAGACAATGCGTGCATCGCCTTATAATTGGCAACATTGTCTAATACATCATTGTATAAAGAGTCAATTTCAGGTTCTGTAAATTGCAGGTCCAATAATTTTACACTACTTAAAAGGTCCGCTTTGGTAATAGGACGATCTTGAGCCATGATGGTAGAACTAGCGAGAAGCAAAAAGCCAAGAAGCATTTTTTTCATAAAAGCGGTTTAGGTACTTATCTCAAAGATAATATTACCTGCTCGTTTTTGAATTGCTAAATCGTCTTTTTTGTCCTCCATTTTGCCCTCCATTTTGTCCTCCTTCGCGTGGCGCACGGCCTCTCACGTTCTTTGGCTTGCCCCAACCTGCGTCTTTTGAGGTTTTGTTAGCATGAAACTGCTGCATAGGGTAAGGGTGGCTTTCGATCACAGGGATTGTTTTGCCAATCAATTTCTCAATGTCTTTCAGGTACGCTTTTTCTTCATAATCACAGAAAGAATAGGCGGCTCCAGATGCACCAGCTCTTCCTGTTCTACCAATACGGTGTACATAGGTTTCTGGAATATTTGGAATCTCGAAATTAATAACGTGAGCTAATTCATCCACATCAATACCTCTTGCTGCAATATCAGTTGCAACCAATACTCTTGTGGACTGGTCTTTGAAATTACTCAATGCACGTTGTCTTGCATTTTGAGATTTGTTACCATGAATCGCTTCTGCAGAAATATTATTTTTAACCAATAAGTTTACTACTTTATCGGCACCATGTTTTGTTCTAGTAAAGACAAGTACATTCTTGATATTTTGGTCTTTCAACAATTCCATCAACAAAGAATTCTTATTCACTTTGTCTACAAAATAAACTGATTGATCAATGATTTCTACTGTAGATGAAACTGGTGTAACTGTTACTGAGCTTGGCTTATTTAAGATTGCATTCGATAAAGTCACAATTTCAGGAGGCATGGTAGCAGAGAAGAAAAGCGATTGCCTTTTCTTTGGTAATACTGCTAATAACTTTTTGATATCATGTACAAAACCCATATCAAGCATTCGATCGGCTTCGTCTAAAACAAAAAACTCAACATCTCTAATACTTAAATGCCCTTGGTTCATTAAATCTAATAAACGACCTGGTGTGGCAATGACCACATCCACACCATTTCTAAGTGCAGTTACTTGTGGACCTTGTCCTACGCCACCAAAAATAACGGTACAATTTAATGGCGTATGTCTGCCATAGGCTTCAAAATTCTCCGCTATTTGAATGGCTAATTCACGCGTTGGAGTAACAATTAATGTCCTAATTTTTTTGCGCTTTTCTGCGGGCTTATTTTGTAATAATAACTGAATAATTGGAAGGGTAAATGCGGCTGTTTTTCCAGTGCCGGTTTGTGCACAGCCAAGTAGGTCTTTTCCCTCTAGTATGATTGGGATAGATTGTTCTTGAATGGGCGTTGGTTTGGTGTAGCCTTCTTCGAAAAGGGCTAACAGGATAGGCTCAATAAGGCCTAAATCTTTAAAATTCGTACTCATAATGGACTGCAAGGTACGACAATTAAAATGGATGCCTTTTAAAGTGCGTATTTCTTCATTTGTCGGTGCATAATACTAAACCAGATAGGTGGGAAGAGGGAAAGGACAATCATGCCTGGATAGCCAGTAGGCATCTGAGGCGCTTGGTCCATATTTCGTAATACCTGGTATTTTCTAGAGGCCAAGTAATGGTGGTCGCTGTGTCGGCTTAACTCAAACAACATCAAACGTCCAATTACATGGTTGCTATTCCAGCTATGATGCGGTTGAACACGTTCGTAGTTGGTGCCTGTGCCTTTTTCTCTAGTAAGGCCATAATGTTCTATATAATTGACTGTTTCGAGTAGGGTAGCGCCCATTAATGCAGCGCCTAGAAAATAGAGCATGATAGGTAAGCCAAAGAAACTAAAGATGCCTAAGACAAAAACTATTTGAATAAGTTGAAATAAAAACATTTCATTGTTTATGATAGGTAAGCTTCTATTTTTCTTTTTTGATTCATCTATTGCAATATGCCAAGCACTTAAATAAGTACCTACAAAAGTTTGAATCCAAAATGCGTATACTGTTTGCTTGTATTTAGCCGTACTTGGATCATTCGGAGTAGCAACATGTTTATGATGACCTTTATTATGCTCAATAAAAAAGTGCATGTATAAACTCGTTAACAATAAAAGTTTTGCTAAAAATTGCTCAAATGCATTTGTTCTATGTCCTAATTCATGTGCTGCATTGATGCCGAAAGCGCCACATAATAAACCCATGGCTACAATTCTTCCTGCGATATCTACTGAAGAAAGGGAGGCGTTAAAACTTGATAAAAATAAATACAATGACAGAAATTGTAAGGGTACTGTCATCCACACTATCACATCATACCATTTATTTGATTTGGCTAATTGCTCTTCTACCTCGTCCAAATTTGTAGGATCCGGCGCTATAAATAATTCAAGTGTAGGAATAAAAACAAACACATAAATTAAAGGGATCCAACAAAAAATACCAGTGCCTGTAAATGCTAAATAGCATAAAAGGTATAAGATAAAGGGTGTGGTATATTTAAATGACTTAGTGAATGTAAGCATACTTAAATATAAGAAATTTTATTCCACGGTCACCGACTTCGCTAAATTTCTTGGCTTATCTACGTCAATGCCTTTGGCAACACCCACATAGTAACTCAATAGTTGCAATGGAATGACGCTTAGTAAAGGCGCAATTACCTCGTCGATATCTGGTACAAACATCACATTGTCAGACATGGTTGGTAATACTGCATCTCCTTCGGTAGCGACAGCGATGATCTGTCCTTTTCTTGCTTTAATCTCTTGGATATTAGAAACTACTTTTTCGTAGTACAAGTCTTTTGTTGCCACAAATACCACTGGTAAATTTTCGTCTACCAATGCAATAGGGCCATGCTTCATTTCTGCTGCAGGGTAGCCTTCGGCATGGATATAAGTGATCTCTTTTAATTTCAAAGCACCTTCTAAGGCGATAGGGAAATTGTACCCCCTACCTAAGTATAAAAAGTCACTTGCGCCTTTGTATTGTTTTGCAATTGCTTCAATCTTTGTGGTGTCTGCTAAAATTTCTTTCACTTTTTCTGGAACAGATGCCAATTCATTTAATAAGTGCACATAACGTTCGTCAGAAATACTGCCTTTTGCTTTTGCAATTTTCAATGCCATCATCGTCAATACAGCAAGCTGTCCAGTAAAAGCTTTTGTACTCGCTACACCAATTTCAGGTCCAGCATGCGTGTAAGCACCGGCATGACTTAAACGTGCAATACTACTTCCCACTGCATTTACGACACCAAAAATGAATGCGCCCTTTTCTTTGGCACTTTCTAATGCGACTAAAGTGTCTGCAGTTTCTCCACTTTGTGAAATAGCAATGATCACATCTCCTGGATGAATCACTGGATTACGGTATCTAAATTCAGAAGCATATTCTACTTCCACTGGTATGCGACATAGCTCTTCAATCATGTATTCGGCTACTAAGCCGGCATGCCAACTTGTACCACATGCGACAATCATGATTCTAGATGCTTTTGTTAAAGCTTCTAAATGATTGTCCACACCCGCCATAATAATTTGTTGTTGCTCGTGTAATAGTCTACCTCTTAAGCAATCAAATATTGTTGAAGGTTGTTCAAATATTTCTTTCAACATAAAATGGTCATAACCGCCTTTTTCAATGGCAGCTAATTCCATATCTAGTTTTTGAATGAAAGGTGTTTGCTTTTCGTTTCCTAAATTTTTCAAAATCAACTCATCCTTTTTCACAATCGCAATCTCATAATCATTGACGTATACGACTTCTTTAGTGTATTCGATAATAGGAGAGGCGTCACTTGCTAAAAAGTGTTCATCCTTGCCAATGCCAATAACTAAAGGACTTCCTTTACGAGCAGCAATGATTGTTTCTGGATCTTCTTGGTCAATCAACAAAATACAATAAGCACCTACGATTCTTTTTAAAGCAATACGCAAAGCCTCCTCTAAACTGCTATTATTATTGTCTTGAATATCTTGAATAAAATTTAATAACACTTCGGTATCTGTATCACTCTTGAAAGTATATCCTTTAGAAAGCAATTCAGTTTTAATTTGAGTATAGTTTTCAATGATACCATTATGCAACATGGCCAAACGACCATTATTTGATAAATGCGGGTGTGCATTGCGGTCAGATGGTTCACCATGGGTTGCCCAACGAGTATGACCAATTGCGATATGGCTATGTAAATTTTTACCTACAACGGATTCTTCTAATTCTGCCACTTTCCCTTTCTTCTTATGTACTTGTAAGCCTCCGTCTTGAATGATGGCAACACCTGTGCTATCATACCCGCGGTATTCTAATCTTTTCAACCCTTTAATGACAACCGGATACGCTTCTCTTTGACCAATATAACCTACAATTCCACACATATTTTGATGATTTGAGCTTAATTCAATAATTTAAGCAAAAATAAACATTAATATTTTAATGTATGCATACAGCTCTAGTTTTTGATACTTCTATCGATCTTATTTTGGAAGACGAACGCGTGTTAATGCGTCCTTTAGTGCAAGAAGATGCGGAAATCTTAGTCCCCTTCGTACAAAATGAGCCGAGTCTTTGGAAATACGCATTGACGCCCATCACGAATAAAGAGGAGCTGACACAATATGTGGATGCTGCAGTTCAGGCTAGAGCAGCAGGTATTTCGTATCCATTTGTTGTGGTAGATAAATTACAAAACAAGGTGGTAGGCAGTACAAGATTCTATGATATTCAAGCCAATTTTAAAACCACTCAATTAGGGTATACTTGGTATAGCGAATCTGTTTGGGGGACTGGAATAAATGAGCACTGTAAATTTTTACTTTTACAATTTGCATTTGAGACAATTGGTTTTGAACGTGTAGAATTTCGTGCAGACAATCGAAACAAAAGAAGCATTGCAGCCATGCAAAAAATTGGTTGTACAGTAGAAGGTATCCTACGCAATCATTTACCAACAGGGGATGGTTCAAGGAGGGACTCCATTGTATTAAGTATGCTGATGGAAGAGTGGCCTGCTATTAAAGAAGGGTTCCTTGCAAGAATAAAAATGCTAGACCAAAATAAATAAGGATTGCAGTTACGTCCACTAAGGTAGCAACAAATGGTGCAGAAGAAACAGCAGGATCGGCACCTAATCTTTTTAAAACGATAGGCAACATAGATCCAGTAATCGTTCCCCAGATGACCACGCCTACAAGGGTTAAGCCGATTGTGTTTGCAATCATGATCCAGTGTTCTCCATAAAATCCTGGAGAAATATAATGCCAAACCATGACTCTTAAAAATCCAATGATACCTAATACAATACCTAATAATAAGCCACTGACAATTTCTCTTCTTAATATCTTCCACCAATCTTCAATCGTAATCTCACCTATAGACATTGCTTGAATAATCAGGGTAGATGCTTGAGAGCCAGTGTTACCACCACTTGACAGAATCAATGGAATAAAAGTTGTGAGCACAATTACTTTGGCAATCTCTCCTTCAAAATAACCCATTGCTGTAGCAGTAAGCATTTCTCCTAAGAATAACACCACCAACCAAGTAATTCTTTTTTTGAATAATTTGAAAATGGAAATATCTAAATAAGGTTCATTCAATGCTTCCGTACCTCCCATCTTTTGCATATCCTCACTGAACTCTTCATTGGTCACCCATAAGATATCATCAATAGTTACAATACCTAATAATACATCATTGTCATCTACTACAGGAATCGCCACTCGGTTATTCATTTTGAAAACCTGACTTGCATGCTCCTGGTCGTCATATACATTCAATGCGACATACCTGCCATCAATAATATCTTTAATGATATCATTCGGCTTTGCCAATAACAAATCTCTAATTCTTATATCATCTACTAAACATCCCAATTCGTCAATAATATAAATCACATCAATGGTCTCAGAGTTCTTACCATATTTTCTGATATTATCTAATACCTGCGCAACCGTATAATGTGGGAATACATAAACATAGTCTGGCGTCATCAAACGACCAACTGAATCTTCTGGATAACCTAATAATGATAAAGTGATTTTGCGTTCCTCTGGATCTAATAATTTAATTAAATCACGGATGGCCGCTTTAGGCAATTCCTCTAAAAAGTCGGTACGGTCATCTGGAGGCAATTCATTCAAGATCTTCGCAGTCTTTCTTGCAGGAAGTTCTTTAATGATGTCCTTCTGTTGATTGATATCCAATAATTTGAAGACGCTAACCGCACGATGCACAGTCATCGTATCTATAATCATGCCCTCTTTCTCAGGAAATTCATTCACAAGCTCCACCACATCACTGATGTTTTGCTCGTCTAAGAATTCCTTCAAAAGTTGGATGTCTTCTCTAGAGAGGATCTCTAAAAAAACTTCTGATAATATGATTTCGTCTTCTAATTCAGCTGACATGGCTGCAATTTACGAAATACTTACAAGGATATGTTAACTTTATGTGATGATATTGCCGATTTTATATATAATGGACACTCCGCAGCGGGGAAGAGGTGTATTTACAACAGAAGCTATCCCTGAGGGGACGACCATTGAAATTGCCCCAGTTATAGTGTTAAATGAAGCGGATCGTACAACTGTTGACAGTACTTTATTACATGATTATATTTTTGAATGGGGGGAAGATGAAAGGCAAGCTGCCGTAGCACTGGGCTATGTTTCAATTTATAATCATAGTGTGGAGGCCAATTGCAAATATGATATGGATTTTGAACATAAGACGATTCAAATTCAAACAAAGCGTCTTATTGCTGCAGACGAGGAACTTTGTATTAATTATAATGGAGATGGCGTAATTGACAAGCAAGTTTGGTTTGAAACAAAATAATAGTACCCACTATTTTTTACAATAAAACCAGGCAAACAGGCATGGAAACGGAAGCTGATCCGGGCATTTTAGTTAAGTTGCCGGTCGTCAAATTTCTTTTAAATACAACAATATTATTACTCGCTTGATTCGCTACTAATAACCATTTGCCATCTGCACTAATGGTGAAATTTCTAGGCATGATACCACCAGAAGACGTGTATTTTTTTGCACCTGTTTTTAACAAACCCTGTGCGTCAATTTGGTATTGAACAATATTATTTTCTGCCCCTCTATTACTTGCGTATAAAAATTTTCCATCAGGGCTAATATGAATATCAGCGCTGCCTGGATTTTCTTTAAAATCCGCTGGATGAGTGAAGTCTCTTTGTAATAGTTTTAGTACACCTTTTTTAAATTCGTATACACTGATACTTCCAGATAATTCTTCTAATACATAAACTAGTTGGCCATTTTTTGAAAAGCTCAGATGTCTAGGTCCCGCTCCCGGATTGGCATTGATGTCTTGAATTGCATTTTGTTTTAATGGTGGATGGGTGGCAGTTTGGTAGGAATAGATTTGTGTTTTGTCCAGCCCTAAGTCATTGACTAAAAGCCATTTTCCATCCGGGCTAAAAAAACTTCCATGTACATGTGCTTTTGTTTGTCTTGTTGGATGAATGCTAACCCCTTCGTTTTGAATAAATTGTTGTGCATTGGATAATCTGCCATCTGCAAATCTGTGGAAACTTGTTAAACTACCTCCAGAGTAATTAGCTACAAAAATATTTTTTTCATCAGGGCTGAGACTTATATGACATGGATGTGCGCCCTTTGTCTCCACTTTATTTAATAATTGTAATTTATTTTTTTCAAGGTTCAATGCAAAAGAACTGATGCTGCCTATTTCATTTTCATTGACTGCATAGACAAATTGTTTGTCTTTTGAAATGGCTAAAAAAGAGGGGTTTGAAACAGCTTCAGTATGGCCTTTTTCTAAAAGAGTTCCTGTGGCAGTATCTAGATAATACAAGTAAATCCCTTTACTCCCATCTTTAGTATAAGTACCTACTAATAGATTGGCATTTTGTGCATTAAGTAATGTTGAATTTAAAAGTAGGATTAAACAAAGTAATTTTATTACTATTTTATCACAAGCAAATTTTTCAGCTTTTAAGATTGAAATTGAACAATTTTGAATTGTAAAGGTTTGATGGAGTTGCATAAAACGATTGTTCGTGTATAAAAGGACTTTGTCTGGTCTAAATTAGGTATTTTATGCTGTTTTAGTTGGGGATTTTGTAAAAGGGCCTTAAATTTGCAATATGTTATTAAATAACCATATTCATCATTTCCATCTGCTATCAAATAGGTAAGCTGTAAATGTTGGTATGTATCAATATTAAACAAAGGGCTTACTAGATAGTA
>CAZLKW010000031.1:0-19366 GCA_964560215.1 uncultured Sediminibacterium sp. | reverse complement strand
GTAGGAAGTACAGGAAAGAGTACTGGATCACATTTGCATTATGAAGTGATTAAAAGAGGTGCAAAAGTTGACCCCGTATATTATTTCTTTAATGATTTAACGCCTGCACAATTTGATCGTTTATTAAAAGAAGCAGCAGCAAACAAACAAAGTTTAGACTAATGGATCCAGAAGTAATGGCATTTTTGAATAGAATTTCCCGAACAATTGGGTTTACCTTATTATGGATGGGGTTAAATTCTACATTAGGTATTATGTTTGGTTATGCTTTTGTAGAAGCCAATTGGGAATGGTATAATTATTTATATTATTGCTTCTTGATTGTAAGCACTGCCACTTATCTTTTTTTACTTTACAAAATTTGGAAAGACCCAATACAGTTTAATCGCTAAACGACCTATATCTAAAATAAAAACGGGCTTATTTAGCTACTATGGTCTGATATGATTTTCCATTCTCCATTAATTTTTTTAAGTACTAAGGTGTAATATCCGCTTAGGTTTCCAACTGTCCTAGTTAGTTCCCATTTCCCGATAATGCTATAAAATTGCGTTTCCAAAGCTTTCATGGAAAGAATTGTAAACTTAAGTTTACCCATATAGGTTTTGTCTGGATAGTTTTTTTTATAGTTTGCTAATGTCTTGTTGTAGCCATAAGTAAGCCCATTTTTACCTACAAATACAAGGCTGTCATTCTCCCAATAACCATGCATGAATTCATTGATATCTCCCTCATTCCATGCCTTTTCTTGCGCCCCTAATATTTGTAAAATTTCTTTAACATCTTTGTTTTGCGCAGTAGCAAATTGTGTGCACATTAAAAGAAGTAAACTGCAGATACTTTTAATCATAAATGGGTGTTTTAATTATCTTAAATTAATTATACTCAAAATAAGTATTTCAACTTAATTTGCA
The DNA here is from genome assembly GCA_964560215.1 of uncultured Sediminibacterium sp. Classification (GTDB taxonomy): domain Bacteria; phylum Bacteroidota; class Bacteroidia; order Chitinophagales; family Chitinophagaceae; genus Sediminibacterium. The sequence continues at coordinate 18,452 of CAZLKW010000031.1, read as the reverse complement.
ACAATGGAGTATAAATTACATTTAAAGAAAGATAAAAAGCTCGCTACAATTTTAAAAGAAGCCGATCATGTAATTAAAAAACGAAAGAATACACCTGTTCGTTTAATGGCTAGTATTATTAGTCAACAATTAAGTACAAAAGTTGCTGCAATTATCTTTGGCCGATTTCTAGCTATATTTGAGGGGAAAGAACCCAGTTGTGAACAGGTTTTAGCTTGTACCACTGAGCAACTAAGGGCAATCGGTTTGAGTCAATCTAAAGTGAACTATATTCAAAATGTTGCTCAATTTTTTATTGCTGAAAAAATCACAGATAAAAAGCTATACGCGATGGAGCCAGATGCAATCATTGAATTATTAACTCAAATTAAAGGCGTAGGCAAATGGACTGTCGAAATGCTCATGCTATTTAGTTTGGGACAAGAAGATGTTTTTGCAGTGGATGATTTAGGCATTCAGCAAGCGATGGTTAGATTATACAAAATTGAGCATGCCACCAAAAAAGAACTACATTTTAAAATGCTTGAACTGTCTAAGAAATGGTCACCTTACAGAAGTTTCGCATGTTTGCATTTATGGCAGTGGAAGGATCAAGGAGCTATTTAAGCAGAATTTCTCGAAGCATTAATGATGCCAAACATCGTCCTAGTCAAAAGTTTTTCGTAAGCTGTTTTTTCAGTTTCGGTTATTTCTGCTTCTTGTATTTTACACAATGCATATTGTTGAATCGTTAACAATGGCAGCACAATTCGATCCCTTAATAGGATAGAATGTTTTGCTAATGTATCTTGTTCCATTAAACTTTTACTATTACTTAGTTCAAGGTATAGCTGTGTTGTTAGTTGAAACTCTGCTTTGATGTTGTTCCAAATTGCACTGTATGCTGGGTCTTGGTCAATATATTTTGTAATTGCAAAATTCGATTTGACCATACTCATCATGCTATTGTCGATCAATGTCTTAAAGAATTCAATATTATTAAACAGGGATTGAACCTCTTTCCACATACCTTTTTCTTTAAGCACTTGTAAAGCCGTACCAACGCCATAATAGCCGGGTACATTTTGTTTTAATTGGCTCCAACTTCCAACAAAAGGTATTGCACGTAGGTCTTGAAATTGAAGACTAGTTCCAGAACCTCTTTTTGCAGGTCTGCTCGCGATATTGCTTTTACTGTAATAATTAAGTGGGCTAAACTTTTGTAGATAAGGTAAAAACTGTTCGTCTTGTTTTAATTGCTGGTAAGCCTCAAAACTAATATTGCCAAGAAGCTCTAGTATTGTTCGATCTTGATGGGTTAGTTGAACCTTCGTTTCAGAAAACAAACTATGACTTACTCCTGCGCTTAAAAGTTGTTCTAAATTATATTGTGCAGAATGTATGGTTCCAAAATTGGAAGTGATTGTTTGTCCTTGAACAGTTAGTTGAATCTCATCATTTTCAACTCCATTGCCCATGGATGCATAAAACTGATGTGTTTTACCGCCTCCTCTTGATGGGGGACCGCCTCTGCCATCAAAAAATATCACAGTAATATTATTTTTTCTAGATATAGAAGTTAGTGTCTCTTTGGCTTTATAAATACCCCAGTTCGCTTGTAAATAGCCGCCATCTTTGGTGCCATCACTAAAACCTAGCATGATAGTTTGTTCTTTATTTCTTGCATTTATATGTGCACTATAAACGATAGATGTATAAAGTGTAGACATGATGGCTTCTGAAGCCGCAAGATCATCAATGGTTTCAAATAGTGGCACAATGTCCACCGTCGATAGACTTTCATCCCACCCACACAATCTAAATAATGCATACAACTCCATTACATTCACTGCAGTTTGGCAGTTACTAATAATATAACGTTGACAACCCATTAAGCCATTAAAAGCTTGCACTTCCTTAATTGCATAAATACTCTCTAAAGTATCTTTACCGATTTCTGTTTTCATTGAAGCCGGATCAATTTTACCTGACAATGTAGCAAGATGGTTCATTTGCGCTTGCTCGTCTAATTCGGTATAATTATTTGGTAAGACACCTGTTTCGATTAAAACTGCACGATGAATTCTTGAATCCTGACGGATATCTAGGGTAGCAAAATGGGTTCCAAAAAGCTGCACTCTATTCAATAACTCGTTCAGCCTATTCAAGTATAAGGAATGGTGTTCGTTGATTAATTTTTCCTTAATGGTGGTTAAGCAATCTACAATTGTCTGTTTAGAAATAGGAGTGCTATCCTCAGGTTTAAATACATTTTCGTATAAGGCTGCTTCTAATTCAGTTAATAAATTAGCAACGCCAGAAAAGGTCAATCTTCTTTTTAATTTTCTTACATCTCTATAGTAACAAACAATAATGCTACTTCTTAAAGCTTTTGCAACTTTGATAGTAGTGGCAGCATTTACAAATGGATTCCCATCTCTATCTCCACCGGGCCAGAATCCTAATTCAATAAATGGATTTGTGCCTTCATAGTCGCCACCAAATACATCTTTCACAATTGTACTATAGATATTACCAATGGATTGATAAAAAACATGTTCCAAATACCACATTAGGTTCAATGCTTCATCGGTAGGGGTAGGTTGTTTTTTATTAAAAAATGGTGTAAGACCAAGTTGTTGAATATATTGGTTGATGGTACCATAATCATTTTTGGCAATCGCTTCCCCCATATCATGTATAATGCCAAGCACATTTGCTGGATAAAATTGAGTAGGGTGTGCCGTTAATACAATCTTGACTTTAAAGTCGTTTAATTTGTTTTTTAGGGCCTGAGATTTGCCCGTAAAATTTGCTTCTTTAATCAAGGACTTGATGCTTCCCGGTCCCTCCATGTCATGAATACTTGTAAAAGCGGCATCTTCAATTGCGTCAAATAAAACCACCTGCCTTTCTACATATTGAACATACTTAAACAAATGATCTATTTGTTCTTTTTCTAAAACTACCTCAGTATGTTGTTTGAAAAATGAGTCAATAATTTCTACTGGAGATTTTCCTTTAGCAAATCCATCTTCACAATTTTGAATTAGTAGTGGAAGTAATGCACCCACATTCGCAATGCCAGAATAGGGAAGTGCTGCAAATAAACTATTATAAATAATATACTTGTCAGAAACATTTGTCCTAAACTGTTGAAGATAATTTTGTGTAGTATTGTTCATCATGACGCATTAAAGATACAGAAAAATAATGCGTTAGCCTTGAAACCCTTGCCTATATTGATTCCTAATGAATGTTCGTTTAAGCTATATGCTTGGTTTAAACAAGGGATGACGGATGTCGTGATAGAATGCAAACTGCCAACCCTCTTTTTGTCCTTGTTCCCACCATTTCTGTCTCCACTCCATTGCTAGTTTGCCATCCATATCATATTTAGCTACAAATTTTGATTTGATTTGCTGCAACTGTGGAGCGACATCTGCACCAAAGAAAAATATTTCATTATCCTCTTTGATCCAGGCAACTTGATGATTAGGACAATGGCCTCCTGTTAATAAATAATGAATGCTATCCTCTATCACACCTTGGTCTTGGGTCAGCCAGACTACTTTTGAAAAATCTTCTAAAAATTCAAATTGTTCTTTAATATAAGAGGCAGACGGCGTTGTCATAGCCAAGTCGAATTCTCTTCTTTGTACATAATAAGTAGCATAGGGGAAACTCACAAATCGTTCATTAAATTGAGGATGTATATAACTCATGCCACCAGCATGGTCTTTGTGTAAATGACTCATGAAAACTTTAGTAACGGAACTTGGATTAATGCCTATGGCCATTAAATTGTCATGAATTTGTAGAATTCCTTGTGCATTCATATAGCCCAAACCTGTATCAAATAAGACAATGTCTTTTTCAGTAATCACTACAAAGGGTTGAATCTCTACAAGAATACTACCTTTTGGGCGATCCTGTATTTGTTCTTTTTGGGTGTCAAATGGAACAAAAACCTTTGTTTGGTCAATGCTAAAACTTCCTTCTGATAATGGGTAAATACGCATTTTGCAAAAATACAATTATCGAAGTACCATTTGTCGATCTGCATCTAATCTTAGTAAAATAAATACCAAGGCAGTAAATGTAAGTAAAGAAGATCCACCGTAACTAATTAGAGGTAATGGGATTCCGACTACAGGAAATAAACCAATGGTCATGCTAATATTCACGGCGATATGGAAAAAGAAGATGCCGACTACACTATACGCATATACCCTTGAAAAGGTACTTCTTTGTCTTTCTGCAATTCTGATCAATCGAAATAAGAAAAATAAATACAACCCTAAAAAAGTAAATGTGCCAACAAAGCCAAAAGCTTCACCAATGGAGGTGAATATGAAGTCGGTGTTTTGCTCAGGCACATACTTACCCCTTGTCTGCGTCCCTTTCAAAAAGCCCCTTCCCCAAAATCCACCTGAGCCGATTGCGATTTTACTTTGCTTTACATTATAGTCATCAGGCTTTCTACTTTTTTTGCCACTTTCAATCAAGCTAGCTGCCGCTTTTTTATTTAATCCACAATCATATTCTTTTCCAACCATGCTGTAAATTCGCGTAGTCTGATAGCATTCAAACACATTATTAAAAATATAAGGAACAACAAAACGTACTGTGCCTACACAGAATATCCAAATGCTGGCTACAATGATGATGGTTTGTTTATTTCTTTTAAAGGCCTTTCCTAAATAAAGCACAATTAGCCCAGCAATAACTGTCAGAATAATGGCTAATAGTGTTGGATCCAAAAGTAAAGTAGCAATCGCCAGGATGGCGAAAGACAATAAAATTATTAAAATAATTGGCGGTAAACCTTCTCTATACATTGCAAAAATAAATGCACTATAAACTATAGCTAGACCTAATTCATGTTGCATAATTGATAGTATTGCCGGAATCGATATCATTGCACCTGCTATCAAATGGGATTGAATTTTTGTGAAATCAGTTTCTGGTCTGGAGATGAATTTTGCCAATGCCAATGCGGTAAATATTTTACATAATTCAGCTGGTTGTAAGTTGAAACCTGCTGCAATGGGTATCCAGCTTTTAGAGCCATTAATCTCTTTTCCAATCACAAAAGTGGCTAACATCAATACTAAACCACTGGCAAACAAAATATTTGCCAATGCAGTAAAGACTTTACTGTCCATTAATAAAATGAAGACGCCAATAAAGGAACAAAAAATTAAGAAAAAGAATTGCTTGCTATAACCAGTTTTTCCACTGATAAAACTAGTAACCCAATCGGTATTGGGATTATACTCTACCATGAAAATACTTAGGATACCAACTGACGCCATTAGTAAATACAGGATAATGACTGCTAAGTCTGTTCCTTTCGAAAAATTATTATTATAGTTAGAGGACATTGTTATGGCTTGAGCCTTTTCTTTTTATCGGTATTAGGCAGTAAACTATCCTTATTGGTTTTGTTTGCATTTGGTAATGGTACTGGCGCAGCTGGTGTTGTGTCTGTTGCTTTTGTCTTTACAACACCTTCTGCCAACATCTCCATATCCCAAACGTCTGATAATTCATCGTTATTGTATTCGATAGGGGTTAAGTAAGCAGATTTATTATGTTGTACATACCAGTTTTTAATCGCTTGTGGCATTAAGTCAACCTGAGAAAGATTGTCTGCCTTCAATTTACTTTCAGTAGTAAGTGTATCGTTTAGGTATTGCTCCATTAATAATCCTCCAATTGGTCCTGCCCAAGTAGAACCATATCCTGCATTTTCTACAATAACTGCTACTGCAATTTTAGGATTGTCTTTTGGCGCAAAGCATACAAACAGGGAGTGGTTTTTACCATGTGGATTTTGTGCTGTTCCTGTTTTAGCACAATATTCGTGCCCTGGCACTTTAATGAATGCAGCGGTTCCATAAACAGTTACATCATGCATCCCTTCCTTGATGACATCAAAATACTCTTTAGGTATTTGAGTGACTTTTTGTTTTGTTCTAAATGGTGCTAATTGAGCAGCTTCATTCTCATTTTCATTTTCGATACTATCCACAAAATGTGGGGTGTAATAATAACCGCTATTTGCAATGAATGCCATTGAATTGGCCAATTGAAGAGGTGTCGCTGTCATTCTATCCTGACCAATACCTAATGTAAGCATATAACAGCTATTCCAATATCTTGGATTACCAAAGTCTTTATTGTATTGTGCAGTGTCAGGTATATTTGCTTTGTTTTCACTTGGCAAGTCTACTCCAAGTTTACGTCCAAATCCAAATGCATTCATATATTCCTTCCACTTTAAATAACCTCCTTTTGCAGATTTATATTTCGGATTATCAATTGCCATTCTGAAAACTTGCAAAAAGTAAGAATTACAAGAATAAGCCAATGCCAATTGTAAATTAGCGGCATGTCCTGCATTATGGTGTTCGCATTTTCTTGGATCACCACAAGCTGCATAAGATCCAAAACAATTGTACCCGAAATTAGGCGTTATTAATCCTTCATCCAAAGCAATCAATGCACCTAATGGTTTAAAAGTGGATCCTGGAGGATACTGACCTTTAATTGCACGGTTATATATTGGCCTAGCCGTATCTAATAATAATCTACCGATTGTTTTTCTTCTTTGACTACCCGTTAATAAGTTTGGATTATAACCAGGGCTAGAGGCCATCGCAATCACTCCGCCTGTTTTAGGATTGATTGCAACAGCGCTTCCTATTTTATTTTGCAATAATTTTTCTGCCAGCTGTTGTACCTGTACATCAATGCTTGTATATAAATTTTTTCCTGCGATGGCTACAGTATCAAATTCTCCTTTTTCATAAGGCCCTTGTATCTTTCCTTTATTATCCCTTAAGTATCTCTTAACACCTCTCTGTCCCATTAGTACAGATTCATAATTCTTTTCTAGACCAGTCATGCCCGCATAATCTCCCATTTCATATCCTTCTGCTTCATGTTTCTTTAAAAAATTCACGTCAACTTCAGCTACATAGCCCAATACGTGGGCAGCTGTGTTGTATGGATAATTCCTAATAGAGCGTTCAGACAAAGAAAATCCTGGGAAACGATATAGATTTTCATTCAATTGTGCATAAAGCTCAGGTGTTAGAAAAGGTTCAAAAATACCGGCTTTCACCCTTGTATTTTTTATAATAGCTTCTACAATTCTTTTCTTGTACTCTTCCTTGTCTATTTGCAAAATAGCACATAATGCAGCCGTGTCAACACCCTTTGCTTCATTTGGTATGACAACTAAATCGTAACTAATTGTATTTTCTAAGAGTGCTCTTTTTTTACGATCATATATAATACCACGATCTGGGTAAATGATTTTGCGATAGATTGCATTGTTATCTGCCGCTAATTTGTATTTATTGGATACGACTTGTAAACTAATTAATTGACCTACAATCAGGATAAAAATAGTGCCAATAATAATTTGAATAATTCCGCCTCGATTCTGATTGTATACTGACATGTATTATCTTTTTAGCTTTCTTCTGTTCAGTAAAAGTTCCACTAGTAGTATAAGAAGGATGCTCATTAAACTAGTAAAGAGTACTTTCCCAATGAAATAGCTAAAGTTACCAAATTGCAACCACTCTAGTAATACTAAATAGAAGTGGTGAATGAAAGTGAGTGAGAAAATATAAAATGCAAATGGTCCCCATCCCATTGTACCAATACTTGGTTCTTTTGTGATTTCTTCTGAAGCTTCTTGTGCTAAAAGAATATTTAAAATAGTGGGTCTTAAATAACCAATTAGAGTTGCTGCTGCAGCATGTAATCCTGGCGTATTGGTGAACATATCTAAGCAATAACCAAGGAAAAACCCAAGTAAAGTTGTTGCTAATCTGCTTGTGCCAAATGGCAACCAAAGAAGAAAAATAAAATATAAGTAGGGGGTAATAAATTGATGAACAGGAGGAACTTCATTCAAAATGATAATTTGAATCAATAGGAACAAGATGAAGCGGATACTATTTTTCAGAATACTATTCATTATTATCCCCCTTTTGCTCTATATCTGATTGAGCGCCCATTCTTTTGTTTTCTACTAAATACACAAATTCTAAATTATAGAAATTCGTTGCAGATTTGATATTCAAGGTCAAGAAATTACTTGACGGATCTTGAACGATACTAGTCACTCTTCCTATCATTAACTGCGCTGGAAAGCTTGAAGAGTAGGGACTTGTTAAAACGGTATCTCCGATTTTCGGAAGCGCACTTTTTGAAATATTTTTTAAAGATAATATCTCAGTGTTCTTCCCGTCCCATTCTATACTACCTGCAACTCTATCTCTTTTTAACATCGCACTCACTTTACTGTTGCGATGTAATAAGCTCATTATTTTACTGTAATAATCATTTACTTCGACCACGACACCTACAATCGATCCGTCTGGACTTATTGCTGCCATATCTTTTATTACACCTTGCAAAGCACCTCGTTCGATTGTGATATAATTTTTTTGTAGGGTAAAGCTGTTGCCAACGACTTTGGCTGGGTAGTAAGAAAATTTTCTGGTTTTTTCTAAACTATCTTTTCGTAAAATCAATGTGCCTGATTTTACACTTGTGTCGTAGGGTACAAAATTTTGTGCAAGTTCGTTTCTAAGTGCTACGTTTTCTGCAACAAGTTTTGCATTGGTTTCTTTTAAATCAAAAAAGTAAGACCATTCATTGTAATAACTGTTGACTTTTCCAGCTACCGCATTATTCCAATTTCCAAAAAATGTTTGGTGAGATTTACTATAAGAAGACAACATTACCAACGATACAATTTGCAGTATCAAAAAGCTAAAAAATGTAAAGTTCTGTCGTATAAAGCCAATGATATTCTTCATTAGGTATTATCTCATAATGAATGGAAAACGTTGATAGTTTTTCAATGCAATACCTGTTCCACGCACAACGCTCTTTAATGGATCGTCTGCTACATGAACAGGTAATTTAATTTTTGCACTCAATCTTTTATCTAAACCTCTTAAAAGAGAACCACCACCTGTAATGTACAAACCTCTACGATAGATGTCTGCAGCTAATTCTGGAGGAGTTGTTTCTAAAGCTTTTAAGATCGCTTCTTCGATTTTGAAAATACTTTTATCTAATGCTTCTGCTACCTCTTGGTAAGAAACCATAATTTGTTTTGGAATACCTGTCACCAAGTCTCTTCCATTTACAGGCATATCTTCTGGTGGGTTATCTAAATCTTTTAAAGCAGCACCCACATGTATTTTAATTTGTTCTGCAGTACGCTCACCAATTAATAAACTATGGTAACGTCTTAATGCTTCCATGATATCAGCAGTGAATTCATCTCCAGCAACACGAATACTTTGATCACAAACAATACCTGCTAAAGCAATGACAGTAATTCCAGTTGTTCCACCACCAATATCAATAATCATATTTCCAACTGGCTCTTCTACATCGATACCAATACCTAATGCAGCAGCCATGGGTTCATGAATCATATAAACTTCCTTTGCACCTGCTTGTTCAGCACTATCACGTACCGCTCTTTTTTCTACTTCAGTAATTGAAGAAGGAATACAAATAACCATTCTCCAACTTGGAGGAAATAAAGGCTTCTTTGGATAAATCATTTTCATCAACTCGCGAATCATTAATTCCGCGGCGTTAAAGTCTGCAATAACACCATCTTTTAATGGACGAACTGTCTTAATGCTTTCATGTGTTTTTTCGTGCATCAATAATGCCTTCTTTCCAACACCTAAAACTTCTTTCATATTATTCCTGTTCAAGGCAATAATTGAAGGTTCGTTTACAACAACTTCATCATTATGGATGATTAGTGTATTTGCAGTTCCCAAGTCCATTGCAATCTCTTGGGTAAAAAAGTTAAATAAGCCCATATTCGTTCAATATTTTACATTCAGTGGTATGATGCAAAATTCATCTAAAATCCTTGAACTACAAAGCTTTTTAAAAAAATGAACAAGATTATTTTTGAATGGGTCTAACTGGCAAATTCATAGCCGATATCTTTTCTAAAATCCATGCCCTCGAAATGGATCTTTGTCAATGCATTTTTTGCGGTTTGAACTGCTTCAGTAATTGTGTCCCCTTGCGCTGTTACCGTTAAAACTCGACCTCCATTTGTCACGATAGCATCTTCTTTAAAAGCAGTACCAGCTTGGAATAGAGTCGTTTTTGGAGTTTGTGCTGCAAGGTCTAATCCACTAATTGGGAATCCCTTTTTATAATCACCAGGGTAACCGCCACTTACAGCCATCACGGTTGCAAATGCACCTTCATGGTATTCGATATTTACATCTTCTAATGTGCCGTTATCTGTTGCGGCTAAAATGCTGACTAAATCAGTTTGTAAACGGGGTAGAATTACCTCTGTTTCCGGATCGCCCAAACGACAATTGTATTCAATTACAGAAGGTTCGCCATTGCAGTTCATTAAGCCAAAAAATACAAAGCCTTTATATACAAATCCTTCTTTAGCAAGGCCTTCAATGGTTGGGCGAACAACTTTTTGCTCTACTTTTTCCATAAAGGCGCTATCCATAAATGGAACCGGACTTACACAGCCCATTCCCCCTGTATTAAGCCCTGTATCTCCCTCGCCAATGCGCTTGTAGTCCTTTGCGTGTCCTATAATTTGGTAGTTATTGCCATCTGTTAAGGCAAAAACACTGACTTCAATCCCCGTTAAAAATTCCTCAATGACCACCCTAGCGCTTGCTGTGCCAAATTGCTTATGCTGCAACATGGCTTCAAAACTATCCAATGCTTCTTGATGAGAAGTAGCAATAATAACGCCCTTTCCAGCAGCTAGGCCGTCTGCTTTTAAAACAATAGGCAAGCTATGAGCGGCAATATAAGATTTACCCTCTTCGTAGTTTTCGATTGTAAATTCAGCATATCCAGCAGTTGGAATCTGGTGTCTTTGCATAAAATGTTTGCTAAAGGCTTTGCTGCCCTCTAATTGAGCCGCTGCAGCGGATGGGCCAATGACATTGATAGTAGCAGTCGCAGGATCATTTGCGAAAAAATCAAATATCCCTTTAACCAATGGCTCTTCTGGGCCCACAATAATCATGTCTATATTTTGTGATATGGCTGCTTGTTTCAATCCTTCAAAATCGTCTAAACCAATCGATAAATTAGTGCCAATTGAAGCTGTACCTGGGTTTCCAGGTGCGATAAATAACTGATCGCAGTGGTAGCTTTGTACGATTTTCCAGGCCAATGCATGTTCTCTTCCGCCAGAACCTATTAGTAAAATATTCATAATTAAGGTGATTGCAGCACGAAAGTAAAAATTATTGAAGGGATTTTATTATTTTGTACCAATTAAATACAATTGAATATGTCAGCAGTAGCAGAAAAACATCCAAAAGGACTCTATGTCTTGTTTGCAACGGAAATGTGGGAGCGATTTAACTATTATGGTATGCGCGCCATTTTAGTCTTGTTTTTAGTGAAAGCAATGGCTTTTAATCAGAATGACGCTTCGCAAGTTTATGGTAGTTATACAGGTCTAGTTTACTTGACTCCTTTATTAGGAGGATATATTGCAGACCGATATTGGGGTAATAAACGTTCCATTATTGCAGGAGGATTGGTCATGGCAATTGGCGAATTTGTCTTGTTTTTTTGTGGTCATTTTTATGACAATGCAGCACTAGCAATGCCTTTATTTTATACAGGATTGGGATGTATGATTGCTGGGAATGGTTTTTTCAAGCCAAATATTTCAAGCATGGTGGGTCAATTGTATAGAAAAGGAGATTCAAAAATTGACGCTGCTTATACCATTTTTTACATGGGTATCAATACGGGTGGTGCATTAGGTCCGCTTGTTTGTGGATTTTTTGGCGACACAGGCAACAATGGAGATTTTAAATGGGCTTTCTTTGCAGGAGGTGTTGCAATGCTCTTGAGTGTTGTCACGCAAATGATATTTCAGAAAAAGTATTTAGTAGATGCAGATGGTGCTTCTATTGGGGATGCGCCAACAAATGCACCTAAATTGTTTCAGAAAGTTCCAGTGATGGTTGGTTTCTTATTCTTACTTTCTTTAGTGACCATCGCCTTAGTATATATCGATATTAAAGTAGTGAGTTATTTATTCTGGTTATTAATTACTTGTATTCTATTAATTGCATTTATTATTTTTTCAGATAAGTCTTTAGATCTTATCCAAAAGAAAAAAGTAGCTGTATTGTTTACAGTATCTTTCTTTGTGATCTTTTTCTGGAGTGCATTTGAACAAGCAGGGGCCTCTCTTACTTTCTTTGCTTCTGAAAATACACAAAGAGATTTAGGATTTTTTGTAGTACCAGCAAGTTTCTTCCAATCATTGAATTCTATTTTTGTTGTTACACTTGCGCCACTTGTTGCGTGGGTTTGGATTAAATTAGGCAAAGCAAATCGTGAACCATCCTCTCCATTCAAAATGGCGATGGGCTTAATGTTATTAGCTTTAGGTTATTTATGGATTGCAACAGGCGTGAATGGTGTTGGTACTGGCATCAAAGTAAGTATGATCTGGTTGATTGGGATGTATATGATGCATACATTTGGCGAGTTGTGTTTGTCGCCAATCGGTTTATCTCTATTTAATAAATTAGCGCCAGTTAAGTTTGCTTCTTTATTAATGGCAGTATGGTTTACGGCGAATGCATTTGCGAATAAATTAGCAGGCGTATTTAGTACTTTATATCCTGAAAATGGTAAGACAACTTCTTTTGCAGGCTATCAAATAACAAACCTGCATGAGTTCTTTATGTTCTTTGTATTTATGGCAGGTATCGCTTCTATTATTCTATTCTTATTGTCTAAGAAATTAAAAGGATTAATGGAGCAACAATAGGAATTGACATCTAACTGAATATAAAAAAGCCTCGATTTATTCGAGGCTTTTTAGTTGAATTATTTCAGTTTACTGATCTAAGAAATAATGTTTTCTTATTTCAATTTAAATCACCCCTTTTACAATTTCATCTACCACGCCTGGATCTAATAGGGTAGAAGTATCTCCTAAGCTATTTAATTCTCCTTCTGCAACTTTGCGCAGAATACGACGCATGATTTTTCCTGATCTTGTTTTAGGCAAACCAGAAACGAATTGGATTTTATCTGGTTTTGCAATTGGACCAATAATTCTTGTGACTGTTTGTAAAATGTCTTTACGCACCATGTCAGCCGTGCCATGCGTGTCTTGTGCATGTGAGCCTGTGTAAATTACATAAGCATAAATACCTTGTCCTTTAATGTCATGGGGATAGCCCACAACAGCACTTTCAACTACACCTGCGTGCATATTGATTGCATTCTCTACTTCGGCAGTACCAATTCTGTGACCGCTCACATTCAATACATCATCCACGCGTCCGGTAATTCTAAATTGTCCTTCTTCGTTTCTAAATGCACCATCTCCTGTAAAATATAAGTTATCATAAGTCGCAAAATAATTGGTTCTGCACCTTTCATGATCCCCATAAGTAGTTCTAATGGTAGACGGCCAAGCTTGTTTGATACATAAATTGCCACGGTACATTCCTTCCTCATCTTTCTCAGTAATTTCGGCACCCTTGTCATCTACTAAAATGGGCTCAATACCTGGCATTGGATAAGTGGCCCATCCTGCTTTACCTGGTGTAATGCCTGCCATATTAGAGATCATGATTCCACCAGTTTCTGTTTGCCACCAAGTATCTACTATTGGACATTTCTTTTTTCCAATATTTTCATTGTACCAATTCCAAGCTTCTTCATTAATTGGTTCCCCAACTGTACCTAATACTTTTAAACTACTTAAATCATGTTCCTTCACTGGGCCTAAGCCAAAACCCATTAAGGAACGAATTGCTGTTGGAGCAGTATATAAAATATTGACCCTGAATTTGTCAATGATATTCCAAAATCTACTAGCATCAGGGAATGTAGGGACCCCTTCAAACATCATAGAAGTACCACCTGCACTCAATGGTGCATATACAATATAGCTATGTCCTGTAATCCATCCAACGTCTGCTGTACAGAAAAATAAATCATCCCGATTGTAATTAAATGTATTTACAAAAGTATAATTAGTGTACACCATATAACCGGCAACGCTATGCACAACACCTTTAGGTTTACCTGTTGAACCAGAAGTGTATAAAATAAACAAAGGATCTTCTGCATCCATTTCTTCTGCTGGTACAAATGAAGTGCCTTGTGATTCCACTTTCTTAATTTCATCTTCCCACCACACATCTCTACCTTTCAACATAGATACAGCGGTCCTTGTTCTAGTACAAACAATAACACGTTGAATATTTTTATTTCCAATTAAAGCATCATCAATAACGGATTTTAAAGGAATATCTTTTGCGCCTCTGTAAGCGCCATCACATGTAATGATAAAATTTGCTTTCGCGTCGTCTAATCTATCTGCGATGCTTTGTGCAGAGAAACCACCAAAAATTACACTGTGAATTGCACCAATTCTTGCACAGGCCAATACTGCTATCGATAGTTCCGGAATCATGCCCATATAGATACAAACACGATCGCCTTTTTTTACACCATTATTATATAAGACTTGTGCAAACTGACATACTTTTAAGTGTAGTTGCTTATAAGTAATGATGCGGTGATGTTCTTCCGGATCATTTGGCTCCCAAATAATTGCTGGTTTATCGCCCATGGTTTCAAGATGACGATCTAAACAGTTCTCGGTAATATTTAATTTACCGCCAACAAACCACTTAATGCTTGGGTCTTTAAAATTCCATTCACTTACCTTGTCCCATTTTTTACGCCAAGTAAAATTTTCTGCGACTTCACCCCAAAATGCATCAGGGTTTTTAATACTTTTTTGGTAGGCTTCATGGTAACCTTTAAGGTCTTTAATTTGATAAGGATAGGACATTTGGCAGTTTTAAATTTAGTCAACCAAATTTACATTTTTTAAGTTTATCTAATTAACTTGAAGAGCAGCAATTAAACAGTTTAAATTATGAGTTTCGTCACAAAGCCTACAAAAATTAGTTTGGTCATTGGTGCTTCTTCCGTGGGAACGCTTATTGAGTGGTATGATTTTTACATATTTGGCATGTTGGCTACAATTATTTCAAAACAATTTTTTCCTTCAGATGCCGGAACCTCTGCGCTACTAAGCACTTTGGCAATTTTTGCTGCAGGTTTTATTGTGCGCCCATTTGGGGCATTGGTTTTTGGAAGATTGGGAGATATGATTGGTCGTAAATACACGTTTTTGTTAACCTTGGTGTTGATGGGTGGATCTACTTTTGCAATTGGTTTGGTGCCTGGATTTTCAACAATAGGTTGGGCGGCACCCATCCTTGTTTTAATATTAAGACTGATTCAAGGTTTAGCATTAGGAGGGGAATATGGTGGTGCCGCAACTTATGTGGCAGAACATGCACCAGCAAATAGAAGAGGATTTTGGACAAGTTGGATACAAACTACGGCCACACTGGGTTTATTCCTGGCATTAGGCGTGATTATTTTAATAAGGTCTAATCAAGGGGTCGAAGCATTTAGTAAAGAGTGGGGTGGATGGAGGTATCCTTTTTGGTTGTCTATTATTTTAGTTGTTGTTTCTATTTTAATTAGGATGAAGATGAGTGAATCTCCTATGTTCACAAAGCTAAAATCAGAAGGCAAAATTGCAAAGAATCCATTGAAAGAGAGTTTTGGTCAAAAGGCAAATTTTAAAATGGTTTTATTAGCACTGTTTGGTGCGGTCATGGGGCAAGGGGTTATATGGTATACAGGACAATTCTATGCACAAAGCTTTATTGAAACAGTATGTAAAGTAGAATTTGTACAATCAAGAAATTTGATGCTATGGGCCATTCTATTTGCCACACCATTTTTTGTGGTATTTGGATATCTAAGTGATAGAATAGGCAGAAAGTGGATTATGATGTTGGGTATGTTGGCTGGTATTATTACTTATAGGCCGATTTATCAATATTTCTTAGATGCAACAAATGCAAAAAATAGAGTAGAAAAAATTGATTTAGCACATACTGTTGTTTCTGAAAAGCTAGCCATTGTTGACGAAAAAGTTTATACGAAATTATATGTGGTACAAAAGACAGACACGGCATATACAGATGGCGCTAAATTTAGTTATACCAAAACAGACACCTTATTTTTAACTGATATCATCAAAGACGCAAATACTGGAAGTATTTATTACATGCAACCAAATGCAATGGATGCAACAAAGTTAGATACAATTGTGGTGCAATTAAAACCTGTAAATGGGGCTATTTTGGATGCCTCTAAAACGCAGGAAGTGAGGATTGCTGCTGCCTCTTTAAAACCAAATATTGTTGTAGAAAAGACATTGGATCATGCCACTTATTGGAATTTAATTTGGTTGGTTTTTGTACAGATCCTTTACGTTACGATGGTTTATGGACCAATCGCAGCTTTTTTAGTTGAATTATTCCCAACCAAAATTCGTTATACGTCTATGTCATTGCCTTATCATATTGGTAACGGCGTGTTTGGCGGATTGGTGCCTTTCTTGGGTACCTTAATTGTTGAGTTTACAAAAACCGCAGACAATCCTGCAGGAGATCCACTCGCTGGATTATGGTACCCAATTGGAGTGGCAACAATTTGTTTATTTATTGGAGTGATTTATTTATCTAATAAGGCGGACAAAGAAGTAATGGATTAATTAATAAATTAAGTATTATGAATACGATAAAAAAAATATTAGGTTTTGTATGGATGTGTTTAGCACCCGCAATTATTTGGTTCTTAGTTGCTCAAGCAGCTCAAAAAATTGGCGCTGCTACTCCAGTTACAAAGTCAAATGTGAGTTTGCAATGGGCGATTATATTAACCATATTCACCCCCATTTGTATAGGGTTCTTCATTTTTGGATTTTATGGTTTTAAGGGGGAATATGATCATTTGCCAACAAGTTCAAAAGAGTTAGAATAAAGCTTTATTTTTGAACATGTCTTTGATCGTACATGCCATATCTAAAAAGTTTGATCAGTTTCAAGCTGTTGAATCTTTGAGTTTCACCATTCAGCCAGGAGAAATTGTGGGATTTCTTGGCCCAAATGGGGCAGGCAAGAGCACCACTTTAAAAATGCTTACAGGCTTTTTAGAAATAGACACAGGATCTATTTTATTATCGGGGATAGACTTGCAAAAGCAGGAACTGGCTTACAAAAAGAAGATTGGTTATTTACCTGAATCCAATCCATTGTATGACGACTTATTTGTGGTTGAATACCTTAATTTCTTAGCAGGGGTGCATTCAATCCCTTCTTCAGAAAAAAGAATTCAAGACGTGATTTTCCAAACAGGATTAGGGTCCATGCAGCACAAGAAAATTGGTTTTTTATCAAAAGGATACAAACAAAGAGTGGGCATTGCAGCTGCGATTTTACATCAACCTGAATTGATTTTATTAGATGAGCCAACTTCGGGCTTAGATCCCAATCAGTTAATAGAAATTAGAGCGCTCATTAAATCATTAAGTGCAAATGCAATGATCTTGTTCTCTTCTCATATTTTACAAGAAGTGGCTGCGATTAGTGACAGGGTATTGGTGCTGCATCAGGGAAAATTAGTTGCCAATCAGCCTATTGAGACTTTGACTAAGTCTAGCCAACATAATTTATTGGTGCAATTTCAAGAAGATATTTCTGAACATTTGCAATCCATTCAATTAAAATACAAGCTATTAGAACAGCAAGACAAACGTGCGTTAGTCATTCAGTCCAATAGTGAAGAAAATTTGAATCAAGCTAGGCAATATATTATGGAGTTTGCTTTGGAAAAAGGCTTGCATATAGAACGTTTGCAGACGCAGGAGTCTAGTTTAGAAGAAATCTTCAAATTGCTTACCCATTAAAAAAAATGGGTGTAAATTGCGTCCACAAATCGTATTAAATTTTTTAGAAAAATAAATCATCCAATTATGAGTTACATTATTGAAGTACATGCAAGACAAATTTTAGATAGTAGAGGTAATCCAACTGTAGAGGTGGATGTATTGACAGACGATGGTGCAATGGGTCGTGCTGCTGTCCCAAGTGGTGCAAGTACAGGTATTCACGAAGCTGCAGAATTAAGAGACAACGATAAAAAGAAATACTTAGGTAAAGGTGTTTTGAAAGCGGTGAAAAATGTAAACACTTCAATTGCAGATGCTTTGATTGGTTTTGACATTACTTCTCAAGCAGCAATCGACCAGGTGATGATTGATTTAGATGGCACGCCTAATAAAACTAAATTAGGTGCGAACGCTATTTTAGCGGTTAGTATGGCGGTTGCAAAAGCAGCAGCTGAAGAAGCAAACTTACCATTGTACAGGTATATTGGTGGTACAAATGCAAGAACTTTGCCAATGCCAATGATGAATATCTTAAACGGTGGTGCACACGCAGATAATAAAATTGATTTCCAAGAATTCATGATCATGCCTGTAGGCGCTACATCATTTA
>CAZLKW010000030.1:17072-20222 GCA_964560215.1 uncultured Sediminibacterium sp. | reverse complement strand
GCTGCTAAGAAAGCTGCTCCTAAGAAAGCTGCTGCTAAAAAGAAATAATTATCCTCGGATAATATTGAAAGACCCTCGATTCATCGGGGGTTTTTTTTATGCCCCTACTTTCCACTCCTCTAATGTACTCCTTTGTTTTATTTATATTTGCCTATGCACAATTATGAAATAGCCGAATACTTTAGTTTGCTTGCTAAACTTATGGACATCCATGGAGAAAATGCATTTAAAATAAAATCTTACAGTAACGCAGCCTATACCATAGACCGATTAAACGACCCATTGGAAGCTATGACGCCAGCACAAATTGCAGGAATAAGAGGCATTGGGGAAGCTTTGGCGCAGAAAATTATGGATTTAATAGCTACAAAGAAATTACAAATCTTAGAAGAATATATCTTACAGACCCCTCCTGGTATATTGGAGATGTTGAAAATTAAAGGATTAGGCCCAAAAAAGATAATAACCATTTGGAAAGAATTAGGCATTGAAAGTATTGGAGAGCTACTATATGCATGTGAAGAGAATCGCTTGATCAATTATAAAGGGTTTGGGGCAAAGACACAGCAAAGTATTCAAGATTCCTTAAACTATTACCTTCAAAACCAAGGCAGTTTCTTATACCAACAAGTTCAAGAAACAGTTGCGCAAATAGAAAATGCATTGTCAATTCAGTTCCCTACTGAACAACATTCGGTGTCTGGTCATTTTAAAAGACAGATGGAAACCTTGGATTTTTTGGACATCGTAACCACAACACCCCATTCAGACTTGAAGCATTGGTTAGTTGATAAAGGATTTACTTGTACAGAAGCTGAGCACTATTTAAGTTGCAAAGGGCCTGATAATTTTGAATTAAGATGGTATGTTGTAACGCAGAATCAATTTTATATTCAAGATTTCAGCTTGGCATCTAGTCCAGATTTTTGGACTTCTTGGCAACTACTTCCAAATTTTGACATAAAAGAAGCATTTGAATCTGAATTAGCTATTTTCGAACAGGTAGCCATTCCATATATTCCTGCGGCACAAAGAGAGCTCCCATCTATCATTGAAAAAGCAAAAACAAAAGGATTAAATAAAGCAATTCAACATTCGGATATCAAAGGTATCATCCATTCGCATAGTACCTGGAGCGATGGCATACATACGATTGAACAAATGGCATTAGCAGCAAAAGAACAAGGATTAGAATATTTGGTTATAAGTGACCACTCTAAGTCTGCATTCTATGCCAACGGTTTACAAGAAGATAGAATTAGAGCACAACACAAAGAGATTGACCTCTTAAATAAAAAGCTAGCACCTTTTGTAATTTTTAAAAGTATTGAGTCCGATATTTTAAATGATGGTAGTTTAGATTACCCTGATGAAATTTTAGCATTATTTGATTTAGTAATCGCCTCTGTTCATTCAAATTTGAAAATGACAGAAGAAAAAGCCATGATGCGCTTAATGAATGCGATAGAAAATCCCTACACAAGCATTTTGGGACACGCTACTGGCAGATTGTTATTAAGTCGAAAAGGATACCCAATTAATCACAAAGCGATCATTGAAGCCTGCGCAGAACACAATGTAGTCATTGAACTAAATGCACACCCAAGAAGATTGGATATGGACTGGCGTTACATTCATCAAGCAATGGAACAAGATGTCTTGATTTCAATCAATCCTGATGCACATGCTATAGAAGGCTATGAGGATTGTAAATATGGTGTTCTAGTTGCTCAAAAAGCAGGATTAACCGCCGCACAAAATTTAAGCAGTTTTAGTTTAGCCGAAATGATGGAGTTTATTAGTTACCAGCAGGCTAAAAGAGACTAAGCTTTAATATAGACAATATATTCTCCTGGCATTAATTCAAATTGACTATCCCCATTGAATTCGAAACTTAGCCCCGAAAATAAATTGGTAAACCTGCCATTAAATGCTTCATGTTTAATAGGAACTAGATGAATCTGTTCGGACAGATTTAAAATAATTAATGCAGTATTGGATTGATCTTGTTTTATGTAAGCCATCACCCCGGCTTCTGTTGGCAAATTAAACACATTGCCCGTTTGTAAAACTTGATATTGCTTTCTTGCTGTTAACAAGGCTTTATAAAAATCATGCAGATTTGGTTCTGCGCTATTCCATTGAATTTGATCCTTATCAAAGAAGGACAATCTTTTATGGTTAGGTAATTCTTGGCCACTGTAAATTAATGGCTGCCCATTCCAAGTATGTGTAAATACCGCCCATGCTTTTGCGGCAACGCCATACTTTTCATATTCTGTACCATTCCAACTATTTTCATCATGATTGGATGTGAAAAATAATTTAGAAGCACCCTTAGGATATTGGGCATATTGATGCAAGACATTATATACCTCATGTGCACCTTCATGCCCTTTTCCAAACTTTTCAGTGGCATGCATCCAAGACCAAGCATAGCTCGTGTCAAATACTTTATGGTAAGATAATTCTTCGCATTCTGCTAACCAATACAAAGTCTTGGTCTTTTCTAAACTTGTTCTAGCTTCAACCCAAAAATCCAAAGGCACCAAATGAGCCATATCACATCTGAATCCATCTATATTAAAATTCCTTACCCAAAACAACATTGCATCTATCAAGGCAGCGCGCATTGCAGTATTTGAATAATTTAAATCTACCACATCATCCCATCCATTGCGTTCTGTAAAATGACCCGCTGCATCTTGTGCAAACCAACTTGGGTTCTGTGTCATCCATTCATGATGTCTTCCAGTATGATTGGCCACCCAATCAATAATAACTTTCATTCCTAAAGCTTGTGCCGCATCTACAAGGTTTTTAAAATCTGCATCTGTACCAAATTCAGGATTGATTTTAGTGTAACTACTACATGCATAATAACTACCCAGACTACCCTTTTTATTGGTTTGACTAATTGCAGTAATGGGCATGAACCATAAAATATCAATACCCATGTCCTTGATTCTTGGGAGATGTGATTGGAATGCTTTAAAGGTACCCTCAGCACTATATTGACGAATATTCACTTCATAAATAGAAGCTGTGTTTGCCCAGCTTACTTGCTTGAATGAATCGATCATAATTGTAGTAATTTTTTATTATCTTGTTGATAAGATGAAACCTAAATTAGACCGCAAATTAAGTCTT
>CAZLKW010000030.1:0-17062 GCA_964560215.1 uncultured Sediminibacterium sp. | reverse complement strand
TGATATGGTAGGCATCGGCCCCTTTGTCGTATTGAGTGTCGTAGCTCAGATTATGGGAGGTCCCTATTTTTTATATGCATGGATTGCAGGAGCCATTTTATCCTATGTAGATGCGATGGTTTGGAGTCAGTTAGGTGCTGCTCTACCAAAAGCAGGTGGTAGTTTTCATTTTTTAAAAGAAGGCTATGGTGGGAAATGGGGCAAACTCATGAGCTTTTTGTTTGTATGGCAGACAATGATTCAAGCACCTTTAGTGATTGCTTCGGCTGCAATTGGTTTCTCACAATATGCCAATTTCTTTTTTAATTTAAGTTTTATACAAGAAAAATTAGTGAGTGGCGCAGTGGTTATCTTAGTCATTAGTTTATTGTACCGTAATATAGAATCGATTGGTAGAATATCTGTTTTATTATGGGTTGGTGTAATCACAACCCTACTGTGGATCATCTTTGGTGGCATTGCACATGGCAATTTCATGGAACCTATTTTACATATCAATGACGGGCTTAAAATTGAATATGGTTTAGTCGCTGCCCTTGGTTTTGCAAGTGTTAAGACTGTTTATAGTTATTTAGGCTATTATAATGTTTGTCATTTAGGAGCAGAAATAAAAGACCCTACAAAGAATATTCCTAGAAGCATGTTTATATCAATCACAGGAATATCTATACTTTATTTAGCAATGAACGTGAGTGTAGCAAGTGTATTGCCATTTGACACCATTGTAAATAGCAAGTTTGTAGTGAGTGATTATATCAAAACATTATATGGTCAAAATGCGGGTGCTATTGCCACTGTCTTAATTTTGATGGTCGCTTTTGCTTCTGTATTTTCAGCAACTCTAGGTTACAGTAGAATTCCCTATGCTGCTGCACAAGACAAATCTTTTTTCTCTTTTTTCGCACAACTTCATCCTAAATTACATTTCCCTCATCGCTCTTTATTGGTATTAGGCGCGATTGCTTTTGTGTTTAGTTTGTTATTTAGATTGAAAGAGGTCATTGATGGTATTCTTGCAATGCGTATTATGATTCAATTTATTGGCCAAGCGATTGGCTTATTGATTCTATATAAAAGAAGAGGTAAAGATTTTTTCCCATGGAAAATGCCTTTCTTCCCTATTCCATTATTTATAGCGATTATCATTTGGGCAGCAATCTTTTATTCTACAGGTCCTAAAATGATGTTAAGTGGAGTGATTGTAACTGGTCTTGGCTTAATCGCTTTTGCCCTTGCTACCCAATTTGGATGGATTCACAAAACTGGCGAGGAACAAGCCCATCAGGATACCAATTATTAATCCAACTTTTACATTCTTGAGCATCCAACCAATGCCAAGTCCAATGATCAAAAGCATAATGAAACTAATTTTTCTACGTTGCTTCATGGAAGATTAATTTTTTGGAAGAGAGATTAAATTTGCTAATATTTTATAGGCACCTGGATTGCCTACAGGCAATTGTCTAAATAATGCCAAACTTACATAGGCAAAATTACCTTTACCAAATGGTGCAATCAATAAGCTTCCTTGACTAGGCGCTTCCCCAGTATCGTTCATTTGCAAAGGAGTTTGAAAATGTGCATCGAAATTTTCTGCTTGATAGGTACTTCTTTCTTGTACCCAATTATTAAAGTCTTCTGCATCGATTTTATTCGGAACATTCAAAACTGGATGATTGGGAAGCAAAAATTTTACAGCTGCATTTTCTTCTGTCACACGTCTTCCTGAATTGATAGTAAATGGATAAGGTCCCATTTTGATATTTTGAGTGCCCACTAGATTACTCTTAATATATTGTACAATCAAATTGCCTCCTGAAGCAATATAATCGTTCAAAATAGTTTGTTTATCTGATAAGTAAGCGTACATATTAAACGCACGTATACCAACTACTATCGCATCGAATGCTTTTAATTTTTCTAAAGTGATATCCTCTTCTTTTAAATAAGTTATTTGGGCACCTAATTCAACTAATGCTTCGGGTAATTTATCACCAGCCCCATCTATATAGCCAATATGCTTGGAAGTATTTTTTACATCCAGCACAACAATTTTAGGGGATTCGTTCGGAAAATAGGTAATCGTAGGTATATGATCATATACTATGGACTTTGAATGAATGGAAAATAGTTCAGCTGGTAATGCACTTGCCTTATGAATTACATCTTTGGTTTCTATATTCCCTTTGTGATCTTTTATTTGAGAAGTTAATAGGATAGGTGCGCCAGGCTTCACTAAATAAACATCCTTACTGTATTTTAATTCAATATCGGGAACGACCGCTATGGGTTGATAGACATCTCCTTTTGTTGGATCCAGGTATTTATATTGTAGGGGGATTTTAAAACCAAATAGCTGCTTTTCAATTTCCACATTGACCACACCTTCAAATTCAGGATCGTTTTCAGACTTACCTATAAGAACTTGATCATCTACATCAAACATGCCTTCCTTCTTTGGTTTTTTTAACCAATAAGGTTGAGTAATATCTTTATTGTCAGAAACTTTAAGGATATAACTAAATTCAATATTTCGATTATTTAATAACGACTTATTAAGTAGTGTATCAATGTATGGCAAACGAACAGACTGCAACAATGAATTTGCATTAGTTCTTTGATTAAATAAAAATTGAACTTTAACTTTCTCGCCTGGTATAACCTGCTGTTGATTTATCGTGGCTTCTAAATAAATTCCAGCACTAGATTTTATGATCTCTTGTACCTGATCCAACTTATAATTTTTCCAGTTGGTAGAGGGTAATGCATTTATTTGTTGGTATAATTTTACCAATGAAGGCACCGAAGCAGCGGGATCATTTATATTATAGCTACTAATTATATTTTTTAAAAAAGCTTGAATAGAAGCTGCTTGTAAACGAGACCAACTAGTGTTTACCCCTTCCATGATATCCGATTTTGCACTGTCCCCGTTTAAATGTTGGAAGAATTCAAAATAAGATCCTCTTCTTCTTGGCCTGCCTTCTCCTTGGCTTTTGTGCATGGTTCTAGCTTCGGCACCAATCTCTCCATAACTTTTACCAATGATTGGATTGTAACCACCTACTTCTAATTTTAGTTGATTGTCATTTGTTGTATTGACTGTTCCGAAATTAAAAGTGTTCCATAAAATGCGCTTTGCCTTCCAAGGTTGTACGCCGTATTTAAACTGTTCGGGAAATTGCTTTGGATCTGCAGCTGCGACATAGGCTTCTTGTGCAATAATGGAGGAAGCGGCATGGTGTCCATGACCCGCTCTAGCATCTCCAGGGAACCTAGTAATAATGACATCGGGTTGAAATTTGCGAATCACCCAAACCACATCACTCAGCACTTTTTGATGGTCCCAAATAGTTAAAGCTTCTTTGGCAGATTTACTAAAGCCGAACTCATATGCTGTAGAAAAATATTGCTCCGCACCATCTTGCATCCTAGCTGCCAATAATTCTTGAGTTCTAATTAAACCCAATTCGACGCCTTGCTCTTTACCAATTAAATTTTGTCCTCCATCCCCTCTTGTTAAACTCAGATAAGCAGTACGGTAGTGACGTTCTTTTGTCAGATAAGGTAAAAAAGCATTGTTCTCATCATCAGGATGTGCAGCAATGTATAAAACACTGCCAAGTACTTCCATTTGTTTTAATTGAGTATAAATCTCTGCACTATTCTTTTGTCCATAAATCGCTTCTATGCCTAGAACGATACTCAATAAAAACAATGGAAGTTTTTTCATCTGATTAAAATAAAAATATTGAATATTATTTACCGTGCATGAAAACCGCATTGGTTAAAATTAACTTTCCAGACTCCCAGAAATTTCTGAAAATAGGATCATCAGTCATATAAATTAATTTACCTGCGCCAACTTGTTTCATGCCAATTACAACACCTTCTTCTAATGCAGCTTTTGCTTTTACACCAGCAAATCCAGTGATGTAACTATCTTTTTTAAAGCTACCAATATTCCAAGCACTATTTGATGGTTCAAATAATACTTTATCTTGCTTTAAAGTAAAATACAGTCCTTTCGTTCCAAAACCTAAAGGATGAGTTTCATCCATATAAGTTTTATAAATAGCTCCAGGAATAGAACTCTTTAAGAACTCTTTTTCTCTATCTGCATATTTTACCAATTGTTGAACAGAAGCTTTGGCTTCTTTTGCTGACTCTTTCAAACGAATTCCCCAATCCGCATTTACTGCTAAGGTGCTAGCTGCATTTTCTAGCGCAATCAAAACACCCCCCTTTCTAAGGAAAGCTTGTAATTTATCAGTAATTGTTTTTGAATTTAAATCACGGTATTGTCCGTCTGGTGCAATTAATACATCATATTTATCTAAATCAATTCTGCTTAACTGCGTGTAGGTTAATTGAGTGATTGGGTAATTTAATTGTTGCTCAAAAAAGCTCCAAACTTCACCTGCTGATAATGCTGCAACATGCTCACCTGTTAACATAGCCACTTTTGGAGCATGATTGATGATCGCAATATCTGGAGATCCAAAATCTGCTCCTTTTTCTGCATATCCAGTATTGACTGCAACAGCTTCAATATTTAAACTTGTACAAACTGCTTTCGTAATATCGCTCCAATTGCCTTGATTACTTGTTTTTAACACAACCAATGAACCAATTTCAAAACTTCTTCCATTCATAGTGAAAGCTTTTTCTGCATAACGCACTTTCACATTATTTTTAAGCAATTGAGCCAAGGCCTTACCTGTTGCAAATGAATGGTAAGGTATGATGTAACCATAAGCACTGGTTGTAATTGCTGGCGCCTTGAAATTGAATCCTGGTGTAATTGACATAGGCAACTTTGATGCATAGCCATGGACACCATAAGCATAAGGTAGAGACCATGCCGTAATATCATAAGTATTTGAATCATTTACTTGGGTAATTGGCTCTAATAAAACGCGGGCTAAAACACTATGTGCTTGGTTTACATTTACAGCCAAAGTATATCCTTCATTTACAAAATCAGCTTCTTTTTTTGTGTGGTAATCAAACGCTTTAAACTTTGATTCTGCATTATTTAAAGTCCCGTATTCGATATTATTTTTCTTTAGTAAACTAGCTAAAGCTTCTAATTGACTCGCATTTTTTGCAGTCATGATAAAAGTCTTATAGTCAGAAATTGTTCCTTGACGACTGTTATCATAATACTTTTTAAAATTATCTAACAATTGTGTTTGGTTTGCAGCACAAATTTCAATGGTAGATAAACTTGTAGTAAAATGATGTGTTGCTCTTGCAACCAAAGTCACTGTATCATAACTATCATCAACTACACCCAATCCAGCACCAATTCCACCTTGCTCATAAGTCATGCCAATCGCACCATTGTACATTGGATAAGTATCACCATAAGATGGATATAATAAATCAAAGCGTTCTTTTGTAAAGAATAGCCAGTTATTTTTATCGAAATATTTTGCATGATTCTTCCCTATTTGATCTTGGAAATTCTTCTGCCATGGTGTTAAAACATCGTGTAAGGGTTCTGCAGCAGGTGCAAAATAATAAGGCTCGTTGTATCCTTGTTCATGAAAATCAACATGCACTTGAGGATACCAACTTTGGTATAATGGAATTCTTTGTTGCGTCTCCACCTGTGTTTGCCAAGCCCAATCACGATTCAAATCAAAATTATAATGATTGGTTCTGCCTGCAGGCCATGGCTCCATATGTTCTCTAGCTGCAGGGTCTGTATTATAGGTTGTCCCAACTGCATTGTTGTACCAGTTTACATAACGATCGCGACCATCTGGGTTTATACATGGATCAATCATCACCACGGTATTTTTTAACCATTCTTTTGTATCAGCATTAGATGGATCAACTAATGCAAATAAAGTTAGCATTGCTGCTTCTGAAGATGCTGGCTCATTACCATGCACATTATAACTTAACCAAACGATACCTGGTTGATTGATGTCCTTAACAGAACCGTCTATTAATCCAAGATTATGTTTTCTGATTTGCTCTAGATTTTTTATGTTCTCAGCAGAGCCGATTGCAGCCACCATCAAGTCTCTTCCTTCATTTGTTTTACCGTATGGAATAATTTTAACCATATCTGACTTGGCGGCAGCGATGGCATTAAAATAACCCACAATTTGATGGTGTCTTGTGAATCGAGTACCTACTTTATAGCCCAGAAATTGTTCTGGAGAAACTACTTGCGAAAGCAATGAAAACGGCAGGATAAATAAACTTACCCACAAAATTGTTTTAAGGACAGATTTTTGATGCATAATTTGGATATTAATAGGTCTTAAAAATAGGCTTTTTATAGGGCCTAAAATGCTGTAAATACAGATAGTTTTACACAACTGAACACCTGAGTTGTTGATACCTAAATAATTAAGTAATTTACTTGCTCAATCTACCTTCTATGAAACAGAAATTCTTGGTTTTTTGCCTGCTTGGTATTGCAGTATTTCAGTTCGGTTTAACATCAACAGCGCAAACCTTCTTTAAGCAACATCCTCAAATAAACCCATACCAATATTCAATCGTTAAAGAGCAAGCTTATCAAAAGGCTGCAGTCACATCCGCCCATCCTATAGCTAGTATGGTAGGTGCTGCCATCATGAAAGATGGTGGCAATGCATATGATGCAGCTATAGCTGTTCAATTTGCACTTGCCGTTGTCTATCCTGGTGCTGGCAATATAGGTGGTGGTGGTTTTTTACTTTCAAGAAATAAAGAGGGCGTTTTAATGGGGATTGATTTTAGGGAAGCGGCACCAAGTAAAGCGCATAGAGATATGTATTTAGACGAAAAGGGCAACCCTATAGAAGGCATGTCCCGTTCTGGTGCTTCAGCCTCAGGTGTCCCAGGA
The DNA here is from genome assembly GCA_964560215.1 of uncultured Sediminibacterium sp. Lineage (GTDB taxonomy): Bacteria > Bacteroidota > Bacteroidia > Chitinophagales > Chitinophagaceae > Sediminibacterium. The sequence continues at coordinate 10,212 of CAZLKW010000030.1, read as the reverse complement.
AGTGTTGCAGGGATGTTTAGTACCCTTCCTTATGCAAAATTTCCAATGAAAACACTTTTGCAACCTGCATATGAATTAGCTGCTAATGGATTTGTCATTACAGAAAGAGAAGCAAGAGGATTAAATGCAGAAAGAAAAAACTTTACAAAGAATAGTGCTCAAGCATCTGCATTTACAAGAAAAGAAAATTGGAAAGCAGGAGATACATTATTTCAACCAGAACTAGCAGCAACCATTCAACGAATCCAAGAAAAAGGGAAAGCAGGTTTTTATGAAGGGGAAACCGCAGCGTTGATTGTGAATGAAATGAAACACAGTAATGGTTTTATCAGTTTAGAGGATCTAAAAAAATACACCCCTAAATTTAGAAAACCCATTGAATTCGACTATAGAGGGCACCATATTATTAGTTTTGCGCCACCTTCTAGTGGGGGTATTTTGATTGCCCAAATGATGCAAATGATTGCATCTTATCCAGTAAGTGTAATGGGCGCTAACACTTTTGAAACTGTCAGCTTAATGGTAGAAGCACAAAGAAGGGCCTATGCCGATAGAGCAGAACATATGGGTGATCCTGACTTTTGGAAAGTACCTACAAAAACTTTAACCAGCAATAATTATGCGCAAGACAGAATGAAAGATTATCAAGCAGGCGTAGCTGGTATTAGTAAAAATATTCAAGCAGGTATCGCAAAAGAAAGTGAGCAAACGACTCATTTTAGTGTCATTGACGAAGATGGTAATATGGTATCTGTAACAACAACATTGAATGATACTTATGGTAATAAAACAATTGTTGGAGGTGCAGGCTTTTTGTTGAATAACGAAATGGATGATTTTAGTATTAAACCAGGTGTACCAAACATGTACGGTGCATTAGGTGGAGAAGCGAATTCTATTCAACCTGGAAAAAGAATGTTAAGTTCAATGACCCCTACCCTTGTTACCCTAAATAACAAACCATATATCACAATTGGCACACCTGGAGGCACCACTATTCCAAACCAAGTTTACGAAGGCTTAGTAAATATCATTGATCATAAAATGAGTTTAAAGACAGCAATTGATGCCCCAAGATTTCACCATCAACATTTGCCAGATGTGGTGAGTGTAGAAGCTGACTTCCCAGAAGCAACAGTTAATAAACTAAGAGAAAAAGGATATACAATTACAAAAAGAGGTGCATTTGGTAGAATGGATGGCGTTATGATTCAAGCAGACGGAAAAAGAGTAGCTGCAGGAGATAAACGTGGAGATGACAGTGTTGCAGGCTATTAATTTCTTATACAATATTAAACTTTGACCCCCTTGCTCAAAAATAAGCTTAGTCTAATTCGTATACTATTAGCCGCGTTGGTAGGATTATTTTTATTATCCTACTTGCTACTGCTATTGCCTAGTGTACAAAATAAAATTGGGCAAAAAATTGCTAGTAATTTGAGCCAAAGCCTTGGAACTGACGTGCAATTAGACGGTTTAAGTTTTTCGTTGTTCAATAGACTTGATATCAAAAATGTACTTGTGAAAGATCAGCTAAAAGACACATTATTGTTTGCACAAACACTTAAACTTAGAGTGACTGACTTACTATTTTCAAACAATAACCCTGTCATTGGATATATCGGTTTAGAAAAAGCAAGTATCTATCTACACAGGAAAAGTCCAATATGGAATTATCAATTCATACTAGACCATTTTCAATCAAAAGATAGCAATAACAAAACACAACAATTTGATTTAAAGAAAATTGATTTTACAAATATTCGATTCATTCAGGATGATGAATGGATTGGTAGTACAACAAAATTGGAGGCCAAACATGTGCTAGTCAATTTTAATCAGTTCAAAGACAAACAAATTGAAATTGAAAAATTGGTTTTAGATAAGCCATTTTATTACGTATTAGATAAACCAGGATTAGCACCGGTTTCGAAAAAGAAGAAAAAGCCCTCGATAAAAAATGAATTGTATTTCAACGAAGGCAACTTAAATATTGTTGCTAAAAAAATTGAAATTCTCCAGGGAAAAATATGGATTGAATACGGATTTGGCAAACCTGTACCCTATTTTGATGGGGAACATATACGCATGAATGATTTAAATGCCAAAATTGAAAATGCAAGTTTTATTGCAGACACCATTCGTGCAAATGTTAATTTATCATTGAAAGAAAGATCTGGTTTTATAATTAAAAAATTAGCAACTCAGTTTAAGATGACGCCCCAGATAATGGAACTAGCGTCATTAGAATTAAAAACAAATAATAGTACAATTGGCAACTATTATGCCATGGAATACAAGGAGTTTATTCCTGACTTTAAGAAATATATGCACCAAGTAAACATGAAAGGACGGATTAATAAATCCATTGTAGCATTCGATGATATTGCATATTTCGCGCCAGAACTGAAAAATATTAATCAAAAAATTACAACCAGTTTCAATTTCAATGGTACCGTAGACGATTTTAAAGCTTCTAATTTATCAGCACAATATGGTCAGTCATTCCTTAGAGGAGATTTGACAATGACAGGGATTCCTGAAATGAAAAATACTTTCATTCAATTGAATCAGTTTGTTGCAAAAACAAATATCCAAGACCTTAGTAATTGGATACCTGAAATTAAAGATCTAAAGGAAATTCCACTAGATGCATTTGGTAATTTCTATTACAATGGCATATTTAATGGTACCATTTATGATTTTATGGCCAAGGGAAACCTGGCTACAGATATTGGAACAGCCGCTACTTCGATCAGATTACAATTCCCTACTGATAAAGAACCAATCTATGAAGGCAATCTAACTGCTAAAAGATTTAATGCTGGAAAACTATTGAAAATTCCTTCTTTAGGTCTCTTGAACTTTACAGGAAAAATTGCGGGAAGTTCATTCAAATTAAATAAAATAATAACGAACATTGACGGGCAAATTGACTCCATTCAATTCAATGGCTATACTTATGCTCAAATACAAACAAATGGAGTCCTACAAAAGCAAGCATACAACGGATCAATCAAGATAAAGGATCCAAATATTAACTTCATAAGTAATTTAGAAGTAGATTTTACAAATGCAACACCTAGCTTTAATGCTGTAGGTGATTTAACCAACGCTAATTTGAGTGCTTTGCAATTTTCTAAAAACCAGATTCAGCTAACGGGTTTATTGGATGTGAATTTTGCAGGATCCACTATTGATAATTTTATAGGTTTCGCTAAATTTTACAACGGAAAATTAAAAAGTAATGCCACTACAATCAATTTTGACTCTATTGCTGTAAAATCAAGTATTGCTGATGGTAAAAAAAGAATCACGCTTTCAAGTGACGATATACAAGCTAGCATCATTGGGAAATTTAATATCAATCAATTACCAAATAGTGTTCAATATTTTTTACAAGGTTATATACCAAATTATATCAAAAATTTAAAAGAGACCCCCGTAAATCAGGACTTCTCTTTTCAAATTAAGACCAATTATTTCGAACCATATATTCGCATATTTAGAAATGAATTCTCCGGTTTCAACAATATGTCAATCAATGGAAGAATTGATACCGACAAGCAAACTTTGCAATTAAAAGCTCAAATGCCCTATGCTCAATGGAATGAATTTGCTATTTCAAACGCCATTATTAATGGTATTGGTAATAAAGACAGTTTAAAACTTGACCTTACAGGTACTCAATTTAATTTAACAGATAGTTTTAATTTAAGTAACCCTACATTACAGGTAACCACTTCTAAAGATGTATCCGTCTTTAAATTAAAAGCTGAAAGTAAATCTGCTCTATCTTATTTAACATTTAATGGGAAAATCAACACCTTCACAGATGGTTTAAGTATTAAATGGTCGCCCTCCTATTTTATCTTAAATGAAAAACAATGGGATATCCAAAATGGAGGAGAAATTTCAATAAGAAAGAATAACACTTTCGCAAAACAATTCAAGATTACACAAGGATTGCAAAAATTAGAATTCCAGAATCACCCTATAGATAAAAACGGATTACAGGTTAAATTAGAAAATGTCATATTAGGGGATATAACCAATGTATTTTTTAGTTACCCAAAATTAGAAGGCGTCACCAATGCGACCATCGATTTGAATCAATTAAATGAGGCATTTTCTTTGAATTTAAAAGGCGCAATTAATCAACTAAGCTTTAATTCCACCCCACTAGGTAATACAAGTCTTAAAGCATCCTACGATTCCAAAACAGGTATAGTGCCTTTTGATTTGAACTGTCCAAATACTGAATATAATTTAACAGCAAAAGGTAGTTATAGTATTAATGATAGTTTAAATCCATTGGATGCTACATTAACATTGAATCAGTCAAATATTGGTCTTGTTCAAGAATTTATTGGTGGAGTATTAACCGATTTAAAAGGTAAAGCTTCAGGGCAAATTCATTTTGGAGGGAGAATTGAAAACCCTGACTTAAGTGGGTTAGCAAAAATTAACAACGCTTCATTCAAGGTTGATTATACAAAAGTGCCCTACTATATTGATTCTGCAACTATTCAATTCAATGAAGAAGGTATAAATTTTGGGTCGATTCAGGTCAAAGACAAATTAAATAGAACAGCACAATTCAAAGGAAAAATCTTGCATCAAAGATTTAAGCACTTAGTATACGATATGGAGATGCAGAGTCCGAAGATAGAACTTGTAAACATGGACATCATAGATAATAGTTATTTCTATGGACAAGCTGTTGGGAAAGCATCTATGACAATACGTGGCCCTGAAGAAAATATCAAAATGACGATCAATGCGGATGTCAATGATAGCTCACATATCTATTTACCCAATTCAACAAGCAAAGAAACAGGCAAGTCTGAGTTCATTGTGTTTAAAAAAATTGGAAAGTCTGTCATTAGCAATACAGAAATACCTACTTATAATTTAGTTGTAGACTTAGATGTAAGTGCTGACAATAAAACACAAATTGATGTTATATTAGATGAACTCACTGGGGATGTAATTAAAGCAGTAGGAAATGGTCGTATCAAAATTAGAGCAGGTAATATTGAGCCATTAACAATGCGTGGAAAATATAATATTGAAAGAGGAAAATACGACTTTAATTTCCAGTCTTTCATTAGAAAGCCATTTGAATTGATACCAGAAGCTGGCAATTTTATTGAATGGACTGGCAATCCATATGAAGCAGATATTCATATAGATGCAAGGTATACTGCAGAAAGAGTTAGCTTGAACGAATTAGTTGGTAATGCTAACTTTAGTACGGCTGTTAAATCATACAGAGGTAATGTATATGTAATTGCTGCTTTAAGAAATAAATTAGCAAGACCAGATATAAAATTCACATTGGCCTTCCCACCTGGCAATCCTATTAGTACGGACAATGAATTTTCTCAGTTTATATCAAGACTAGAGCGTGATGACAATGAAATTATCAAACAGGTTTCTTTTTTAATTGTTTTTAACTCTTTTGCCCCTGTAGGATTCAATACTGGCAATACCAATAACGCATATAGTGTCACCACTATTGGTATCAATTCTATTTCTCAATTATTAACTAGAGAAATAAATAAGTCTGTTACAAATTTATTGAATAAAGTTACTGGCGATCAAAGCATGCGTTTTGATATTGGATCTAAAGTGTACAATAGTGGCAACCTATTAGACCCAACAGGATCAGGGATTGCGATCAATTCAAATAAGATAGATCGACAAAGAGTAAACCTTAAATTAGGAAGAAGCTTTTTCAATGACAAAGTAATTGTCAATCTTGGAGGTGATTTTGACTTTAATTTAAGATCGGCATCAAGTATTGAAAATAATAATTTCCAATGGTTACCTGACTTGAATATAGAATTCGTTTTAACAAAAGACAAAAAACTCCGCGCAATTATATTTAATAGAAATAGCCTTGATATTATTGGAGGCAGCATGGGCAGAAGAAACCGTCAAGGAGTAAGTATATCTTACAGAAAAGATTTTGAAAACTTTATTTTCTAGGCAAGATAGGCGCTGGTAAATGCTGACAATTTTTGAATCGATACACGTAAAATTCTCTTAGCAAAACACCTCGTTTCTGTATCCTTATCGTATCTGTTTTACCCATTTTTTCAAAATAAGGCAAGACCAGATTAGTAGGATTATATGGCAAATTGGAGGGTTGAATAAAATAGGCATCCTGCCCTATTTCTAAACCATTTTGCATTTCATTTAACCATGCGAATTTATGTACATCTTCAAGTGCCCCTATAGCGACAACTTGTTTTTGTAATGGCCTAGCTGTATAAAATAATATATGCCCTGCTGGGAACCATTTAGAGACCAAAATTGGCGACTTAGCTTTTATTGCTAATGCTTTCTCATCTTTTCCCGTCAAGGCCTTAAATTCGGCGCTAAACTGTGTCCAGCCCGTTACGTCATTGATTGGATTGTACTCTCCTAAATTTTCGGACGTTTTAGCCCCTAATTGGATTGGGAAAACATGTACCAATAGGATAAATCCAATGACCAAGCATCCTATAAAGCCCATCGCCCACTTAATGAATGTAGGAATAAACAGATTTGATGTTTCAGACCAATATACACCAGCTATTATAAACAAAGCAATATAACCTGGCCCAGTCCAGTGTGGTAAGGTGGGATTAAATAAAGAAACGCCCCAAAACAAAACGATTAAAGGCACACTAAGCCATAAAAGTAAAGGAAGTGTAGAGGATGACTGTTGCTGATTATTATTTTGAGTTTGAAATAGGGTTTGAAGCTTTTTAAAACGAATCAATGGAATCAAACAACTTAGATAAACCAATGGATTTTGGTAAAGGATTTCTCCAACAATTTGTTGCAAAAAACTGCCAAATTGAATACCAGAATGTAAAACGCGTTTTGAGTGAAATTTATAAGTAATAAAATCATTATCAATATTCCAATAAACAATTGGAAAAATCATACAAATAGTAATCAGGGCAGATAGATATAAGTAGGATTGTTTAATTGTTTTTATTTGATGGAATAAAATAAAACCGCCGAACCCAGCCCATAAATACAAACCATGTACTTTGCTTAATGTAGCTAAACCAATCAAACAACCTAATCCAAGCCAATTAAGCATACTAAATAAATGTGGTCTAACAACCCATTTAGACATTAAGTAGATGCTCCAAGTAACAAACAATACTTGAGGACTATCTGGCATAATGAATAAACCAGCTATGATACTTGTATAAATTGAAAAGGTATATAACAAAGCGGCAATCCATCCTGCTCGCTTTGATTTTATCAGTATTCCAGTTCGAAATATAAACCATGTAGAAATTGCAGCAGCAACAATACTTCCAAGACGCATAGAAAGTGTCGATACCCAATTTAAATTCAATGTAGATAATTGAATCATCCATCCAACAACTGGAGGATGGTCAAAATGATTCCAATCTGGTTGAACTGCATAGGTATAATAATAGACTTCATCATTGCCAAGCTCAAGTAAAAATGACAAAGCCAATTTTACAATGATCGAAAGTCCGATTAACCATTTTACTTTTTGGGAATAATCCATCCTTATAGACTGCATGGACCAGGTATTAATGAATTTTAATTATTTATTTGCAGCTTGATCTACAAACCATGCTGTGGCTAAACGGTATCCATTTAAACCTAAACCAACAATTGACCCAGTCGCTTTTGCGGATACATGTGAAATTTTTCTAAAATCTTCTCTAGCATGCACATTACTAATATGTACTTCGATCACTGGTGTTTGTATAGATGCAATTGCATCGCCAATTGCCACCGAAGTATGTGTATATGCTGCAGGATTTAAAATGATCCCGTCTTGATTAAAACCATATTGCTGAATTGCATTGACCAACTCCCCTTCTATATTTGACTGATAATAGGTGAAGTTTACTTGTGGGAATGCTTCTTTTAATTGCACTAAAAAATCTTCAAAGCTTTCAGTACCATAAACACCTGGCTCACGCTTTCCTAATAAATTTAAATTAGGCCCATTGATGATTGTAAGATTTAGCATAGGTGATTTATTGTATTCAATTATTTTGACTTCATTAAAGCAATAAAATCATCAAATAAATAACGACTGTCATGTGGACCAGGAGTTGCTTCTGGGTGATACTGCACACTGAAAGCAGGACGATCTTTTAAACGAATTCCCTCAATTGAATCATCATTTAAATTCACATGTGAAACTTCCACATTAGGATGGTTTTTAACTGCATCAGGATCTACTCCAAATCCATGATTTTGTGTTGTGATTTCTGACTTTCCAGTAATAATATTCTTAACAGGATGATTTAAACCTCTATGACCATGGTGCATTTTAAAGGTTGGAATATCATTTGCTCTTGCTAATAATTGATGTCCTAAACATATTCCGAATAATGGCTTTTTCTCAGCCAATATTTCCTTGATTGTTTTTACTGCATAATCCATTGGCGCAGGATCCCCAGGACCGTTAGATAAGAAATAGCCAGTTGGATTAAACGCTTTTAAAGTTGCAAAATCAGTTTTAGCAGGATGCACTCTTACATGCGCACCTCTATCGATTAAACATTGTAAAATATTTTGCTTCACACCAAAATCTAAAACAGCTACTTTAATTGGAGAATTGACATCTCCTAATTCATATACTTCTTTTGTACTTGCAGTGCTTGCTAATTCCAATCCATCCATGCTGGGAACCTTAGCCAACTGCGCTTTCAAAGCTTCTACATCTAAATTATCTGAAGAGATTATACAGTTCATTGCACCTGATTGACGAACGTGTGTTACCAATGCTCTTGTATCTAATCCTTCAATCGAAACAATATTGTTTTCAATTAAATATTCATTTAAATTTCCATCTGCTTGTGCACGACTAAATTTTTCTTCTAAATTCCTTCCAATAAGACCATGAATTTTTACAGATTTACTTTCAACATCTGTTGATTTTACGCCATAGTTACCAATATGAACATTGCTCATAATGATGATCTGTCCAGTATAACTAGGATCTGTAAATACTTCTTGATAACCAGTCATCCCAGTATTAAAACAAATTTCGCCAGTGGTTGTACCCACTTTTCCAAAGGCTTGACCGTGAAAAACATTGCCATCGGCTAAAACTAATATTGCTGGTTGTGGGGTCATATTGATATCTAGATTTATAGTTCAAAAATAGGCAAAAAAAAGGCAAGACCAAAGTCTTGCCTTATATGTGAAATGAATTAATTCATTATTCAGCTGATGGAGTTTCTTCAGTAGATACAGTTGGCTCAGTAGCTGGAGCTTCTTCTGCTGGTGCAGCAGCTTCCGCAGGTGCAGCTTCTTTCTTAGGAGCAGCAGTTGATTTACTTCTACGTGTCTTTTTAGCTGGTTCAGTAGCAGAAGCTATTGAATTACCATAAATTTCGTTGAAGTCTACTAATTCGATCATTGCTTTTTCAGCATTGTCACCTGGACGAATACCTAATTTAATGATACGAGTGTAACCACCTGGACGTGTAGCAATTTTAGGAGCAACTACTGTAAATAATTCTTTAACAGCAGCTTTATCGTTTAAATAGCTAAAAACAATTCTGTGATTATGACTAATTTCCTCTTTAGAACCTGTTTTCTTCGTTTTTGTAATTAATGGCTCAACGTATTTTCTTAAAGCTTTAGCTTTAGCTAAAGTAGTAACGATACGCTTGTGCGTGATAATTTGACAAGCTAAGTTCATCAATAAGGCTTCTCTGTGTGCCTTTTTTCTTCCAAGGTTGTTGTTTTTGTCTCCGTGACGCATGACTTTTAAGTTTTATCCTTACACCGTGTCAGGAATTGTAAGGTTTGAGCTTTCGCTCGGTTATCAATAATGATTTACAATTATTGTAAATCTAATTTGTCTAATCCTAATTTACCTAAATCCATTCCAAAGCTCAATCCTCTTTCGATCAATACTTGCTCGATTTCAGATAAAGACTTTTGACCGAAGTTTCTGAACTTCATTAAATCTTCTTGCTCGTATTGTACCAATTCACTTAAGCTGTTGATTTTAGCAGCTTTCAAGCAATTGAACGCACGTACAGAAAGGTCTAGATCTTCTAATGGAGTCTTTAATACTTTTCTTAATTGTAATACTTGCTCATCAACCACATCTTCTTTCTTATCTTCTTTGTTATCGAAGGTAATATTCTCGTCAGTGATGATCATAAAGTGTTGAATCAAGATTCTTGAAGCTTGCTTTAC
>CAZLKW010000029.1:0-20554 GCA_964560215.1 uncultured Sediminibacterium sp. | reverse complement strand
TGGTCAACAATATAAATATGTTGATGGCAAGAAAGTAGAAGTTAAAGATCGTTCTGGTGGAAAATTAGTTTTCTCTCCAGATGTGAGCTTATTCTTCTCTACAGAATCTAAAGGTATTAGAACTAATAAGTATCCTTTAAAAGGAGATCAATTAGGATTTAACGAAGAAAATGAGTTTGTAATCTTCCGTTTTGCTGACGCTTTATTAATGAAAGCAGAAGCATTATTAAGAACTGGTAAAGCTGCTGATGCATTGGTGATTGTAAACAACATCAGAAAGCGTGCTGGAACAACTAACCTTTCTGCAGTTACATTGAACGATCTTCTTGCTGAAAGAGGTCGTGAGTTGTACTTAGAAGGTTCTAGAAGAACGGATATGATTCGTTTTGGAAAGTATAACGATCCTGTAAACGAAAGACCATTAAAGTCTGACGCTTTCAGAGTTGTTTATCCTATCCCTAACCAAGCTGTATCTTCAAACCCTAATTTGAAGCAAAACTTCGGTTACTAGGATTTACCAAAATAGTTAACCTATTATAGAAAAGGCCGTGGTTTACCACGGCCTTTTTGTTTTGAGGAGCTTTCATAAAATTTAAAGCCCCTCAAAACAACTATTATGATTTTAGGCGGGCGTTTAAGCCCGCCTTTTTGTATTTTTACGAATTACTACACGAACTAGTTTTATGCAAAAAATATACTTACTACTTATTGTTTCTTTTGTTTTCGCATCTTGTACCAAATCAAAAGAGTGGCAGCTTTTTGAAAAAGTGGAGAATAGCGGTATTCAATTTACCAACACAGTGACAGACGAAAAGGATAATAATATTTTCAAGTACCGTAATTTTTACAACGGAGGTGGCGTAGGTATTGGAGATATAAATAATGATGGACTAGCAGATGTATTTTTTACTGCGAATCAAGGAGCAAATAAATTATTCTTAAATATAGGTGATTTTAAATTTGAAGATATTTCTGAGAAAGCTGGTTTTTCAAATAAAGAAGAATGGAGTACGGGTGTAACCATGGTGGATATCAATAATGATGGCTGGTTGGATATCTATGTTGCCAATGCAGGACATATGATGCAAGAGAACCTACGTAAGAATCAATTGTTTATTAATAACCATGATTTAACATTTACAGATAGTGCAGAAGCATATGGCTTAGCAAATAGTGGCTATACAACGCACGCTTCATTTTTTGATTATGATATGGATGGCGACTTAGATTGTTTTATGGTGAACAATAGTCCTATTCCTGTAAACACTTTGAACTATGCCAATGCTCGAGATATAAGAGCAGAAAATTCAGACGTGGCCAATTTCTTGAAAGGTGGTGGCGATCATTTGTATAAAAACGAAGGTGGCAAGTTCAAGGAAGTATCTGCAGAAGCTGGCATACATGGCACGCTGATTAGTTTTGGTTTAGGTGTAACCATTGGGGATGTAAACGGAGATGCATGGCCGGACGTATATGTATCAAATGATTTTTTTGAAAGAGATTATTTATACATCAATCAAAAAAACGGCACATTTAAAGATGAAATAGAAACCTATACAGAGCATAATAGTATTGCATCGATGGGTACTGATATGGCAGATGTAAATAACGATGGTTATCCAGATATTTTTACCACAGAGATGTTGCCTGATAATGATTTTAGATTAAAGACGACAAGCTCTTTTGATAATATTGATATTTATCGATTAAAAGTTGCTAGCGGATTTTACCATCAATTCATGCATAATGCATTGCAGTTAAACAACAAGAATGGTAAGTATAAAGAAGTAGCGCGCTTTTCTGGTGTAGAAGCTAGTGATTGGAGTTGGGGGGAAATGATTTTTGACGCAGACAATGATGGTTATAATGACATCTATGTGAGTAATGGTATATACAGAGACTTAACCAATCAGGACTTTATTGATTTCTTTGCAAATACCATGATTCAAAAAATGGTTTTGTCTGGGAAGAAAGATGAAATCAGTAGTATTATTGAAAAAATGAGTAGTCAACCAATTCCTAATAAAATGTTCAGGAACAATGGCGATTTAACATTCAAAGATATGGGCAAGGATTGGGGATTGGATATACCAAGTTTTTCCAATGGTGCAGCATACGGCGATTTAGACAATGATGGAGATCTGGATATGGTGGTGAATAATAACAACATGCCAAGCTTTGTCTTTAAAAATAAGAGTAGAGAGAAAAACAAGAATGTGTATCTAGGTTTTAAGTTAAAAGGATTGCCAGAGAATGTGAATGCTGTTGGTGCAAAGATCAACGTGTATGTACAAGGACAAATTTTAAGCAAAGAACTTATCCCAGCTAGAGGGTTCCAGTCCTCTGTGGATTACAAACAAATTTTTGGTCTAGGCAAGTTTACAAAAGTAGATTCAGTACAAGTGATATGGCCGAATCTAACTCAAAGTATTTTAAAATTACAAAAGTTGGATACGGTGTATACAATTGATCAAGCAAAACAAGTTGTAAAACCATTTGTAGTAGTGCAAGAAAAAATAGCGCCAATGTTTGAGGAAGTAAAAGCGAATTTTGAAAAACATACAGAGGATGACCATGTTGATTTTTATGCAGAAAGAATTATTCCAAGAATTTTATCACAAGAGGGGCCTAAAGCAGCTTCTGCAGATTTAAATGGAGATGGATTAGCTGATTTATTTATTGGTGGTGCCAACAATAAAGGAAGCCAAATTTACTTGCAAACAAGTAAGGGGGATTTTAGTCCAAAGCCACAAGCTGCATTCAAGGCATTTGAGACATATGAAGATGTGGCGGCTGTCTTCTTGGATGCGGACAAGGACGGAGACATGGATTTATTAGTGGGCTCAGGTGGAAACAATCGATTGTCCACAAGAGGAGAATTGAATCATAGACTATTTATAAACGATGGTAAAGCTAATTTCACGTATAGCGCTGATGCATTCCCTGTGTTTGAATACAATACTGGTGTAATAGTACCACTGGATTATGATTTAGATGGCGACCTTGATGTTTTTGTTGGTGCTCGAAATACACCATTAAAATATGGCGTAACACCATCAAGTGCATTGTATCAAAACAATGGATCAGGAAAGTTCAAAGAGGTGACTTCAACAATCGCACCTGATTTTGCAAAATTAGGGATGGTTACAAGTGCGGTATGGGGTGATTTAAATAAATCGGGGCAACCTTCATTGGTTATAGTTGGTGAATACATGTACCCAATCATTTATGCTTTTGAAAAAGGTAAAATGGTAGAAAAGACTTCGAATTTAAAAGACCTGCATGGATGGTGGCAGTCAATTCATATGGCAGACATTGATGGAGATGGCTTCCAGGATTTAATCATGGGTAATATGGGTGAAAATGGCTATTTAAAACCAAGTGCATCCGCTCCAGTAAAATTATGGATCAATGATTTTGATGGGAATGAAAGCCTCGATAAAATTTTAACTAGAACAGTGAATGGCAAAGACGTTCCAGTTTTCCTAAAAGGAGAAATGCAAGAGCAGATTCCATTACTTAAGAAAGAAAATCTGAATTACGAGATCTACGCAAAGAAAGCTTTTCATGAGTTGTTTAAAAAAGAATTAGTTGAAAAAGCGACTATGAAATTATACAACTACACTAGTTCAGTGATTGCTTGGGGTAAAGGCAGTGGTCAGTTTGAGCTTCAAAGATTGCCAAACGAAGTTCAATTCTCCTCTTTAAATGCAATGGTAAGCACAGACCTTAATGCAGATGGGAAAACTGATTTAGTGATGGGCGGCAATCAATTCGGATTTTTGCCTCAATTTGGCCGCTTAGACGCAAACTATGGTTTAGTATTAATCAATAAAGGAAAAAGAAAACTTGAAGTACTTGAGGACAAACAGTCTGGTCTAGCAATCACAGGTCAAGTGCGAGATATGGTATTGTTTCAGCAGGGCACAATGAAGAAGGTATTATTTATTAGAAACAATCAGGTTCCGGTATTCATGAAATTAAAATAAACTTATGTTGCTTAAGTATATCAAAAGTTGGAAAAAATTTGCATCCATTTTTGCATCTGGAACTATACTCCTTGCTTGTAATCAATCAGCAAAGGAGACACCCTTATTTGAAGCATTAACTTCAGAAAAAACGGGCATTCAATTCGAAAATAAATTACATCCGAACGAGCAGTTCAACATGTTTCATTATATGTATTATTATAATGGTGCAGGAGTAGCTACAGGAGACTTTAATAATGATGGCAAGGCAGATATCTTCTTTGCATCAAACGAAGGCGACAATCAATTGTATTTAAACAAAGGAAATTTAAAGTTCGAAGAAGTGGGCAAGCAAGCTCAAATACCACAGGACAGCGCATGGAATACGGGCGTATCTGTGGTGGACATTAACAATGACGGAATGTTGGATATTTATATCTGTAGGCTAGGGAACTTCGAAAAATTTGTTTCTAAAAATCAGCTACTTGTTTGCCAAGGTATAGAAAACGGGATCCCAAAATATAAAGAAACAGCATCCGAATATGGGTTAGATTTTTCTGGCTTTAGCACACAAGCGAGTTTCTTTGATTATGACCAAGATGGCGACCTGGATGTATTTTTATTGAATCATTCAGTACATCAAAATGGTACTTTTGCGCCAAGAACGAGTTTTATGGGGACTTTTGATCCACTTTCTGGGGATCGTATTTTCGCTAATAACAATGGTCATTTTGAAGATGTAACCAAGGCTTCTAAAATCAATAGCACGGCAATCAGTTATGGCTTAGGCGTCGTAATGAGTGATATTAATTTAGATGGGTGGGTCGATATTTATGCGGGTAATGACTTCCATGAAAATGACTACTTGTATATTAATCAAAAAGACGGCAGTTTTAAGGACGAGCAGAAAGAAAGAATGATGCATACAAGCCAATACTCTATGGGTGTTGATGCTGCAGATTTAAACAACGATGGTTTTCCAGAGATTGTCTCCATGGACATGTTACCAAAGGATCCTTATATTTTAAAAAGGTCCTTAGGAGAGGATGATTACGACATTTACCAATATAAAATTTCTGTTGGATACGACTACCAGTTTACCCGTAATAATTTACAATGGAATCGTCGTAATGGAAAGTTTAGTGAAGTGGGGATGTATTCGGGGATGTTTGCTACAGACTGGTCATGGGCAACCTTATTAATGGATTTTGACAACGATGGTTATAAGGATATTTTTATAGCGAATGGGATCCCAAAGAGGATGAATGATATGGACTATGTGAATTACGTATCCAATCAAGAAATTCAAGAAAAAATTAGGGATAATAAAATGGGCGAAAAGGATATGGCCTTGATAGATCGTTTCCCTGAAATTAAAATACCCAATCAATTCTTTTTAAATAAAAAAGATTTGTCATTCGATGATAAAGAAAAGGCGATCATCAATAATCCTTCTTCCTATTCTAATGGTGCTGCTTATGCCGACTTTGATAATGATGGCGATTTAGATTTGGTGGTGAACAATGTAAATGATAAGTCATTTATTTACGAGAATAAAACCAATTCGGACACAACAGCACATGCTGTTTCAGTAACACTAAAAGGTGCTGCAACTAATATCAATGCGATTGGCGCTAAATTAGTTTTGTATACCCCAGGTGAAATTAGGACTTATGAAAAATTTCCTGTAAAAGGTTTTTTATCTAGTATGGAAATTCCATTGTCTATTGGGTTGAAAAATACCAAAGTAGATTCTGCATTTTTAATTTGGCCAGACAATAGTTTTCAAAAAATCCAACCAGCTGATTTCAAGAAAAAACAACTCGCATTTGCTTATCAAATTGGGTTGCCAAAGTTTGATTACAATTTAATCAATCAACACTGGCCTCAAACAACCAAACAAGTAGTAGATATTACAGGAAGTGCCGGTTTAAAATTCAAACATCAAGAAAATATCTTCCAAGAGTTTAATAGAGAGCAATTAATCCCTCAGATGAATTCTACAGAAGGTCCTGCACTTTCGGTAGGCGATCTCAATAAAGATGGATTAGAAGACATTTTTATAGGAGGTGCCAGAGGATTCAGTGCCGCATTGTATTATCAACAACCTAATGGAAAGTTTATATTATCTAAACAAGAAGCTTTCAGAATAGATAGCAACTACGAAGACGTCGCTTCTGTGATGGTTGATGTAAACAAGGATGGACTCAAAGATATTGTTGTTGGCTCAGGAGGAAACGAATATTTTGGCAAAGACAAGCACATGATGCCAAGGGTCTATTTAAATAGCGCGAGTGGTCAATTCAGTGTTTTAGATAATGCAATCCCAATTTACAATCAAAGTTCTTCCATCATCGCAAGAGATTTTAACCAAGACGGCGCAATAGATTTATTGATTACAAGTAGGGTTACTGCGATGGATTATGGTGCACCAACCAGTAGTTATTTATTATACAATACAGGCGATGGACATTTTAAAGATGTAACAACTTCAATTGCGCCTGATTTAGTAGGGATTGGATTGATCACCAGTGCGGCAGAAATAGATATCGATAAAGATGGTAAATCAGAAATAATATTGACCCATCAATGGGGCGGCATAGATGTGTTATATCCATCTGCTAAAAAATGGACTAAATCAACTATTACTAATTTGCCAGGTTGGTGGAATTTTATAACTCCTGTGGATATTGATTTAGACGGTGATATGGATTTTATTGCTGGAAATCTAGGATTGAATACAAGGTTAAAGGCGACAGAAAAAGAGCCAATTACAATGTATTACAACGACTTTGATGACAATGGCAAGTTTGAACAAATTATCACATTCTATTTACAAGGGAAGGAAATACCATTTGCCAATAAGGATGAAATTCAAAGACAGATACCTAAGATAAAAAAGTCATTCTTGTATGCCGAAGATTTTGCAAAAGCGAACCTTTATGACATTTTCACAAAGGAAAAATTAAAAGCGGCTAAAATTGAAAAAGCTTACCACTTTGCAAATACTTTGTTCATCAATAATGGGGAAGGTGCATTTACTGCAAAAGTATTACCATGGGAAGCGCAGATCACAGCCTATAAATCAGCTGTAACTTTGGATGCTAATGGAGACAAATGGCCAGACATTTTAATGATGGGTAATTTTTATGATAACAATGTCCAAATGGGCAGGTATGACGCTGACTATGGAACTTTATTGATTAATAACGGAAAGCAAGAATTTAAGGCCATGCCAATGAATGGATTGAGTATCAAAGGTCAGGTAAGACAGATTGCACCTATACAAGTGAATAAAAAAGTAGGATATGTATTAGGCATGAATGCTGATAGCTTGAGACTTATTCAATTTAGAAATTAAATAGTCTAAAAGCTTAAGCAAGCTAAAAAATGGGGTAATTGATTGTCGACTTCCATTTGCTAGCATCCTTTTCTAATAATCTATTTGTGTTATAGATGATAAATGGAATTGCAGGAGAATACTTTTGTTTATCATTAATGTAAAGCTTTGTAGCTTCAAAAGCTTCATTGACTTTTGCTTGGTCTCCTTGAACCTCGACAGAAAGTAAGTTTCCTAAAACCATTTTCTTTATTGTAAAAACACCATTAACGGGTATGTCTCTTTCCAATGGGATAGCTACCTGCGTATAGACTTCCTTTTCATTCAATCTTGTAATGTTGACCATTGGGGCGCCCTTTGCTTTGCCATTTTGAGAAACAATAAATTGTTCCAGTTGATTGACCATCTGATAAATCTGGGCAACAGTTGGTGTATCATTCAATGTTTGATCCATCGTAATCAAGCTAGAGTCTTTCACCTTCGTTTCAACAATGTCAAATCCATAAATTCCTTTGCTATAATTGTAATAATTTTTAGCAGCTTCTAAAATATGGTCTAATTTATTTTGTATTTTTTTTGCAAAAATATAATATTGAATCCTTGCAATAGGTGACCATTGGCGATTGTCCATACTTGTCTCAAAACCAATGATAGAATTCTTTTGCTCTCCGTTCGTTATAGTGAATTCAACTGGCACTTGAATCTGATCTACAGTCAACTCTGTTTGGATCGTAGCCACTAAGCTACCTAAAACTTTAATTTCTATATCTTTTGGCATCCATTCCGACCATTTTTCGGTTTGCATCATTCCTCTAACGACACTATTCGAAGGGTAATAGACCATCTGCTTTCCCTTGATAACAATTTGACTAGGAATTAATAGATACACAGCAGAAAGCGTCAATATTAGAATAGCTGCCAATGAAAGTATTAATTTACGCATGATTTGGGTCGTTTGTGGGGGTGAAATTACTAAAATTCTACCCTTCATCTACGCTCAATTTTAATTAAAATGTTTAATTTAGGGTATTGAAAAAGATAGGCGCTATACTATTCTTGGGCATTTTGCTTTTTAACGGATTCGGTTACCGATTGGTATCTAATTATTTTGACCAAAAAGCGTCCGATCAATTAGTAGAATTAATTGAAGATAATGACTATGATGAAGCTTCATTGGTTGTAATTAAAACGCCTATTAATCTTCCTTACTATGCAAATAATCCTCAATTCGAAAGAGTAGATGGTGAAATTGTAATAAAAGGCATCGTATACCAATATGTTCAAAGAAGAATTTTTAATGATAGCCTTGAATTGAAAGTAATACCCAACCAAGATCGTTTGCACATTAAAAATGCAAGAGAAGATTTTTATAAATTAGCACAAGACCTTTCTAATACAGGATCTGATAAAAAGTCTAGTCCAATTGGAAAATCAATGGCAAAGTTTATCAGCTTTGATTACATTGAACAAAATAATAGCTGGCATTTAGCGCCAGCAAATTCGGCGAATGTAACGACTGGTTATCGTTACGATGCGCGTTTAATAAGCAATTATTTAACGGTACAAGGCCCGCCTCCAAAAATAATTGCTTAATAATTGCGCCATGCAATAGGTTATGCCCAGCATAACAGCAGCCTGCTTTATTTCTAATTCGCAGCTGTATTTTTTATTTTATATATTATACTTTTTCAATTGAATTCAATGAATAATTTATTTACTGTCTTGCTACTTGCAATGACAATGCTAGCTTGTACACAATCTAATGACTATAAAAAAATTACTTCCAACCCTGACCTATACGCCTATACAGTGCATGAATTAAATCAGGTTGTGATGGGTAATAATTTTAGTCCCATTGTTGCTTCCAGAAACTATGCTTACGCAGCGATAGCTGGATACGAAGTGGTTGCAGCAGGCGCTCCAGCGGAGTACCAAAGTTTAGCTGGTCAGTTGAAAGGTTTGTCTACTATTCCACAGCCTAAAGACACCGCAAATATTGACTTTCCTTATGCAGCTTTAGTGGCTTACGCTACCGTTGGTCAAGCGGTTACTTTCCCGGAAGGCAGTATGCAAGATTATACAGATAGTTTAAGAAAATTAGTGAAGTCAAATGGGATGTCCAATAAAATGGTAAATGCTTCAGAAGCTTATGCGAAAGAAGTTAGTAGTACTATTATTGCATGGAGTAAGAAAGATAATTACGCACAAACAAGAAGTGCTGAAAGATACACTGTAAAAGATTCTCCAGGTCGTTGGGTTCCAACACCACCAATGTATGCCTCTGCTGCAGAGCCGCATTGGGCAGAGATTAGACCAATGGCGATTGATAGTGCTAGTCAGTTTAGGCCATCACCTCCACCCGCATTTAATGTCACCGATAAAAATAGTGAATACTATCAGCATTTAATGATGGTGAAAAATGCTGGCGATAGTTTGACCGAAGAACAAAAGCATATTGCTAATTTCTGGGATGACAATCCTTTTAAAGTAAATGTGACAGGACATGCTATGTTTAGTACGAAGAAGTTTTCACCTCCAGGACATTGGATGAGTATTGTAGGTATTGCTAATAAAACAGCAAAAAAAGATTTTAATACAGCAGTCTATGCCTATGCAAAAACCGCGATCGCACTTTTTGATGCATTTATAAATTCATGGGATGCAAAATATACTTACAAAACAGTCCGTCCAGAAACAGTGATCAATAAATACATTGATCCAAATTGGAGACCTTTATTGCAAACACCAGCATTCCCAGAATATACCTGTGGCCACTCTACTATTTCTTCTGCAGCAGCAGAAGCTTTGACAAGTGTGTATGGCGATAATTTAGCTTATACAGATTCTACAGAATTAGAATTTGGAATTGAAAATAGAAGCTTTAAATCGTTCAGACAGGCTGCAGACGAAAACAACTGGGCACGTTTTTACGGAGGTATCCATTACCATAATTCTTGTATCACTAGTACAGAAAAAGGGCAGGCTTTAGGAAGCTATATCGTTTCCAAATTAAAAATGAAAAAATAGACTACAGCAATTTGAAATTTTAGTGATTATATTTTTTAAAATAATCACTAAGCGGTTTTATAGTTATACCCCACACAGGTGTCTATAAAATGACCGTTTCAATTGCGTTTAAAAAATAACACATGAAAAAATCAATCTTCATATTGGCAATCTTATGCCTTGGCATTATCAATCAATCAGTTGCACAAGGTTGTGTAGCAATCAGAACAGTCGGAGGTCTTTGTACTATGGAACATGCAGGAATGCACCAAGAAGATAGTTCTAAATGGACATTAAATTTGAACTATAGGTATTTTAAATCTTATAAACACTTTAGTGGTAGAGAAGAACATAAATATAGAGTTGAAGAAGGTTCTGAAGTAATTAATTATATGAGTGCAATGGATTTTGCATTGACAAGAACATTGAATGAAAAATGGATGGTGGGGGTAAGTATTCCATTAGTGAATTATGAACGTACTTCTAAATACGAGCATTTAGGTAATAAAAGTCCTTATCGCTTTGCAACTGCTGCGCGCGGCTTAGGCGATATACGTCTTACAGCTTATAGGTGGTTGATCGCCCCTGATGCGAATAAAAAAGGCAATTTAATGGGAGGAATAGGTGTTAAGTTGCCTACCGGTAATTTTAAAGCGCAGGATGAATTTCAATTTTCTCCAACTGCAAAGCGTGTGGGTTATGTGGATCAGTCTATACAGCCGGGCGATGGTGGCTTGGGGGTTTCAGTTGAATTAAGTGGGTTTAGACAGATCAATACCAATTGGAGTGCGTATGCAAATGCCTTTTATTTATTAAATCCAAGAGATAACAATGGGGTGAGTACTGCAAGAGGAGGAACACCAACTGCGGCTGCCATTAAGTATACATCGAATGTAATGAGTGTGGCAGATCAATACATGCTTAGAACCGGTTTGAATTATAGTCAACAAGCATGGGCTTATTCTTTAGGACTAAGGTATGAGTGTATCCCAACTTACGACTTGATAGGCAAAAGCACTGGATTTAGAAGACCAGGAAATATAGTATCTGCCGAGCCAGGGGTAACCTACATGTATAAAAAATATAATTTCTTTTTATATACACCCATTGCATTAAGACGTGAAAGACCTCAAAGCTACGCGGATATTCTGAGAACAAATGATACAGGCGTATTTGCAAGAGGAGATGCTGCATTTGCTGATTACAGTGTCAATATTGGAATGAGCTTTAAGTTTTAATCAATCACTTCCAAAATGGCAAATTGATATCCTCCTAACACGAAATATTCATTGTCATTACCCACATGGTGTGTAAGGCCAGTCCAATGATCTTTTAGTTGTGCTGGCCTTATGCCATGTTCTTTAAAAGCAAACCAAGTTACAAAAGACGCTGAATGTTTGTAATTAAATAAACAGAAAAGCTTTTTGTTTTCGTAAGAGCGGATCAGCCCAGCCACATGAATATTATGAGGGGTCATCCAGGTTACATTTTTTAAATCACTTAGTATAGGCAGCGATTTTCTGATTTGAATCAATTGCTTTGTTTCATTAAAGATTCGAGCTTCTATTGTGCCTTCCTGATGTCTTTGTTCATTTTTATGCCAATCAATGATAGGACGGTGCATCCATCTGTTATCATAACTTTTACCAGGATCTTTCAAATAGCTATAATCATTCGTATACGCCATTTCGTCTCCATAATACAACATAGGAATACCACCCATTAACATAGCATGTGCCTGCATTAAAATGATTTTTCTCAATGCATTTTCAATCTCTGCAGCGTGGTTCCATTCTTTCGCTTTTTCTAAGCCACATAAGGAAGCAAGTGATCCACTAATGCGTGCATCATTTGTTTTTGGATTGACAGAGAATAAAGCGCCAGCTGCAACAGATCCTTCATGACTTCCTGAAAAATAATTTTTCAAATAAGCACGATGGTGGTATGGATTAAATCCTACGCGTGCAATCATTTCATCGTCATAGCCTAAGCCAATATCGTCGTGGCATCTTGTGTAAGAGATCCAAGTACAGCCAAAAGGTTTTTGTAAAATATCATGTTGCGCAGTGAGCATAATTCTTGTATCACCTGTCGCCAATGCATCCCATTGTAAAGCCATTTGCGTTGCATTATAGGCTACATCACATTCATTGGCAGTATATTGATCTGTGCCAAAATATTTAATGATTTCCTTTGGAGCAACAATTGCTTCACCAAGTAAGGCCATACCAGGACTGGCTACTTGGGTACATTGCTTAATCAATCTTAACAAAGTATGCGCCTTGGGTAAGTTTTGACAACTTGTGCCTAGTTCTTTCCAAATAAATGCTGGGGCATCAATACGTAAAATGTCTACGCCTATGTTGGCATAAAATAAAATAGTATCCATCATGGCAACAAGTACTGCTGGATTACTATAATTTAAATCCCATTGATAATGATGAAATACGGTCATCACCCATTTATCACATTCAGGCACATAGGTAAAACTACCTGGAGAAGATTCAGGGAATATTTCTGGCATTGTTTGGTCTAATTGATCTGGAATGCCTCGATTGTCGTAGAAATAGAAAAAGTCTTGGTAGTATGGGTCGCCCGCTTTTGCTTTCTGCGCCCATTCGTGATGATAAGAAGTGTGGTTTAAAACAATATCTAACATTAAATACATGTCTGATGTATTCATGTCTGCGATCAAATTTTGCAAATCTTGCAAAGTTCCAAATCGACCCGCTACTTTTCTAAAATCAGAAACGGCGTAGCCTCCATCACTTTCTCCCTCTGGGCTTTCAAAGATGGGCATGAGGTGTAAAAAGTTCACCCCAAGCTCTTTAAAGTAGTCTAATTTTTTTTGAAGGCCTTGTATGTTTTCTGCGAAACGATCTACATACAAACTCATGCCTGTAATTTCATTGCTCAAATGCCAATGCCCAATGGTTGCTTTTTTATCGTCCTTCTTTAATAAAGTAGTTGATCTTTCTTTGTATTGTTGTATCAAAGTAGATAATAATCCTTCGAATGCTTCATTCCTTCTTGGATGCCAAGCATATACTTCATCAAATAAATTTTCGATGGCATCTATATGTGCGAAAAATCTTACGCTAAAATCTTTATCTTTTTTCTTGCTATCAATTTTGTATTTCGACAATAAGTCCGTACCAAATTGATGTAATGGGGTCAGGTTCACAGTGCACTTGCTATTTAGGAATTGAAAATAGAATTATTTAAATGTTTAAAGGCCTCCATGGCGCCCATGTATTCACAGGTTCTTGCGCCTGCTTTATTAGCATTCGCAATGATATTGCGCCAGGTTTCAATTGATTGATTTGGTAATTCAGAAGCCTTCGTATCTATTAATTGATATAATACGGCACCAACAAAAGCATCACCTGCACCAGTTGCATCCACAGGGGTGATTGGAATACTAGCAATAATTTCAGTGCCATGGTTCGTTGATAACAAAGTACCTTCTTTGCCTAGTGTAATAGCAAATATTGCGTTTGTTTTAGCGCTTAATGCAGCTGCAGCAGCTTGAACTGTATCAAGCCCTGTAATTAACATGGCCTCTTCGTCGCTCAATTTAAAAAAGTCACAGGCTTGAATAAAATGCCAAGATTGTGTTACAAAATCATTGGTATTATTTGGGAATAACAAATGCCTATAGTTGGGATCAAAACTGATTAATGCACCAGCTGCTTTTGCTTTATTCAATAAATCGATATAGGTTGATTGCAATGGGCCTGGTAAAAAACCAGTTGCAGAACCAAAATGAACAATGCCGTATTCGTTTAAATTCAATGAAGCTAAATCTGACACAGAAAGTTGTCCATCAGCACCTCTATTAAAATAAAAGTCTCTTTCACCATCTTCCATCAATGACACAAAAGCGAAAGTGGTGAA
This sequence comes from uncultured Sediminibacterium sp., assembly GCA_964560215.1. Lineage (GTDB taxonomy): Bacteria > Bacteroidota > Bacteroidia > Chitinophagales > Chitinophagaceae > Sediminibacterium. Next base: position 6,343 of record CAZLKW010000029.1, on the reverse strand, counting down.
TGAATTTGGGTCTTGAATCACCCATTTTGTAGACACGCCCATCTCGTTCAATAAGTCTAGTAAATGTTGCCCAAAAGGGTCTTTACCAACTTTCGCTGCCATGTCCACTTCGCCGCCAAGTGCAGCAATTGCCGCAGCCACATTTGCTGGTGCACCGCCTGCCTTTTTTAAAAAATTTTGACCATCCGCTAATCTGCTTCCTCTATCCGTACAGATCATGTCAATCAATGCTTCTCCTATACACAATACTTTCATATCATTTTATTTAAATCTTAGAATGCTTTAATGTCCGCCACTTGTTGGGATTGATTCGTCAGTTTGTTTCTTTCCTGAATCTTGAATCAACAAAGTTGCAAATGCTGCAAGTGCTAACAAAACACCCGCAAAACTAATTGCCTTACCTGGATCATTGTTAAGGTAGTTTTTCAAAATATAACCAAAGGTGGTTGTCTGAATTAACATGGGGATGACAATCATCATGTTGATAATGCCCATGTAAACACCGTATCTTTCTTTTGGAATTTTATCTACTACTAATAAATAAGGGATCCCCATCATACTTGCCCATGCAATACCAAAGCCAGCCATAGGTACAAATAATAAATATTTATCCGTGATATGCGGGAACACTAATAAACCAACAGCAGCCATAATTAAACAAATTACATGAATCATTTTTGGGCTTATTTTTTTTGCTAACCAAAGCAAAAAGAAAGCAGACATGAAAGTGATAATATTATACCATCCATTCACTAAGCCTGACCAGCCTACAGCTTCGTCATAAGCAGGATTGTTTTGATAAACCGTCGTGTTCCATACAGATTGTGCAATACTCTTTGATGCGTTTTGCCAATAACAAAACAAAGCATACCATTGAAATAAATACACCAATGCTAACTGCCACATCACTTTAGGCATATCGCCAATTGCAGAAGCAATTTCTTTAAAGGGCGTAAGTATATTTATTTTTTCTGCTTTTAAAACTGCAAGTTCTGCTTCTGTTGGTGGGATCTCTGGTGTTTTATAAACGGACCATCCAACGGTAAGAATGGAACAGATGCTTCCTAGAAAGAAAGAAGCATATACCCAGTAAGGCAAGCTGCCATAAGTTCCGTGAATTTGTTTTTGAAACACAAACAAAGAAATATTAACTAAAGTAATTCCCAAACCTGTGAAAAAACTTTGTGTTAAAAAACCAGTTGCGTGTTGTTCACTTGGCAACTTATCTGCTATAAATGCACGATAAGGTTCCATCGCAGTATTGTTCGCTGCATCTAATACCCATAATAAACCAACGGCCATCCATAAAGCACTACTGAAAGGGTATAAAAATAAGCAGATGCTACAAAGTAAAGCACCAATTAAAAAGTAGGGTTTACGCCTTCCAAATCTTGGCGACCAAGTTTTATCACTCATTGCTCCAATGATTGGTTGAATTAGCAAGCCGGTCATTGGCCCCGCCAAGTTGAGCATCGGTATCTGGTCGGGGCTTGCCCCTAACATATCATAAATTGGGTTTACTGCAGATTGTTGTAATCCAAAACTGTATTGAATCCCAAAAAATCCAACATTCATGTTGATGATCTGCGAAAAGGATAACCTTGGTTTAAAAGACATAGTATAATGTTTAAGCAATGCGTTCTCTAAATATAGTGATTTTGTCATTTTACCTAAATTTTGTGCAGGCTTAATTGAGCATTTTGCAACATTTTTTTCAGTGCAAACCTTTGCGCTTTGTATCTTTGCGCTCAATCTGTACTTTTACATATGTCTATTCCGATTCAATACATTAAATCTCAGGTCATTCAAGGGCTCAGGTACCACTTTATTAAACAGCCCGAAATAAAAGGACTCATGATAATTGTCAATGCCTATGCAATTCTTACTGCAATTTTGTTATTCTATAAAAAAATTAGACCAGAGCTTTTTTTATTGGGATCTCTATTATGGATTGTCTTAATGGTCTTTTTTTGGTATTTATTGCCTTGGCTGTTTTATCGAAGAACAGCTATGTTCAAACAGGTGTGGAGTTTTAGTTTTAATGATCGAAGTGCAAGCCTAGAATCAGAGACAGGAAGGGCAGAGTGGAGGTGGGAAGAAGTGTGTCGATTTTTTGAAAGTCCCTTGTATTTTCATATCTATTTTGCGCCAAAATCTTTTTTTATCCTCCCAAAGGAGCATTTTAGCTACGAAGACCAGCAATTAATTAGGAGTTTCATTAAAAATTAGTGATCAATTGTTAGCATTTAAGCCCTTTTTGAGGCTTTTAAGGGGTCAAAAAAGGAGATTTTACACTTGATTATAAAATGTGAATACAAAAAGGCAAATAAACTATTGGTATTTTAACAAAAAGTATATTTTTGCCGCGTAAACAAAAACTTTTTACAATGTCAGACATCGCAACTAGAGTTAAAAAAATTATCGTTGACAAATTAGGTGTTGATGAAGCAGAAGTTACAAACGAGGCTTCATTTACAAATGATTTGGGCGCGGATTCATTAGACACAGTGGAATTGATCATGGAATTCGAAAAAGAGTTCAATATTTCTATTCCAGACGAACAAGCAGAAACTATTACTACTGTTGGTCAAGCTGTTGCTTATTTAGAAGAGCACGCAAAATAATAAATTCTATTATTTTATAAGCTGAACCTTCGGCATATTTAATCCGCCTTTTTGAGCCTTGCTTTAAAGGCGGATTCTTATTTTAAAAATATTTTACATGCAAGCTAGACGTATTGTAGTTACAGGAATCGGTGCCCTAACTCCTATAGGGAATAATGTAGAAACTTATTGGAACAATTTAATCAATGGAGTTTCTGGTGCAGACATGATTACGCAATTTGATGCGTCTAAGTTTAAAACAAGGTTTGCATGTGAGATCAAGGGTTTTGATCCAACAGAATTCATGGATCGTAAAGAAGCAAGAAAGTTAGATCGTTTTGCACAGATCGCTTTAGTAGCAAGCGATCAAGCTGTATTGGATGCAGGTATTACAAAAGAAAATGTAGACCACGATAGAGTGGGTGTTATTTTCGCAAGTGGTATTGGAGGTTTAACCACATTTACAGAAGAGGTAACCAATTTCGTCAATGGAGATGGTACACCAAGATTCAATCCCTTCTTTATTCCTAAAATGATTTTGGATATTGCTGCTGGTCAAATCTCGATGAAACACGGTTTTAGAGGTCCAAACTATGCAGTAGTGAGTGCATGTGCTTCTAGTACAAATGCTATTATTTCTGCCATGGATACTTTGAAATTAGGCAAGGCAGATATTATTATCACGGGTGGATCAGAAGCAGTGATTGGTGTTGCCGGCATGGGCGGATTCAATGCCATGAAAGCAATGAGTGAGCGTAATGATGATCCAAAAACTGCAAGTCGTCCTTATGATAAAGACCGCGATGGTTTTATCATGGGTGAGGCTAGTGGTGTTTTAGTATTAGAAGAATTAGAGCATGCGATTCGTCGTGGTGCAAAAATATATTGTGAAGTAGTAGGCGGCGGTGCCACTGCAGATGCTTACCATTTAACAGCGCCACATCCAGAAGGATTAGGTGCGAAAAATGTGATGCAAGCTGCATTAAGAGATGCGGGCATGCAAGCAAATGAAATTGATTATATCAATACACATGGTACATCTACACCATTGGGTGATATCGCGGAAGCGAAAGCAATCACCGAAGTGTTTGGAGAGCATGCGTATAATTTAAATATTAGCTCAACTAAGTCAATGACAGGTCATTGTTTGGGTGCAGCAGGTGTGATAGAGGCGATCGCTTGTATTCAAACTGTAATACATGATATTATTCCGCCAACAATCAATCACTTTACAGACGATCCAGATTTAGATCCACGTTTGAATTTCACTTTCAACAAAGCAGAAAAACGGGTGGTGAATGCCGCTTTGAGTAACACATTTGGATTTGGTGGACACAATGCTTGTGTGATTGTTAAGAAGTACAAAGCTTAACAAAACTCAAAGTGAAACGCTTATACCATTTTATTTTTTCTTTCAGAAAATCTGAATTTGAAAAAAGTGTTTACAATCTTATTGGGTATCACACCTCCAAAATGGTGCTATTTCATACAGCACTAAATCATCGATCTATCAAAGACAATCCAGCCGAGAACAATGAAAGGATGGAGTTCTTAGGCGACGCGATTATTGGTTCTGTTGTAGCTGAATACCTTTTTAAAAAATACCCTTATAAAGGCGAAGGTTTTTTAACAGAGATGCGCAGTAAAATGGTGAATAGGCAACAATTGAATCATATTGCAATTCAAATGGGCTTAAAAAAATTGACACAATTTAATAAGTTAGACGGCGGATTAAAGAGCAGTCAAATTTTTGGTAATACGCTGGAAGCCTTGGTGGGCGCTATTTACCTGGATAAACAATATAATTTTACAAAAAAATGGATCATCGAAAAAATGATTCAACCTTATTTGTTCATGGATGAATTAGAGCAAATAGATATCAATATCAAAAATAAAATTATCGGGTGGGCTTTGAAACAAGGAAAGCAAATTGATTTTGTTTTAGCCGATGAAAAATTAGAAGGTCGCAGAAGATTATTCACCATCGATGTGGTGATTGATGGTGAAACCATTACTTCTCAAAAAGGATTTACTAAAAAAGACGCCAGTCAAATTGCTGCTCAAAAAGCAATTGAAATTTTACAGATTACCTAATAAATAGTTGGGCCATTCTGCCAGAAATCGAGTTAGTCATTCTGATAATTTCCGCTATACTTTTCTGAATTTGCTTGGTTATAATTGTGTTTGACACAATTCAATCAAAACACCGTTTGCATCTTTTGGATGTACAAAACAAACTAATTTGTTATCGGCACCAGATTTTGGGGTTTCATTCAATAACGTAAAGCCTTCTTTTTTTAATCTATCCATTTCTGCATAAATATCTGGCACTTCAAAAGCGATATGGTGTAACCCCTCACCTTTTTTTTGAATAAATTTTGCAATGACACCATTTGGGTCAATGCTTTCTAATAATTCAATTTTTGCCCCATTTTGTAAAAAAAACGCAGTATCTACCGCCTCGCTAGGCACTTGTTCGGTTTTATAACAAGACGCCCCTAAAAGGCGCTCATACAAAGGAATACTTGTTTTTAAGTCATTCACCGCAATGCCAATATGGTCCACCTTATAATCCATTTTTGCTTGTTTTACGAATTGGGAAAAAAATGCCACCTAAAGCTAACGAAATCCTACATATTGCCGTTCTATCTTTAACTTTGTGCCCTTAGACAAATATAAAATAGAACTATGTTAAAATTACCAATTTATCTTGACCATAATGCAACTACCCCGATGGATCCTAGGGTTTTGGAAACTATGATTCCTTATTTTACCGAAAATTTTGGAAATGCGGCAAGTAGAAACCACTCTTTTGGATGGCATGCAGAGGAGGCAGTAGATTATGCACGTGAGCAAATCGCTCAATTAATTGGTGCAGATCCGAAAGAAATCATCTTCACTTCGGGTGCAACAGAAGGAGACAACTTGGGTATTAAAGGAGTATACGAAATGTATGCTAGCAAAGGCAACCATATTATCACTTGTACTACCGAACATAAAGCAGTTTTGGATACTTGTAAACACTTAGAAAAATTAGGTGCCGAAGTAACTTATTTAGAAGTTCAACCTGATGGCTTAGTTGATTTAAAAGAATTAGAAGCTGCAATGAGACCTACTACAATTTTAGTAGCGATTATGTATGCAAATAACGAAATCGGTGTAATTCAGCCAGTTAAAGAAATCAGTGCAATTGCTAAAAAGCATGGTGCATTGTTCTTTACAGATGCAGTGCAAGCAGTAGGTAAAATACCTGTTGATGTAAACGCAGATGGCATTGACTTAATGGCTTTTACCGCACATAAAATGTACGGTCCAAAAGGCGTTGGTGCATTGTATGTACGTCGTAAAAATCCAAGAGTAAAAGTAACTGCGCAATTAGATGGCGGTGGTCATGAAAGAGGCATGCGTAGTGGTACATTAAACGTTCCAGGGATTGTAGGATTCGGTAAAGCATGTGAATTAGCTAGATTAGAAATGGCATCTGATACAGAGCGTATTTCTAAGTTGAGAGATAAATTAGAAAATGCTTTAAAGCAAATCGATGAGTCTTATGTAAATGGAAATCCTGCACACCGTTTACCACATGTAAGCAATATTTCTTTCAAATATGTAGAAGGGGAAGGCTTGATGATGGGCTTTAACCAAGACATCGCATTGTCTTCTGGTTCAGCTTGTACGTCTGCTTCCGCGGCGACGGCATCGGCCACGATCGTGGCGATCTCGTCATCGCTCAGCTGCTC
>CAZLKW010000028.1:0-20763 GCA_964560215.1 uncultured Sediminibacterium sp. | reverse complement strand
CCTATTTTATATTTTGGTACTGAAGCACAGAGAGCAAAATATGTTCCAAAATTAGCGAGTGGAGAATTCAAAGGATCATATGGATTGACAGAACCAAATAGTGGATCAGATGCTTTGAGTGCAAAGACTACTGCAAAATTATCTGCAGACGGAAAGCACTATATTTTAAATGGACAAAAATGCTGGATCACCAATGGTGGATTTGCAGATATCTATACCGTATTTGCAAAAATTGACGGAGAGCAATTCACAGCATTCATCGTGGAGCGTGGTATGGATGGATTCACATTAGGACCAGAAGAACATAAGATGGGTATTAAAGGTTCCTCTACTGTTCAGTTATATTTCCAAGATTGTAAAGTACCTGTAGAAAATGTGTTAGGTGAAATCGGAAGAGGACATATTATCGCATTCAACATTTTAAATATTGGAAGATTAAAATTAGGCGCTGCAACGATTGGTGGAGCTAGAAGAGCAACCACAACAACAATTCAGTATGCAAAAACTAGAGAGCAGTTTAAATTACCAATTGTAAAATTCGGTGCTATCCGTCATAAGTTAGCAGAAATGGCTATTCGTTTATGGGTAGGAGAATCTGCTTTATATAGAGTAGCAAAAAATATTGACGAAAAAGAACATGAATTATTAACTGCAGGAAAAGATTTATCTGCAGCATTACTTGGAGGCGCAGAAGAATATGCAATTGAGTGTGCGATCTTAAAAGTGTTTGGATCAGAAGTATTAGATTTTGTGGTGGACGAAGGCGTACAAATTCATGGTGGCAATGGATATAGTGATGAGTACCAAATTTCAAAAGCATACCGTGATAGCAGGATCAATAGAATCTACGAAGGTACCAATGAAATCAACCGTTTGCTAACAGTAGATATGGTTTTAAAAAGAGCCATGAAAGGACAATTAGATTTGATGGGACCTGCAATGAGCGTACAAAAAGAATTAATGAGTATCCCTGATTTTGGTAGCGAAGACGAAGCACCATTTGCAAAAGAGAAAAAGGCCATTGCTAATTTCAAAAAATGTATTCTAATGGTAGCAGGTGCAGCAGTTCAAAAGTTAATGATGACTTTAAGCAAGGAACAAGAGATCTTGATGAATATCGCAGACATGTCCATTATTACTTATCATGCTGAATCTGCATTATTAAGATTAGAGAAATTAAGCAAGACAGAATCAGAAGCTGAATTAGCGGTACAGACTGCCATCGTAAAAACATATATCTACGATGCAGCAGATGCGATTAATAAAGCAGGAAAAGATGCATTGAATAGTTTTGCAGAAGGTGATGAATTACGCATGATGCATATTGGATTAAAACGATTTACAAAAGTAGATCCTTACAATACCAAAGATGCAAGAAGAACGATCTGTGCGCAATTAGTAGCTGACGATGGTTATAAGTTATAAGTAAGTGAATAATTGATATAGGTTTTGAATTGAAAAGAAAGTGCCGCTCAAATGAGCGGCCTTTTTTATTCAATCATTTTAAATCAATCAATCTGTGCATTATACGATCCTCACATTTCTTGAAAAACTTTCTTCTAATGAAATGAAAGTCTCCGTACGTTCAATGCCTTTTATCTTTTGTAATTCATCATGCAAGACATAACGCAATTGCTGAATGTCTTTACAAACAATTTCAGCAAACATACTATAGTTGCCTGTGGTATAATTTAATCTAACAATTTGTGGAATATTTTTAAGTGCCAATGCCACTGAATCATACATCGAACTCTTTTCCAAGTACACCCCAATAAATGCAATCACATCATAACCCAATACTTTCATATCTACTGCCAATCTTTTACCTTGCACAATACCCAAATCTTCTAATTTCTTAATCCTAACATGGATGGTACCACCAGATACAAAGAGCTTCTTTCCTAAATCGGCATAAGAAATCTCCGCATCTAGCATCATATTTTGAATAATTTGCAAATCAAGCTTGTCTAAGCTTTTGACTGCGTTCAATTTGGCGTTGTTTTTTGCTTCCATTTTTATGATTTTATGAATATAAATGCAATTTATTAGATATTTTCTACATTTTAAAATATTTACTTAAATTATTTGCAACATATAGGTCAATACCTTAGTTTTGATTTATCAAATAAGGGGAAACATTGAAAATGAACCTTAAATGAAAGTTCTTAATACTGTGGGGTGATGAAACTTTTGGCAGACATGCCTCCTTGTCTCGGAGGTGGGGATCACGGGATAAACGTAACATAGAGCCGTCTAGCAATAGGCGACCAGGGTCGACCACTGAACTTTGTGTTATAGCTAACTGCCCCTTGGAGGTTCGATCCCTCCCCCTACAGCAACTAAAAAGCCGCTCCATTTTGGAAGCGGCTTTTTTATTTATATAAAGAGAGCATTTAAAAAATCTCTAGCTTATATTGATAAATCAAAAAATAAATTTTCAAAAGTTAAATGGTTCTAACGGGACGAACATTATAACTGTATCGATGCCTCCCTGTATTTCTTTTGAAAAAACGAATGCCAGTTAAGAAATGCTGCTTCCAGGCATACATGTATGCAAACTCAGTAGAACTCCAATAATTTACAATATCAAACCCACCAATATTTTGTCTGTTTATATATAAAATATTCAATTCATCTTTAGTTGGTAATCTCCATCCATCTCCTAATGCAGCACAAGCATTTTTTGCATCATTCCACTCCATCGGGTATGGCAGATCATTAGGATAAATTTCTAAATTGTCAATTTTAAGTAAAGCTGGTCTATCCATTGGCCTATCCATCCTCGAACGTAGTACGTTTGCTGGCATATATTTGGAAATAATTTTAATCCAATTCAGTGTGCGATTTAAAAAAGAGTTTGGATTATGTGGTGCAGAAGGATTCATTTTCATGTATGTTATAAATATTACAACAAATATTAAAAAACCGAAAAAAAGATATTTGGAGAGGTGTTCTATCAAGGAAGTAAAAGACATGTTAGATAGTTCTTCCTGAAGTTCCGGACCCCTTATAGCGCGAACATGGTTAGGGGTGTGCTTCATACTCCATCCAGTACTAGCGGAAGGCAGATAGCCGGTGTTGGACTGATTATCAAATAAAAAAACCTGTTGCCAAGCGAATAAGAATACTCGATCATCAGAACTCCAATAGCTGCCATTTGTAAAACCGCTAATTATAGCTTTATTCTTATTTAGTATTTCTAATTCATATTGAGTTGGCAATCTCCAACCATTACCTAATGCAGCACAAGCTTTTTTTGCAGCACCCCAATTCATTTGGTTAGGAAAATCATTTTGTGCAACAATAAGATTGCCAAATTTAAATGATTTACCAATGATTGTAGCCGAATCTCCAACTTGAGCATTACTCAAAAAACAGACAAATAAAAGTTGAATAATTAATATCTTTTTCATAGTTGTAATTAAATTAAAATTATAAACATTGTAATTTACAATAAACTCTAAATGTAAATGTTTAAAATAAGGTAGATTGGTTTACAAATTGATCTTTTCCTAGAAGATCATATTAAAAATTAAAAAGATTGTATATTTTTAGGTTTAAAGAGTAATTACGGCTTAAAAAATAGGGGTGTTTATACATTTTTAGATACTATAACTTTTAAGGGACTTTAGGGTTATTAGTTATAATCTACTGTATTGGTTTAATTAGCTGGAGGGGTTGCAACATCAATTGTACTTCTTTCAACTGTATCTAAGGGCAGACTTGGTTTAGAAGCTTTTGAAATTCTTTCAAATAAATCTCTAGAATTAGATAAACTTATAACGTTATTTTTTTCATCTCTATTAATTTGAACTACATAGGGCGCACCGTCTGTTTCTGATGAAATAATTTCAATTGAATTGGCATCAATAAATTTAAAGGTCCCATTAAATGTTTTACCATTATCGTAAATATGCGTAATTATACCAGATGAAAATTTCGCTATACCTACAAAGCCATATTGTTGATACCCAGTTGGTATATAAAATTGATTGTACTCTCCATCAATTTCAGAAGTTTTTGAAGATGAAGAACATGATATCAAAGTAATACATACAATAAAACTTAACATTAATTTTTTCATATTATAAATTTAGTTAATAAACTGATTAAAAGACATAAATATTAAAATTTATTAAGTTATCGTAAAATATATAACAAGAGATTGTACTTCTAAATTGATTTTTATTTATTACACTTTCCCTTTAAACCCGAGTTTCGCAGGCGTAATTGGCAAGTCCCTTACTCTTTTACCAGTTGCATTATACACTGCATTGGCCACAGCAGCGGCAAAACCAATTAATGCTATTTCTCCTATTCCTTTAGCGCCAATCGAATTCATATTCACATCTGGCTTGTTTACAAACCAAACATCGGTTGGTGGTATTTGAGAATGCAAAGGCACATGGTAGGCACCAAAACTTGCATTGATAATTTGACCAGTTACATGATCCATTTCTAATTGCTCCGTTAATGCCATGCCTATTCCACCAACTACACCGCCAATCATTTGACTTCTTGCAGTTTTGGGGCTAATGATTTTACCCGCATCACCTGTCGTTACTACTTGTAAAATTTTTATTGTGCCGTCTTTTGGATTCACTGCAAGTTTTACAAAATGCGAGGAGAAGGAATTGCTTGTGAATTTTAATTGCTCCGCCGTTTTACCTTTTGAGTTTATGATTAAGTCAATTTGTTTTGCCGGACTCTGTTCTAATAAATCCACTATACTGATCGTAATACTTGGATCAGCGATTGCCGTCACTTTTTCATTTTTCACTTCTAATGCTGTTACTGTAAAGCTGCTAAATGCAGGTACTTGTTTGATAGCAAGTTCTTTTAAATTTTGCATCACTGTAGTACATGCAAGATCCACCGCAGAACCTACTGTAGAAGTGGTACCCGATCCACCCTGAGAAGGTCCAGGAGGTAAATCAGAATCACCTAATTTAAATTTTATTTTTTCGATTGGCATTTGCATCGCCGCCGCCGCAATTTTTGTCATAGAGGTCGTTGTACCTGGGCCCATATCACTCACCGCGCATTCTAAAGTTAATCTTCCGTCCTTTGTTAATAAAGCACGCACAGAAGCGCTACCCTTACCTGCTCCAAATACACCGTTAGCCATACCATATCCTATCAACCAACCATTTTCTTTTAAAGTCCCTGGTGTGGTAGGACGATTTTTCCATCCTATTTTTTGTTGACCATACGCGTAACAATCTTTTAAATTAATATCAGAGAAGGGTAATTTATTTTCAGGATTCACTGTCGTAAAATTCTTTAACCTTAATTCAACTGGATCCATTTTTAATTTATAGGAAAGCTCGTCAATCGCAGACTCTAAACCATAAGAGCCAGTTGCTTCTCCTGGACCACGCATCCAAACAGGCGTGCTCATATCTAATGGCAGCATACTATATTTAGTATCTACATTTTCAGATGCATATAAAAACTTAGAAACATTGACAATGCCTTCTCTAAAATCTTCGTAACGTGATGTAGCACTTATTGCCTCATGGGAGATGCCAATAAAACGGCCTGTCGCATCTGCGCCAATACCAATTTTCTGCCATGATTGTGGGCGATAGCCAACAAGAGAGAACATTTGAGGACGCGTTAAAACTAATTTCACTGGACGATTCAATTTCTTAGAAGCAATCACTGCAGCAGGCACATTCGCCCAACTTCTTAAACCACTTCCAAATCCACCACCTACATTTTCTGCAATCACTCTTACGTTTTTATCAAGCAATCCAAACGTGCGTGCAATAGTTGACTGTGTACTTTTAGGACCCTGTGTTTTATCATACAAAGTCACTTTGTCTTCTCCTTCCCAAAATGCAATGGTTGCATGCATTTCCATTGGAAGATGCACTTCGGCAGGAATTGCATACTCTGCCTCCACAAATACTGGTGCCGTTTTAAATGCGCCTTCATTCCCTCTTTTATAATTTACGGTGCCTTTTAAATTAGCAGGCGTTTTTCTTGCTGTCTCAAAATTTGTTTCGAACTTTTCTAATTCATATTCAGGACGCACTAAACGGATAGCCGCATTGGCGTTTTCTAAGCTATCTGCCACAATCAATGCAACAGGTTGTCCAAAAAAGCGCACTTGGTTATCGTGTAAAACTTTATGGCCCCTCCATTCAAAAACATTCTTAGGGCGTTCTGCAGCATTGGTAATATACCCAGGCACAGCTGGACAGTTCGCATAATAAATAACATCCAAAACCCCAGGTGATGCTAAAGCTTTTGCAGTATCTATATTTTTAATCGATCCTTTAGCAATGCTACTAGTCACGAATACCGCATAAGCCATATTCGGAAGATTGTATTCTGCAGTATACTTTGCTTTACCAGTTACTTTATCTGCTCCATCCACTCGCTCGTCTGCAAAGTCTATTTTGAATAAATTAGTAGCGCTATTAAGTATGTTCGTATTGTTCATAAGAAAAATTAAGAGGATTAAATTTTTGCACCAGATTTAGCCACTTCTTCAATGGCATCTACAATATTTTGATAAGCACCACATCTACAAATATTCGTATCCATATAGGCTTGAATACTTGCTCTTGTTTTTGCATTACCTTCTCTAACACAAGCCACAGCAGACATGATTTGACCGGAAGTACAATAGCCGCATTGAAAAGCGTCATGCTTTAAGAATGCAGCCTGCATTGGATGTAATTGATCTCCTTTTGCTAGACCTTCAATCGTTGTTATTTGATTGTTCTGATGATTTAATGCCAATTGGGTGCAAGATTTTAATCGCTTACCATTTACATGTATCGTACACGCACCACATTGACCCATCTCGCATCCTTTTTTGGTGCCTGTATAACCAATATGTTCTCTTAATAAATTAAGCATGGTTGTTCTTGCATCAATTTCAAGTGCAACAGGTTTACCATTTAAAATAAACTGTAATTTCTCTTTTGCAATTGGCGTAGGCACAATCGCATCTGCAGCAAATGTTTTGACTAAAATAGAGGGAGTAAGATAAAGCGCAGCCAATGAGACTGATTTTTTTAAGAAGCCTCTTCTTGCATCATCAAAATGACATGGATTCATATACATCGATTTGATGTAATTTACCAAAAAAGCAGGGGGCATCAAAAAAAAGATGGATAACCGGCTTGGGTTCGGAATTATAATTTATCGGCTAATTTCCCAGGCTTTGCATAAGCATAGCGATCAATGAGTTGGGTGTTGTAATAGGCATCCAATCCATTACTACAAATTGACCCAGCTTGGTCTAAATGCAAGAATCCATCGGCACTAGCTTGTAAAGATGGATCTATCATTACTTGTTCTAATTGACCAATCACTAAAAATGTATTGTTAAGCTGAATCGGAATAATCTCCTTTAAAGAAAGCAGGTATTTGATATGACTTTCCTTCACAAAAGGCACAGGTACGCCGTCAATATAGGCTTCTGTTAAACCAACTTCAGTAAACTCATTTACTTCGTCTGGATATTTAGCACTCGTTTGATGTGCCTTCTCTAAAAAGGATTCATGAATATGATTGACTGTATACAATTTATTGGCTTTGATATTGGCCAAAGTATGTGGAGCGGCAGCAACGGGGCGGTTGATATAACCAATCAGTGCTGGGTCAGAACCAATATGCACCATGCTGCTAAACATCCCCAAATTAGGAACGCCATCAGCATTGCTGGTACCAATTAAACTAGCCGATTTAAAACCAGTTAAGCTATTAATAAAATTGGCTCTATAAAATCTTTCCCAGGATTGCCATTCGGTAGGAGTGAATTGTTGCATAAGCAAATAACAAGCGTGGGTTTAAAAAGTTTAAGGTCTATCTATTTACAGTCTATTTAAAAGCATAAACATTGATGGCACTTGAAGGTATTTTTTCTTTGGACTGTATCTTCCATTTTGTATAGGGCTGAGATGGGAAAAACAAAGCCGTCATCACTGAGCGTCCGCCATCTGCAAATAATTCAATAGAAGTTTTATCTAAAATAATAGACAAGTCCATATTCATTGCAGCTGAAAACCTTGTTGCTAAGGCAACTGCTGCAAACCCTTCGCTAAAATTAGAGATGCCCGCTTTTGTTCTGTCAATGTAAAATTGTTTTTTGTCCGCATGATAACCAACGATTAATTTTTCACTGAAGGCATTTGAAAGGATGATTTCAAAATTCGTTGCCTTGATATCCTTAAGGTCAATACGATTAGGAATTACATTTTCTTTGGGCATGATTTGAGCAAAAGCATTTTTCCATTCTTTTACCGGGATAGATACTAAAAGAAAATCCTTGGTTTCACTTAGGCTAGAACTAGCATTTAAGACGCCCTTTCTATCGGATGCACGTTCTACTAAACTTAATTCCCTAGCTACAGTCATCGCACTTCTCCAATTGTCAGTAGGCACTTTGTTGGCGTAATTCCAATTACTCATCCAGCCAATTAAAATATTTTTATCCCCTACATTTGAAAAGGTCACACCGGCATAATTGTCTGGGCCATAATCCATCCATTTAATATCGGTAGAATAAGGCTTGAATTCATGACCATCAAAGTCACCTACTATATATTGTGTAGCAGAGCCTCCATTTGATCCTCCAGGATTCATACTCACCAATAATACCCAAATAGTTTTTCCATTCACATTAAAATGTAATAAATCTGGACATTCCCAAACACCACCATGTGCAAATAAATTTTTACCTATTTCAGATTCCTTAGTCCAGTTCATTAAATTAGGTGAGCTATAAAATTCAACATGATCAGCCACAGCTAAACTCATGATCCATTTTTTTGTTGGTTCATGCCAGCTTACTTTTGGATCTCTAAAATCTTTGATGCCTGGCGTTTTAAGCACAGGATTGCCGGCATACATTGTCCAAGTCTTGCCTTCATCTAAACTATAGGCAATAGATTGGTTTTGAAAATCATTTCTACCTGCCTTTTCTCCTGGCATATAATGTTGTGTAAATATAGCCACCAATGGAGCAATACCATTACGCCCTAATCCACTAGTGTTATCCTTATCCAACACAGCAGAGCCAGAAAAAATCATTCCAATAGAATCAGGATAAAGTGCAATTGGCTGATGATTCCATTTTACTAAATCCTTACTTGTTGCATGTCCCCAATGCATCGGACCCCAGACTGTTTCATCTGGATAATGCTGATAAAATAAATGGTATTGTCCATTTAAGTAAATCATACCATTAGGATCATTCATCCACCCTTTCTGTGGTGTAAAATGAAAATTGGGTCTGTATAAAGTTTCGTTGTCGATCGTTTGTGCGGTTGCAATAAAAAAGAAGCATGAATAAATAGAAAATAAAATGGCTCTGATATTGTACATAGAAATAATTTAAAATACAAGCGCCATTAATTTAATTTTTCAAATAAGGTTTTTGCATCTTCCTCTTTTTTAAGATTCAATTTTAAACTTTCGTTTAATTGATCCAGTTGAGCTGCTTTTTCAGGCAAAATCTTTTTTAAATTCTTTAAGGAAAGTGAACTACCTACTAATAACATTTTTTTATCTGCAATAGAATACACAAAATATAAATGATCTGTCGTGTATTCTTTTATTGGAGCACTACCATATACAGTCGTTTCTTTGACACTTTTACTTGTGTATTTTAATAAATGATATGATGCGTTTTCTCCAAGCACTTCATAAAATGTAGCAAGGCTTTTGTTTTCAATAGCAGGATAGCCACTCGCAAAATTCTTAACAAGGTTATTGTTGTACTTATCTAAACCATTTAATTGAAAATACTTTACAGGCTGATTCACTAAATACATGCCTTTATTTTTAATAAAGTATAATTTATGATCTGCTAAAGAGTAATTTAAATTTGAATCAATTGCTTCCATCCCATTTGTCATCATCAATTTCCCCATAACAAATTGTTCAAACACATAAGGGCTTCCTTGAACACCATTGCTGCCCTGTGGGATGAATCTGCCATTCACATCAGAAAATTGTATACTCGGAACCGCATTGCCGGGAATAGGCTGCGCAATTACATTTGAAAATAAAATCGTAAAAACAACGACTAATAAAGACTTATTCATATACTTAATTTAAATTGAGAGATACAAGATAAAAAAAAGGGCGCACTCAATATAATTGAGGCGCCCTTTTTAACAAAATCTATAAAATTAGTTTGTGTAACCTGGATTTTGAACCATCAATGGATTCGCTTGAATTTCCGTGTTTGGAATTGGCAAGATGAATCTGAAGTTACCTGCTGGCAAAGTCAAGGCAGAACCTTGTGCATCAACAGCTAAACGAGAGATAGGTAAGTTTCTTCTCTTTGCATCAAAGAAACGGTGGCCTTCGTATGGTAATTCTTTGAAACGCTCATTCATTATTGCATCAATTACATCCCCTTTTGTAGCAAAAGATGCATTCGTGTAATTGTTAATTCTTGCAGCTCTTAATGCATTCAAGTCAGCAGCAGCACCAGTTAAATCACCAGTTTCTGCTTTTGCTTCTGCACGAATCAAATACATTTCACCTGTTCTGAATACTTTCGCATCTGCTACTAATTCAGTTGGGGTTCCATAAGTTGTGCCAGCATATTTATTAATCAAAATTGCACTTGCGCTTCTAGAGGAACTAGCTTTTAAGATTGGCTCTTCAAAGAAATAAGAAGCGTAGCGGATATCATTTACTTGATCATAAGCATCTAATATACGCTGAGTTGGCTTCCAAGTAATTGTTCCAATGTTAGAAGAATTAGCAGATGTACCTCTGTACAATCCACCAATTCTGCCACCAGCAGTTGTTGTTCTGCTCAACTTAAATGCAATCTCACTGTTGTCAGTGTCTTTCCAAATTTTAGCAAAGTTTGTCTTAGATGCTAAAGGGAATGCAGCAATGTATTCTGTAGCAAAAGTATTTGCATTTGCATAGTTTTTAGTGTACAAAGCAGCTCTTGCTTGTAATGCTGTTACAGCATGCTTAGACGCTCTATAGATATCTGAGTTTGTTGCAGGTAATAAAGATTTTGCAGCAGATAAGTCAGCGTTTAATTTAGCGAAATAAGGAGTAACTGTAGTTCTAGCCTGTGGAGACAAAGAAGGTGTTTCCATGTAAGCCAATGCTAAACCAGCTCCATCAGCAGTGTTGCTGTAAAAACGATACAATTCAAAATGAGAGAACGCTCTTAAAAATAAAGCTTCACCTTTCACTCTGTTTTTTGTAGCTTCTTGAGCAGCAGTAGTTGCTTTAACATTTGGCAAAGCTTCTAATACTCTATTCACTCTGTCAATAATTCTGTAGTACAAAGGAAACGCTGTGTAGCTATCTCTTAAAGAGATATCTGTAGAAGCGTATTGCCATTCGTGCACTGTAGCAGCATTGTAGAATTCAGCAACTCTTACTTCGTCAGCAAAAACACTGTTCAACAAGATGCCCATTTCAACGTTCATAGCTGAGTATGCACCGATGATGCCAGACTCTACGTTGTCAACAGTCTTCAAAGCGACGTCTCCGCCGATGAAGTCAGTCTCTTTAACATCTATCACCTTAGAACATGATGCAAAAAGGGATAACATTAAAAAAGAACCTATAACCAATTTATTATTTCTCATTTTATTCATTTTTTAGTTGATTAGAAATTAATGTCTAAACCTAATGTAAACATGCTAGGGTTAGGATATTCATTCAAACTAATATTGTTATTGTCTTCTGGATCCAAACCTCTCCATGGACTCCAAATTGCCAAGTTTTGACCTTGTGCATAGATTCTACCGCCATTGATCATTGGCTTACCGTTAGGGCCTTTGATAGCTGGTAATTGATACGCAACTACTAAATTTCTGAAACGTAAGAATTTAGCATCTTCTAAATCAGAAGAAGTAAAGCCTCTGTCATATAATGAAGCTTGGTAGAATGCTTTGTCACCAGGAGCTTGCCATTGGTTGTCAATTAATTCTCTAGAAGCTCTTACTACAGTATGGTAACCAGGGGTACCTCTTGTGATCCAGTTTCTTGTGTTGTTACTTCTAACCACATCAAACTGATAAGAAAATAAACCGCTTACAGAGAATGCTTTGTATCGGAATTCAAAATCCATACCACCTTGGTGTTTTGGTAAATAGTTACCAAATTTAGCAAAACGACCTGCTTTTGCGATATCTGTAGTAACAGAACCATCTGGCGCTTCAAAAGTTGGACGACCAGTTGCAGGATCTGCACCTAAGTAATTGTAAGTAAAGTGAGATCCATAAGGTAAACCTTCTCTGATAACGAATGTACCTAAGAAGAATTCATTCACAGCACCTAAATCAACAATCTTGTTTACGTTGTAAGAATGGTTCACACCTAATGTAACACCAAAGTCACGTGTTTTAACCACATCTACTTTTGCATTTAATTCTAAACCTCTGTTAGACATCTTACCAGCATTGATATACAAGCTAGAGAATCCAGTTGTACCAGACAATGGTTGGTTTACGAATAAATCTAAAGTTTGTTCATCATATGCATCTAAGTTAAAACGAGCACGTCCGTTCCAAACACTGAAGTCAATACCAATGTTTGATTTTTGAATACGCTCAATTTTTAAGTCAGGATTACCTGGGCTATTAGGAACTAAACCTGTAATAGTAGATCCAGCATATTGTGCAGTACCAAATGTAGGTACCTGAGGACCCTGGTAGTTGGTGATGGATTGTAAACCTGCACCATAAGAATTAGTAGAGATAGAACCAATATTTGGTACGATACCAAATGATAATCTCACTTTTAATTCAGAGAAAATATTTTGTTTGCTCATGAACTTTTCGTTCAAAGTATTCCAAGTGAAACCAGCAGACCAAGAAGTTACTTCTCTATTGTCTTCGTTCACGATTCTTGAAGTACCATCACGACGAATATTCGCATTCAAAGTATACTTATTGTCATAAGAATATTTTGCAGTTGCAAAATAAGAACGGATACCAAATCCAGATTTTGCACTAGATGAATTCTGAGGATAAGTAGACGCTCCATTTGTTGGCAATGGACCAGCACCTTGACCTGTTTCAGTCAAACGCTTGTCTAAATTGTACAAAGTGAAACCTAAACCTCTTTGGTAACCTCTCACAACCTCAAAGTTAGCAGATGCTTCTATTTCAGATTTACCGAACTTTTCGCTGTAGACAGCAGAAGATGTATTGATGAATTCAGAAGTTACAGTGTTAGATTCTTGAGCAATACCTGATTGGAATTGTTGTAAAGAACCGATATAAGAATCAGCGTTCACATAACGATTTACATAGTTGCTAGATGCATTCACACCCAAATTATTTCTAACTGTTAAAGTAGGGAATAATTTGTATGCTAATAAGCCATTACCAACCATTTTGATTTGATCGTAACCACGCTTTGTATTTTGTAAACCTTCTAACAAGTTTGCAACTTGTCTGTAAGCCATAGATGTACTTGCACCAAATCGTAAAGTACCATCTGGATTGTAAGGATTCTCATAAGTTTTAGCTCTATAAGTCATTTGGAATGGACTTCTTGGGCTATTACCTAAGTAATCACCTTCTGCTAATTGAGACTTAGAATAACCAACACTACTGTTGAATTGAGCAGTAAATTTATCTGTAGAATGATCTAAGTTAAAACGAATTGTATAACGCTTTAAAGAAGATCCTAAGTCAATACCTTGTTGATCAAAATAAGCACCAGACAAGAAGAATTTAGTTCTATCAGATCCACCACTCAATGTTAATTCATGAGATTTAGAGATACCTTCTCTGTAGAAGATATCAGTATAGTCGATATCAATATTGCTCAAACTATCTAAAGCTCTTTGCTTTGTTGCTGCAGTCATACCAGCTGGGATAGCTGGGTTTTTTGGAGACCAAACCCAACCTGGTGTATTATTGATTTTTTGTCTTTCCTCATAAGCCAACATTTCTTTTGTACTCATCAAATTCATTCTAGAGAAATTAGGTTTTTGAGTGATACCGTATTGAGTTTTGTAAGTCACTACGTTTTTACCAGTCTTACCTCTTTTTGAAGTAATAACAATTACACCCGTACCACCTCTAGCACCATAAATAGCAGCAGCTGTCGCATCTTTCAATACGGTGATAGATTCAAAATCGTCAGGGTTGATTGTTTGCATATCAAA
This sequence comes from uncultured Sediminibacterium sp., assembly GCA_964560215.1. Classification (GTDB taxonomy): domain Bacteria; phylum Bacteroidota; class Bacteroidia; order Chitinophagales; family Chitinophagaceae; genus Sediminibacterium. The sequence goes on along the minus strand of CAZLKW010000028.1, from coordinate 6,638 downwards.
TGCAGGTATTGGCACACCATCTAATACATATAGAGGCTGTGCACCAGCACCTTGGATAGATTTGATACCACGGATAGTTACAGAAGCACTAGATCCTGGTTGACCAGAACCTGAGTTAACTAACATACCTGGAACACGACCTTGGAATGCTTGGTCAAATGAACCTACTGGTACATCGTTTACTGTTTTTCCGCTAATTGTTGTAACGGCACCCGCGAATTTTGATTTGCTCTCACGCGCGTAACCAGTAATAACAACTTCTTCCAATTGAGCTTCAACAGATACCATCTCAACGTTAATGGTTGTTGCGTTTCCAATTGTTCTTGAAACTTTATCATAACCAACTATACTATAGCTGATAGACTTTTGATCAGTGACAGTGATTTGATAATTACCATTTGCATCAGATAAAGCATTCACTTTACCAGCATTCACTGTTACTCCTGCTAATGCTTGTTTAGTTTTTTGGTCAACTATTTTACCAGAGACTTTCTTAGATCCCTGAGCCAATACTTGAATTGCAAAACAAAAAACAAGAGAAGACAATAAAACAACTTTTCTCATGTGATTGATTTTTTAATTTTGACTACGAATATAAGCTAAACATTAACAAATTGTTATAAAATAAGCTACTTTTTCACGAATTATATATTTAAATATGATTAATTTTATATATGTATAATGTTATATTATAGTTTTTAAAAAATATTGAACATTTTGGGGTCATACACTAAAAAATATGTTAAAGTCAATATTAACTTTTTATTAAATCGCCCCCTTTTAGGGACCTAAGTCACACAAAAAGTCTCCAATCAAGCTAACTTTGCGGCTGAAAATTAACATTTTAGGGACAAAATCAGTCTTTAGTCTCCAATTGTTGAATTTCAAGCAAAGCAATTAGAAAATAAATCCAAACAAATGAAAAAAACAATTTTGTTTTTGGCAGGCTGTATGATGACTATCGTCAGCTTCGCTCAAATTACAACTTCTACCATTTCTGGTGTTGTTGTAAACGAAAAGAAAGAAGTATTAGTTGGTGCGTCAGTCGTAGCGACACACGTTCCAACAGGTACAACTTACAAAACAGTAACGAACAAAACAGGTGCTTATGTGTTCCCAGCAGTAAGAGTTGGCGGACCATTTACAATTGCAGCTAGCTTTGTAGGTTACAAAAATGATCAAGTAAATGAAGTTGCAACCAACTTAGGTGTTGCTTCAAACGTAGATTTCGTTTTGTATGCAACTGGTTCAAGCTTAAAAGAGGTCGTTGTTGCTAGCAATAGAAATGGCTTGTTCTCTAAAGAAAGAACTGGAACTGCACAACAATTCGGTAGAAGAGAATTACAAAACATTCCAGTAACTGGACCAAGAACAATTGATGGTATAACGAAGTACAATTCAAATGGTAACGGTGCAAGTTTCGGTGGACAAGATTCTCGTTTGAACAATTTTACAATTGATGGTTCTCAATTCAACAATGGTTTCGGTTTAGGATCTTCTGCTCAAGCAGGAGGAAGAACTGGTGCTTCTGCCATCTCTTTAGATGCGATTGAGCAATTACAATTGAATATCGCTCCTTTTGATGTTCGTCAATCAGGTTTCACTGGTGCTGGTATCAACGCAGTCACTAGATCTGGTACAAACGAAATTGAAGGATCTTATTATCAAACTGAAAGAGATAATACATCAACTTACACAGGGAATAAAGCAAACGGCGTAAAAGTTACTGCTTCTAAATTTAGTGAGAAAGTGAAAGGTTTTAGAATTGGTGCACCAATTATCAAAAACAAATTATTCATTTTTGCAAACTATGAAAAATTAGAGAAAACTGAACCAGGTACAAACTGGATTTCTACAGGTTCTCCATTAAGCGGTTCTCAAATCTCTCGTCCTACCTACACAGAATTAGAAATTTTGTCTAAGTTCATGAAAGAGAAATTTGATTACACAACTGGTCCTTGGGAAGGATATAACAATGCAACAATTTCTGAGAAGTTCTTGATCAGAACAGACTGGAATATTAATGATATGCATAAGTTAACTGCACGTTATGTACATCATAATTCAAATGCAGATATCAATATCTCTAACTCCTCTTCTGCAGGTGTTGGTAACAGAACTGGTTCTGCGTTAGCTATGTCATTCCAAAATAGTGGTTATGGTATCATGGACAACACACGCTCTATTGTAATTGAATTAAATAGTAAATTATCAAACACTTTACATAACAATTTAATTATTGGTTATGATAAGCAAATTGAAGATAGATCATATAGAAGTCCAATGTTCCCAACAATTGATATTAAATCTGGTTCTACTACCCTAACTTCTGTAGGTATGGATCCATTTACACCAGGGAATAAATTAGACTACAATACTTTCCACATCACAGATAACTTAACAAAGTATTTAGATAAGCATACCATCGTAGCTGGTTTCAACTATGAGAAATACCAGTCTAACAACTTGTTCTTCCCAGCATCTAATGGTGTTTATGTATTCAATAGTTTAGCAGATTTCTACACAGCAGCAAATCAGTCAATAGCAGCTGGTGGAGCGCCATCTGCATTTGCTCCAGCACGTTTCCAGTTCCGTTATTCTGCTTTACCTGGTGCAGTTGATCCATTACAAGTATTAAAAACATCTCGATTAGACATTTATGGTCAAGACGAATACCAATACAATAAGAACTTGAAATTAACAGCAGGTTTAAGAATGGCTGTAATTGGTTTTGAAAACACTGCAATTGAGAATCCAGCAATCACTGCAATGACATTTGCAAATGGTGCTAAATTCAATACAGGTGTAATGCCTAAAACACAGGTTTTATTTGAACCAAGATTAGGTTTCAACTGGGATGTGAAAGGACAAAAGAAAACACAAGTACGTGGTGGAACAGGTGTATTCACTGGTCGTCCTCCATATGTGTTTATCTCAAACCAAGTGGGTAACAACGGTGTGTTAACAGGCTATATTGATGTAAGTGGCGCTGCTGCAGCTAACTATGGTTTCACAGCAGATCCAAAGAAATATTTTATTCCTTCAACACCAACCTTGCCTTCTTCATTTGACATCGCATTAACTGATGAAGATTATAAGTTTCCACAAGTTTGGAAATCCAATGTAGCAGTAGATCAAAAATTACCTTTTGGATTAGTTGGAACAGTTGAATTCTTATTTAACAAAAACTTGAATGAAGTGCATTACTACAACGCTAACTTAAAAGATGCTGTTAGTCGATTTGCAGGTGTGGATAATAGATTAAGATTTGGTGGTTCTGATGCTACAGTAAGAGTTAACAACAATGTATCTAATGCGATTGTGTTGACAAATAAGAACCAAGGTGAGTACAAGGCTATGACTTTGAAATTAGAAATGCCTTACAAAAAAGGTTTATGGGGTTCATTAGCTTGGACAACATCTAACGCAACAGATCTTATGAGTGCAGGTTCAATTGCTTCTGGAAGCTGGACAGGTGCTAGATCAGTAAATGGTAATAACGATTTAAGTTTATCAAATTCTAATTTCAATATCCCTAACAGAATCGTTGGTTTATTTGGTTATAAATTAGAATATGGTGGTGAATATGGAGGAAGTACAAGTTTCTCTATCGGTTATATTGGTTCTCAAAATGGTGCATTCTCTTATACAATTTCTGGTGATATGAATGGCGATAGAGTATTCAATAATGAGTTAATCTTTATACCAAAAGCTGGAACTGATATCAAATTTGCTCCATTAACAGTTGGATCAACTACTTATACAGAAGCACAACAACAAGCTGCTTTCGATGCTTACATTAAGCAAGACAAGTATTTGAGTGCGAACAGAGGTCAATATGCAGGTCGTAATGCTTCTGTGTTACCAATGTTACACCGTTTTGATATATCAGTAGTACAAGAGTTCTTTGTAAAAGTAAAAGGTAAGCGCAATACATTACAGTTTAGAGCAGATATCTTAAACTTTGGCAACATGTTAAATGATAGCTGGGGTGTTTCTCAAAGAGTTACCAACCCTCAAGTCTTAGCATTTAGCTCAATTAATGCAACAGGTGAGCCAGTCTACAAATTAGCTACTCAAAAGAATGTAGATGGTTCAACTACGTTGATTAAAGATACTTATCTAAAGAATTCATCTGTATTTGACGTATGGCAAGCACAGATCGGTTTAAGATATATCTTCGGTAGATAATAAATTAAAAACTAAATAACTTTTAATTAGCCATTTAGTTAAGCATAAAATTTAAGCTACTTTAAACCGCCCCAAAGGGGGCGGTTTTTTTATGCATATAAAATTGAGCCTAGTAAATAAAAGATTAAGTTTCTATATCAGTAAAATGTAGGAACTTAGAAATCTAAAATTAAACATATGGCCATTTCAGTTTGGGAACAGTCTACCTATTTTGCACCCAAGGATTTAGTGATTGTGGGTTCGGGATTTGTTGGGTTATGGACAGCGTATGAAGCAATTTATAAAAATCCTAAACTGAATATTACGATTGTAGAAAGAGGCACCATCCCCTCAGGCGCAAGTACAAAAAATGCAGGCTTCTCTTGCTTTGGAAGTGTATCTGAATTAATGTACGATGTACAATTGATGGGTGAGGCAAACATGTTGGAAACAGTGAAGATGCGTTATGATGGATTACAAAGAATTCAAAAAGAATTTAAAGCCTCAGAGATAGATTATAACCAATGGGGTGGCTATGAGTTATTTGAAGATGGTGGTACATATGATATTTCAAAATTAGACAGCGATATTGCTTATTTAAATAAAATACTTGCACCGGCATTAAAGACTAAAAAGAAAAATGGAAAATACCTTCCTATTTACACCAATGCGACAAAAGATATAAAAAAATTAGGCTTCCAAGGGATTGAAGCACTTGCATATAACCAACTAGAAGGGCAACTGAATTCTGCCAAGTTGGTATTGGCTTTACAAAAAGCAGTACAGTCGAAAGGGGTACAAATATTATTTAATACGGAGGTAAAAAAAATCAAGAGCCATTCAAAGGGCGTTACCATCCATACAAATCTTCAAGCCCCATTAGAAGCAAAGCAATTTTTAGTTTGCACCAATGGATTTGCAAAACAACTGATACCAAACTTGGATGTGGTTCCAGCAAGAGGGCAAGTTTTTGTTACAGCGCCAATCCCCAATTTAAAGTTCAAGGGCACTTTCCACTATGACGAGGGCTATTATTACTTCCGCAATCTAGGTAACCGATTATTACTAGGAGGCGCAAGAAATAAAGATTTCAAAAACGAAAAAACATATTCCCTAGAAACATCTAATAAAATTCAAAAAGTATTAGAGGAATTTATGATGCAGCGGATCCTTCCAAAAGGATCAAAAAAACCAATAATAGAATTAAGGTGGAGTGGTACAATGGGAATAGGTAAAATCAAAAAGCCAATTATTCAAGAAGTACAACCCAATGTTTATTGTGCAGTGCGCATGAGCGGAATGGGCGTAGCCATTGCTCCAATAGTTGCTAAAAAAGTAGTGCAATTAATGGACTGCTAATCTTTATATTTGCAGTATGGGGCAGAAAAAATTAATCAAGTTTGCAGCGATCAAGGAATATGAAAATGTGTTGGAATATCCGCAAGCTATGCAAGGTAGATGGAATGCTTTTTTTATTGAATTAGGGAAAGCAACTAGCCCAATTGATATTGCCACTTTATCGATTACCCACAATACTGATATATCCAATAATCAAGCTAGTTCAAATTCGGTTCCTGCTAATAAGGCACTTACTTTAGAATTAGCTTGCGGAAGAGGTGAATATGCAGTAGGTTTAGGCAGAATGTTTCCTGAACAAAATTTCATTGGTGTTGACTTAAAAGGAAACCGCATTTGGAAAGGTGCAAGCATTGCCAATAAAGAGGTTTTAAAAAATGTTGCTTTTGTTCGCTCACAAATAGAGCTAACCCCAAACTATTTTGCCAAAGACGAAGTAGATGAAATTTGGATCACCTTCCCGGATCCTCAATTAAGATGGTCTAAAGCAAAGAAGCGATTGACGCACCCAAAGTTCTTGAGGTTATACCAGCAATTTATAAAGGGAGGCGACGGAAGTAGTAAAGAAAGCAGAAACAATAGAAGTGAAAGTAGTGATGGGCATAATGGATTAGAAGCAGGGATTGTTCATTTAAAAACGGATAGTCCTCTACTTTATCATTTCACCTTGAAAGTAATTGAGTTGTATGGTTTAAATTTGATTTACAAAACAGAAAACTTATACGCAGAAGCGACAATTGATCCTCGTTGTTTAATCAAAACTTATTACGAAGGATTGGATATCGCACAGAGTAACAAGATTCACTATATTCAGTTTAATATTGATAAAGAATTACCAGTAGCATTGGATGAAGTATTGAAAGAAGCCATCAAAGATATCCCAATGGATGCAGGTGAGCTTAAAAGAATGGAAGCAGAAGCGGCTAGAGAGAAGAAAAAAGAGGATTAAAGAAAGGGACTCAGAAGTAGAAAGGGATTAGAAAATTAATTTAAAAGAATGACTGAAGGCGTACATTATTATATAGACCCAAAAGGTAAATGGGTTTTCACAGCAGCTTATCACGAAGAAAGAGGTTATTGCTGTGGGGAAGCCTGTAAGCATTGTCCATTTG
>CAZLKW010000027.1:16329-21700 GCA_964560215.1 uncultured Sediminibacterium sp. | reverse complement strand
AAAAATAATTTTATGAGCGCTATAACAGCACAAGACATTAACAAATTACGTCAAGCAACAGGTGCCGGTATGATGGATTGCCGTAAAGCATTGACAGAAACAAACGGAGATTTTGAAGCTGCGATCGATTGGTTACGTAAGCAAGGACAAAAAGTTGCTGCTAAGCGTAGCGATAGAGAAGCAAAAGAGGGTGTAATTATTGCACAAACTTCTACTGATAAAAAAGTTGGATTTGTAGTATGTATTTCTTGTGAAACAGATTTCGTTTCTAAGAATGCTGAGTTCGTTGCATTCGCGCAAACTATTGCTGATGCTGCAGTTGCGAACGATGTAAAATCTGCTGAAGAATTAAACAATGTATCTATCAACGGAACAACTGTTGCAGATATGATCAATGATAAACTAGCTGCAATCGGTGAAAAAATCGCTGTTGCTAAATTCGAAAGAGTGGAAGCAGCTTACGTAGCTTCTTATATCCACGGTGCATACAGAATGGGTGTATTAGTAGGCTTGACTGCTGAAGCTGCTGAATTGGGTAAGGATGTTGCAATGCAAATTGCGGCGATGAACCCAGTAGCGGTTGATCCAGAATCAGTACCTGCTGAAACTGTGGCACGTGAAAGAGCGATCATCATTGATACAATGAAAGAAGATCCAAAGATGGCAGGTAAGCCAGAAGAAATGATTGCAAAAATTGCTGAAGGCAAGATTGCAGCATTCTTTAAAGAGAATACTTTATTAGCGCAATCATTCGTTAAGGATGGTTCAAAGACAGTAGCTGAACATATCAAGTCTGTAGGCGCTGATATGAAAGTGACTGAATTTAAGCGCGTAGCTTTAGGATAAATTGCAAGTCAACACTGTTTGGTCCAAAAGATTCAAATGGTTCAGATTCCAAGAAACTAAGCTTTCAAAGAATATCAAAAGGGAGGTCAACGACCTCCCTTTTTTGTGCCCTACCATAACCTGTTATAAAAGCTTTTAATCCTTATGCAAAATTTGTATCTTGCAACTATAAATCTCAACTACTATGGAGCCTAAGTACAAACGCGTCTTGTTAAAATTATCTGGAGAAGCATTATTAGGAAATGAAAGAAATGGTGATCCATTTAATCCAAAAATTATAGAACAATACGCAAATGAAATCAAGCAATTGGTGGACTTGGGTATTGAAGTGGCGATTGTAATTGGTGGTGGTAATATTTATAGAGGGATGAATGAGGCTGAAAGTGGTATTGAAAGAGCGCATGGTGATTATATGGGGATGTTGGCAACAGTGATTAACGCGATGGCAATACAAGCGATGTTAGAAAAAATTGGTGTGTACACAAGATTGCAATCTGCAATCAACATGGAGCAGGTAGCAGAACCATATATCAGAAGAAAAGCATTAAGACATTTAGAAAAAGGACGTGTGGTTATTTTTGGTGCAGGTACGGGCAATCCTTATTTTACAACAGATACGGCAGGATCGTTGAGAGCGATTGAAATGAAAGCGGATGTGATTTTAAAAGGAACAAGGGTAGATGGCGTGTACGATGCAGATCCGGAGAAAAATCCAAATGCAAAAAAATTCGAAACAATTAGTTTCCAAGAATGTATCTCTAAGAATTTAAAAGTGATGGATATGACCGCTTTCACTTTATGTATGGAGAACAAATTACCAATTATTGTATTTGATATGAATCAAGCAGGTAATTTAATGAAGATTGTACAAGGGGAGTCAGTAGGCACGCTGGTAAAATAGTCATTAAGATCAAATGATATACCACTGATGTAAAAAACATAGGGAAAACCTTGTTTTTAGCCTAGCTGGTTTAAATTTATAGTATGCAAAAACAACAAATCATTGTCATAGTTTTGGCTTTAGTTTTTTCGCAAGAAAAAATAACTGCACAAAATAATTTAAGTTTAAAAGAAGCAGTAACAATCGCTATTCAAAATAGTTATGACATCAAGCTTATCGAAAACAATGTTTCTATTGCAAAGAACAATAATAATTATGGTGTAGCAGGTGGCTTGCCAACAGTTACGGCAACTGGCAACAACAACAATACCCTAACAACGATTAACCAGACCTTTCCGGATCCTTCTAGAAATACGACAAGAAGTGGTGTAGATGGATCTACCCTGAATGGTGGTTTATCAGCAACGATGATTTTATTCAATGGTTATAGAATTGCTGCCACAAAGGATAGATTAGCAAGTATCGAAAAACAAACTGAAGCTGCATTACAAACACAAATGTTGAACACAAGCTCAACAGTAATGCAACAGTATTATAATGTAATCAGACAAAATGCATTTTTAAAAACAATTGAAAAGTCTATAGAGGCTTCAGAAGAGCGTGTAGCTATTGTGAAAACAAGACAAGCGATTGGTGTTGCAAATCAAGCAGATTTATTACAATCTAGTTTAGACTTGAATGCATTAATACAAGCAAAGCAAAATCAATTGTTGGTATTAGAACAAGTGAAGGCAGATTTATTTAATAGTATGGTGGTTCCTGCAAATTCAAATTATAATTTTACAGATAGCATACAGGTAGATCAAAAATTAAGTTTGTCAGATGTAGAATCTAAAATGAAAGAGCATCCTTTGTTACAGTCTGCGCAACAATTGATTAATGTAAATCAGTTTTTAGAAAAAGAAACCAAAGCACTTACCTATCCTACTTTAAGAGCGAATGGTGGTTTTAACTATAATAGTAATAAATCAACAGCAGGTTTCATCTTATTAAATGAAAGCTATGGTCCTTTTTTAGGATTTAATTTGAGTATTCCAATTTATGCCGGAAGCGCAAGTAAGCGTGCAGTAAAGAATGCACAAATCAACACGCTAAGTGCTAAATTACAATACGACAATACAGCGCAGGATTTAGCAACAGAATTGTTCAAGACCTATCAAAATTATCAGAATAGCTTAAAGCAAACGCCAATTGAATTAGAGAACTATCAAATGTCTGAAGCTTTATTGGCATTGGTGATGGAAAAATTCAAATTAGGACAGGCAACAATTGTAGACGTAAAGCAAGCACAACAAAGTTTTGAAACAGCAGGCTTTAGATTAACAAGTTTAAAGTTTAGTGCAAAGATTGCAGAGATTGAATTAAAGCGTTTGTCTAATCAATTGAACTTTTAATAAATGATACTATAAAATAAAAATGGCGCATCATTGATGCGCCATTTTTTATTGAGATCAAATTAATTCGGTTAGAACCATGATCCATTGAAAGTGCTATCTCCGTTTGCATTGTTTTTAGCATTTCTTCTTTTCACTTGTTTGTTGTGAATCCAAGTACTTACAAACATTAATGGAATGAATACAAATGTCAATGGAGGAATCCCCAACATGCTAATCCATTTGCCACCAAATTGACGACGCATTGGACGTCGTAATCTTTCTGCAATTAAATACATTGCTGGAACAATAAACAAAGTCATAAAGAAAGCAAAAGCCAATCCAAATATAATGGTCCAGCTCAAAGGCTTCCAGAATGCAACGTTATCACCACCAAAGAAGATATGTGGATTCAATTCACTGAATAAAGTAACAAAGTTGATATTGAAACCAACAGCAATTGGAATGAAACCAAGTATTGCAGCAAGAGCTGTTAACAATACAGGAATGATTCTTGTCTTACCTGCTTGAATTACAGCTTCTCTTGTTTTGTATCCACGACTTCTTAATTCGTCTGCGAACTCAATAACAAGGATACCATTCTTAACAACGATACCTGCTAATCCTACAATTCCCAAACCAGTCATGATACCAGATACTTTCATACCTGTTAAGGCAAATCCTAATAATACCCCAATGATACTAAAAAGGATCTCAGTTAAAATGATCACCGACTTAGAGATAGAGTTAAACTGCAATACTAAAGTGAACAAAATCAACATCAATGCAATGATCAATGCCTTTCCTAAGAATGCCACTGTTTCAAGCTGTTGCTCGTTCTCTCCTGTTTGTTGAACAGTTACTCCATCCGCAATGCCTTTGTAGTTTTCGATATACTGAGCAATTACTGCATTTACGGCTGTAGGATTGTATCCTTCGTTCATCAATACATTTGAACGTAATTGAATTTGTCTTTTTTGATTCTTTCTTTTTACACTACCCAAAGTACTTGTAGGCTCTACTTTAACCAATGAGCTAATAGGAATATTTTTTACCATTCCACCGGCAGCCATATCACGGAAAGATAAACGCATATTTAATAAGTCTACTAAATTTTTACGTTGCATCTCTTGGTTGCGTAATTGAATTTTATATTCATCCTTGCCATCTTTTATTTTAGAAATTTCTTTACCAAATAAAGCGGTACGAATTTGCATACCCACTTGAGCAGAAGAAACACCCTCGCTCAATGCGCGCTCTCTGTCAATCGTTAAAGTCAATTCTGGATTTTGTAAATCCACATCCATCTTTAATTCTTCGATACCAGGAATCTGTGCTGCATCTAAATAGTTTTTCAATCCAACAGCTGTTTTGATTAATTTATCAAAGTCATCTCCTTGAATTTCAATATTAACTGGAGGCTCCGTTGGCGGGCCACTAGATTCTTGCGTAACTGTAATCTCTGCACCTGGAATTCCTTTCATCTCCTTGCGCACTGCATCTAAGTATGGCATAGTAGAAACACCATGACGTTTTTCAAATTCAACAAAGTTCACTTGAATTCGCCCTAATTCAGATCTTGTACTTCTATCGCCTGTCATTGGATCACCTGCACCCACTGCGATATTAGAGATGATAGATTCTACTACAGGATTCTTTTTACCATTATCTGTTCCTAAAATCTTATTCACTTTTGTCTCTAATACTTTCGTAATAGAATCTGTATGTTTTACTTCTGTACCAACTGGAAGTTTTAGGTAAACATATAATTCATTAGGATCTGCTTGAGGGAAAAACTCAATACCTGTTCTTCCGGTACCTACACTAATTCCAAATACAACAAATGAAAAGATCAATAAACCAAACGTGCCAAATAACAATTTAACAGGTCTCCATCCAGTCAATGATCTTCTTAAAATACGCTCGTATAAATTCATCATGTTTGGCAAGGTTGTTTCTTGGAAATGCTTAATAGCACCTGCAATGAAATACCTGTTTGCCAAAACTAATAACATAAAGAAGATGATTAGGTTACCTAAGAAAGTAGCACCCATTAAATCTAATACCACTCCAAATCCAATAGGAATCCAGAAATTCTTTTTCTTGAAGATGGCAGATTTTGGTTCCTTCTCATCATGCTCCTCGTGGTTCATAAAGTCAACAGCGAAAACTGGATTCATGATAAACGCAACGACTAAAGATGCTGCTAAAGTAAAGATCAACATCGCGGGCAAGTATACCATGAATTTAC
>CAZLKW010000027.1:0-16319 GCA_964560215.1 uncultured Sediminibacterium sp. | reverse complement strand
CAGAATAATAATGGGAAGAAAGGCGCCAAAGTAGTTACTGTACCTGCTAATACAGGAATGAATACCTCACCCGCGGCCATTTTAGCCGATGTGGTTGCAGTTAACTTTCCTTTACCCTGAACAAATATTCTGTGTGTATTTTCAATAACAACAATCGCGTCATCTACAATGATCCCCAAGCCAAATAAGAGGGCAAACAATACCATGAAGTTCAAAGTAATATTTGTACCAATTAATAAGTTACCTGCAGGTAAGAAGACAAATGCCACGAACATACTTAATGGCACCGATAAGGCCACAAAGAAGGCGTTTGTAACACCCATAAAGAACATCAATACAATCAATACCAATACGAATCCAATTACAATGGAATTCACTAATTCAGTGAACGAAGATCTTGTTTTGATACTTTGATCACCTGTAATTACGGTATTAAGGTCTTTTGGTAAACTTGTTAATTTCGCTTCGTCAACAATTTTCTTGACTGCATCAGAAGTTTCAATTAAGTTTTCGCCACTACGCTTGATGATATTTAAAGTCAAAACGTTTTTGCCATCTAAACGAGCATAGCTTTCGTTTTTCTTCACCGTATCTATAATTGTTGCGACATCTTTTAAATAGATTGGCGCACCGCTTGTATTACGAACAATGATATTTGCAATGTCATTTGCATTTTTAAGCTGCCCTTTTAATTGAAGGTTACGCTGCATGGTACCCACTTCTAAAAGACCACCCGATAAATCTAAGTTTTCTCTTTGAATCGCATAAGTGATATCATCAAATGTGATACCAGAACTTTGCATTCTAAAGTTGTCTACATTAATTTGAAATTCACGTTCAGGCGCACCTACTAAGTCAACACGGTTAACTTGAGTGATGTTTTCTAATTTATCTTTTAAATCGTCAGCGTATTTCTTTAATTGAACCGAGCTATAATTACCGCTAATGTTTACATACATGATTGGCTGCTCACTAAAGTTCACTTCAATTACCCTAGGTTCTTGGGTTAAATCATTCGGTAAGTCACCCTTTGCTTTATCCACCGCATCTTTTACTTTTTGTAAAGCAATATCCGGTTTAACGCTGGTATTAAATTCAACAGTAATAGCCGAGAAATCTTGTTGTGAAACCGAAGTGAATTTATTGATCTTCACTCCTGTAATTGCCTTGATTTGTTTTTCTAAAGGACGCGTCACTAAGTTTTCAATATCCTTAGGAGAGTTACCTACATAGATGGTTTGCACATACATGGTAGGAATCACAATCTCTGGAAATTGTTCTTTAGGAAGTGTCAAGAATTGGTAGATACCACCAAGGCTAATAAACAACATCACTAAATAGATAGATGTTTTATTGGTGATACTCCAAGAAGTAGGTTTAAATTCTTTAAACTTTTCTTTTATATTATTAAGTGTCGACATATGGATCGATTGTGCTTTTAAAATTTATTTAATGGTAGTAGTGATCAATTGACCATCGTAGATAGATTGATAACCTTCTGTGATCAATACCTCACCAGCAGCTAAACCACCAAGTACTTCGATATTGTTACCATAGAATTCACCCGTTGTAACCATTTTCTTACGAGCAATCATTTTGCCTGCTTCTAATGCAGCTACATAAACAAACTTTCCTTTTTCGTCGTTTTGTAATAAGTTAACAGGGATGCTGATTGCATCTTTCTTTTCGTAATCTTTAATCTTTACCTGAGCCAATAAGTTTGGTCTGAAGTTTTTATCTACTGGCAATTTAGATTCAATAAAGAAGCTTCTGCTTAAAGGATCAATTACATTCCCTAAAACATTGATCTTATTGCTAATTGTTTTTTGAATATCTGGGAAAGTCAATGTTAATTCTGTACCTACTTTCACCTTGCCTGCATAGTTCTCAGGAACTTCTGCAGTTAATTTAAGTTTAGAAGTGTTAACTACTTTAATTTGACCTGGGCCCATAAATAATTCACCCACTTTCACATTTACTTCTTCCGCTACACCGTCAACATCGCTGTAGATGCTTGTAAATGCTAATTGGTCACGTACCATGCCTAATTGCTCTTGAGCTGCTTTTAATTGACTAGCTAAAGCATCAGCATTTGTTTTTGCAGTCATCAATTGTATTTCGCTTCCAATGTTTTGTTCCCAAAGGTTTTTTTGTTTTTCGTACACAGACTTAGCTAAAGCAGCTTGAGATTTTAAAGTCTCAATGTTTTGAGCAGCAGCAGCAGCACTTTGCTTAATTAAAGTGTTATCTAACTGTAATAACAATTGACCCTTTCTTACATTATCTCCTCTTTTTACATAGATCGCTCTAACTTGACCACCACCCGCGCGCGGTGTGATATAAGAAACGCTTTCAGACTCCACCTTACCTTGTAATTCGATATAGTGTGTGAAAGTCTCCGTTTGGATAGTATCTGTTGCTACTAAGATTGCCTTAGCTGCAGCTGCCCCACCCGCTTTTTCTAAATCTTTTTCTAATGCGACGATTTGAGCATTTAAGTCAAGTGCTTGTTTCTTTAAACCAGCTAAAGTTTTTTGTTTTCCTTCAATGCTATTGTCCCCACCACCACATGCAGTTGCAAAAACTACTAAGCTAAGGGTTAAAAATGTTGCTATCGATTTCATTGTATCTATTTTAATTTGATTGTTGTATTGATTGTATATTATAATTTACCGCTTGCTTTTAATAAATCTACTTTAGCAATTAAAGCTGTATAAAGTGCATTCATAAAATTATTTTGTGCTGCCACTAAATCGGCTTGAGCTGCAGAGATTTCTGTATTAGACCCTGCCCCAGCTTCAAACTTCTTTTTAGTTTGGCTAAATACGTTTTCTGCTAATTGCATGTTCTTTTTTTGAAACTCTACCGTAGCAACCGAAGACATATAGTTCAACTTAGCTTGACTTAACTCATTGTCAATATTATTCTTAAGCGTAGACATTTGATTTTCTACCTGTTGTAATTCAATTTTCGCCTTTTTGATTTTAGCTACAGTAGCGCCACCATTGAATAAAGGAAGGTTGATGTTTAAACCTATTAATGCAGTTTCAAACCAATTACCATTTTTTTCAAAAAAGTCAAACTTCGTTCTTTGTGCATTTTTGGTATAAGCACCATTCATGGTGATGGTAGGTAAGTAACTTAATTGATAACGCTTAATATTATACTCACTTAATTTTTTTACAGTAGATAGGTACTGATAGTCTTTTCGAATAGTGTATTGAAAATCATTTTCAAACAATACATCTGAACTTAAATTAGACTCATTAATAACATCAGTCAATACAAGGCTATCTTTGACCGGCATGCCCATTAACATCTTTAAACCCATAAAGCCAATGGTTACACTGTTGTTTGCTTTCAATTTCTCTGTTTGCAAATTGTTAAGTTGCACATTCACTTTATCAACGTCTAATTTTTCTGCAAATCCATTCTTATACATTGCAGCAGCATCATTTGCTAATTTTTGTAAACGTTCAATGTTAGCGTCCAAAATATTTAACTGTGTTTTACTTGCAGAAAGCTGATAGTAAATTTTGTAAATATTTGCTTTGATGTTTTCTTCAGTCAATGCTGCATTCTTTCTTTTCCATTCCAAAGAAGTCGCTCTTGCTTGTAGTGCAATGAATACTTGACCATCAAATAAAATTTGATTAAAATTTACGCCATAGTTTGCATTGAACTTGGTACCAAACTGAACTGGAATAAAGGTTCCAGGTGCGCCACCAAAAATCTGACCAGGCAATAAAGAGGTAGGGATTGTTAAGAAATCTGTTCCGCCAACACTACTATTAACTGATGGTAATGCTGCAGAAGCGATTTCTCTATTGGTTTGAATTTGGGCATCAATATCTAGCAAAGCATTCTTTACTTGGACATTATTTTTTTGAGCATAACTCACGGCGTCGGCCAGAGAAAATGCATGCACTATTTTTTGCTCTTGCGCTTGTGCTGCAGTAACAATAAACAGGATTAGAATGAGGATGATTTTTTTCATTTATATATATAGATTGCTTGTTTACTTAATTTGGAAATTGATTTTAAATTATAAATGTGTCTGATTGTATGCTTGCATGATTTCATACCCTTTTTCTGTCATCAGACCGTATACAAAATGTTCCATCAGTTGTGAATGCACTTTAATTGGATCAAATTTTGATAATGGAAATGCATTTAGGTTAAAAGGAATAAAGATGGTTTCTAATCTGTATCTTGATACGATTTCTACATCAAGGTCACTTCTGTAAAACCCTTGTTCCATTCCTTTGATTAAATTTTGTTTGATCAAGGAAAGAAAGAAACATTCTTTGTGGTTCTTAATAATGTCAAAGGCAGAAGGAAAATATTTCTCTAGTTCCATCATACTGCCAGGGTTCATGGTCTTGGTCATTTCTTTCATTGTCTCCATCACCAAAAACATTTCATGCACCGCATTGTCTGCTTTAGCTTCACAATGAAGGCATAACTGCTCATGACTTTTAAGTTCAAAGTTCACCACCGCCTTAACCAAATCATCCTTATCCTTATAATATTGGTAAATGGTCTTTTTGCTGATCCCTAATTGGGTAGCCAAATCGTCCATGGTGACCTGCCTTATGCCGGTTTGGAACATTAAGTCCCTTGCTTTTAATAATATCCTGTCTTCCATAGCTTTAATTGAGGCCGCAAAACTACGGAAACTTTAAACGTTTACAAAGTTTCCAAGATGAATAATTTATTAATTTGTGATAAATGGCAAAATTGTGTGAAATTTGAGGCTAAATCAGTAAAAAATGCCCAGTTTAAGCCAAAAATTAAAGAGAAAACAGGTTTTGGCCTTTTTGGCTCAATTGTTCTTTCAGGGGGTCGTGGTCTTGGCACCAATCGGGGTGACCGTTTGGGTGGTGGTGAGTTTATTTACCTGGGTAGACAATTTCTTACCTAATCTATTAAATGTTTTATTCCCGGTAAAGTTTGCGGCGGTGAATGGACAAATTCCAAAAGTAACAGGCTTAGGATTTATAGTTGCCATTACTTTAGTTTTAATAGTAGGTTGGTTGTCGTCTTTATTTTTTGTAGAAAGATTGGTTTCTGTATTTGATAAAGTATTAGAGAAAACACCGGGTATAAAAATTATCTATTCTTCGGTTAAAGATTTCTTAGAAGCATTTGCGGGTAATAAGAAAAAATTTGATGAACCAGTTTTGGTAAATGTAGATGCAACCGATGTATGGCGAATTGGATTTATTACACAAATAGATAGTGCACATTTTGGATTAGCAGATTTTGTGACGGTATACGTTCCTCATTCTTATGCAATTTCTGGTATCACTTATATTGTGTCTCCAACAAGAATTAAAAAATTACCAAAAGGTATTAGTGCCTCAGAAGCCATGAAGTACGTGGTTTCTGGAGGAGTGACAACAATGGAAGACGCCGAGGAGGAAGAACCATTGGCGAACATTTAATCATTTTTTAATAACAGTTTTAAGCTTTTGCTTTTTAAAAATTTTACATGCAATTACATAATTTCAATTCTGGCCCATCAAT
The DNA here is from genome assembly GCA_964560215.1 of uncultured Sediminibacterium sp. Taxonomy (GTDB): domain Bacteria; phylum Bacteroidota; class Bacteroidia; order Chitinophagales; family Chitinophagaceae; genus Sediminibacterium. Next base: position 10,790 of record CAZLKW010000027.1, on the reverse strand, counting down.
TTTACCTAAAGAAGTTTTAGATCAAGCAGCAGCTGCTATTCATAATTTTAACGGAACAGGATTGTCTTTATTAGAGATTGGACATCGAACAGAACATTTTGTTGCGGTAGTAGAAGAGGCAAAACAAATTGTAAAAAGATTGATGGAGATTGGAGATGCCTATGAAGTGCTTTTTTTACAAGGAGGTGCAACGATGCAGTTTATGCAAGTGCCTATGAATTTACTAGACGAAAATGGCTTGGCAGCAATTTGTGATAATGGCGTATGGGGACATAAAGCAGTGAAGGAAGCGCAGTTATTTGGACCCGTAAATGTGGTATCAGATACGAGTGCAGAGAAGCACACATTGATCCATAAAACCCTTGATTTACCTGCAAATACAAGCTATTTGCACCTAACCACTAATAATACGGTGGAGGGAACACAGTGGCATGAATACCCGGAGGTTAATGTGCCTTTGGTTGGAGATATGAGTTCAGATATTTTTTGCAGACCTACTCCATTTCATCAATTCGATTTAATCTATGCAGGTGCACAAAAAAATATGGGTGCAGCAGGCGTGACATTGGTCGTGGTAAAAAAATCTATCTTAGGAAAAACGAACAGAAAAATTCCTGCGATTCTAGATTATACAAAACATATTGAAGCAGGTTCATTATTAAATACACCACCAGTATTTTCTATTTATGTAAGCTTGTTAACCTTGAGATGGATTGAAAAAGAAGGTGGATTGAAGGAGATGGAAAAAAGAAATACTGCAAAAGCAAATTTATTATACAATACAATAGATGCATCGGAAAATTTTTATTGTCCAATTGCAAAAGAGGACAGAAGTATCATGAATGCAGTATTCTTCTTAAAAGACCAAACAAAAGAAGCATCATTTTTAGCTTTGTGTAAAGAAAAAGGGATGATTGGCGTAAAAGGATATAGAACTGTTGGTGGTATAAGAGTAAGCATGTACAATGCAATGCCAATAGAGAGTGTAGCCGCTTTCTGTGAATTAATAAACAACTTTTCTTAGCCTAGATTTGTACACTATAAAAAAAATAATTTTTTTTTAACGAATCAGTTTATTGCAAGTCGATTATATTCGATAAAATGAACGATATTTGCCCTCATGGCAAAAATTAGTCCCTTTGAAGCATTGCGTCCGCAAGCACAATTAGCGAAGCAAGTTGCAAGTAAACCTTACGATGTTTTAAATAGTGCAGAAGCAAAAGCAGAAGCGGTAGGAAACGCATTTTCATTTTTACATATCACCAAGAGTGAAATTGATTTACCAGAATCGGTAGACATACATAGTCAACAAGTGTATGATATTGCATTAGAGAATCTAAATGCATTCATGCAAAGAGATGTGTTGTTTAAAGAATCAAAACCTTGTTATTATATCTATCAATTAATCATGGATGGTCGCGCACAAACCGGTTTGGTATGTGTTAGCAGTGTAGATGATTATGAAAATGGCATCATCAAAAAACATGAGTTTACACGTCCAGAAAAAGAACAAGATAGAATCAATCATATCAAAACCACTGGGGCTCAAACAGGAAATGTATTCCTAGCTTATCGCAATCAAGCAGCAATTGACACCTTAATTGATAAGTGGAAAACTACGAAGAATGCGGTGTATGATTTTACAGCAGAAGATGGCGTTCAGCATACGGTTTGGGCTGTTAGCGATACGGATACGATTGCTCAAATCACCCATTTATTTGAGACCGAAGTGCCTTGTACCTATATTGCAGACGGGCATCACCGCGCGGCATCAGCTGCTAAAGTGCGCACTGCGATTGGAAAAGAAAACACCAATGCCGATTATTTCTTAACAACCTTATTTCCATCTAATCAATTAGCGATTATGGATTATAATAGAGTGGTGAAAGATTTAAATGGACATGAAGCTGCCGCATTTTTAACTGCTTTGGAACAAGATTTTGATGTTCAAACAGTGGATGCAGCTTATAAGCCAGATGCCTTGCATCGTTTTGGATTATACCTAAATAAACAATGGTATGCTTTGACTGCAAAACCAGGTACGTATAATGATGCAGATCCAATTGGTGTTTTAGATGTAACGATCTTATCTAACAATATCTTAGACAAATTATTAGGCATCAAAGACCAAAGAGTAGATAAAAGAATTGATTTCGTTGGAGGGATAAGAGGCTTAGAAGCGCTAGAAGCTAGAGTAGATAGCGGTGAAATGGCATTGGCTATCAGTTTGTATCCAGTAACGATCGATCAATTATTTAATATTGCTGATGCAGGCGAAGTGATGCCGCCAAAAAGCACTTGGTTTGAACCAAAATTAAGAGATGGTTTATTGACGCATTTGATTTACGATTCTAATGATTAGTAAGAAAAACGGAGTGGATAAAATTCTAGTTTTCTAAAAACAATATTTCTTATCTAAAACCAGTCGAAAGACTGGTTTTTTTTGTATTTTGTTACATAATTTGCTTGCTATATGGAATCAAAAAGACTCTTTGATTGTATCGAACATCAATTAAATAATTTTCCGCAGGACGTGATGTTAGCCGGAAAAGAAAATGGTGCATGGAGACACTACTCAACTGCCGAAGTTGCATCAACAGTGAATTCGCTAAGTGCCGGTTTGTTAAGCCTTGGCTTGTCTGGTAATGATTTTACGCCAGAGGGTTCAGACAAGATTGCGATCATTAGTAGTAACAGACCAGAATGGTTGATGGCAGATATGGCCACACAACAAATTGGTGTTATTTGGGTACCAGTGTATCCAACAACCAATCCTTTAGAATTAACTTTTATCTTGAATGATGCATCTGTTAAATATATGTTTGCAAGCAATCAAGAATTGTACAATAAAGTCATGTCTGTCAAAGACAAAGTGCCTTGCTTAAAAGAGGTCTATACATTTGATAAAATTCCTGGTGCAAAACATTGGTCAGAATTGTGTTTAACAGACGCCGATTTGTTGCAACAAGTGGATGTGATTAAAAAAACAATTCCAGTAGAACAGGTTGCTACTTTTATTTATACTTCTGGAACAACAGGTACACCCAAGGGTGTGATGTTAACGCATCATAATATATATTTCAATTTACAATCAGGTAAAAAGAGTTTCCCTTTCCCAGATGCACCAACACAAAAAGTGTTAAGCTTTTTGCCATTGAATCATATTTTCGAAAAAGTGGCTTCTTATATATATATGTATAGTGGCATGAGTATCTTCTATGCAGAATCAATGGATACTATTGGAGATAATTTAAAAGAGGTTGCGCCAGATGGATTCTCAACAGTACCAAGATTATTGGAAAAGGTATTTGAGAAAATCATGATGAAGGGTGAAGAATTAACTGGTATCAAAAGAAAATTATTTTTCTGGGCTGTTGCATTAGGAGAAAAATATGATAATTTAAATCCAGGATCTGCTTGGTATCAATTTCAATTGAAACTTGCTAATAAAATCATTTTTAGCAAGTGGAGAGAAGGACTAGGTGGTAACGTCAAGTTCATTGTTACCGGAGGTGCGGCTTGTCAAGTAAAATTATTGCGCATATTTAATGCAGCACAAATACCAGTATACGAAGGCTATGGTCCAACGGAGAATAGCCCTATTATCAGTATTAATTTTAGAACACCAGGGGATACAAAATTTGGAACAGTAGGATTGCCAATTGAGGGTGTTCAGTTAAAGTTAGAAGAAGATGGAGAGATCTGTGTAGCAGGGCCAAGTGTGATGAAAGGGTATTATAAATTACCAGAATTAACTGCCGAGACCATTATAGATGGTTGGTTGCATACAGGTGATATTGGCGTTTTAGAAGATGGTAAATATTTGAAAATCACTGATCGTAAAAAAGAGTTATTCAAAACAAGTGGTGGAAAATATGTTGCACCTCAGCCGATAGAAAACAAAATGAAGGAAAGTCCGTTTGTAGAACAAATTGTTTTAGTAGGCGACAATAAAAGATTTGTAAGTGCATTAATTGTGCCAAGCTTCGCCAAATTAAAAGAATGGGCAAAACAACATGGTATAGAATACACAAGCAATGAGGCAATGATTCAAAATTCAATGGTAATTGCTACGATTGATGCTGTTGTTGCAGAATACAATCAATTATTCAATCAGGTAGAGCAAGTGAAGAAATTTACTTTATTACCAAGAGAGTTGACGATTGATAAAGGGGAGATGACACCAAAGTTGAGTATTCGTAGAAAACAAGTCCTAGCTAATTTTGAAAAAGAAATTGACGAAATGTATGCTTAAAGTGGATGCAATGAAAAATATATTACTGCCAATTACTTTTATTTGCGTTTTTATTTTTCAAACATATGCACAACCAAAGACTGCTGCAGCTTCTGAAAAGGGATTTAATTTAAATTCAGTTCCGACGAATGCAGCTTCAACGAATCCTTATTTTAATTATAAAGGAAAATTAATCATAGTTGGTGGCGGTTCAATGCCGGATTCATTATTTGAATTCTTTGCACAACATTGTGGTGGCAAAGACCAGCCAGTTGTGTATATCCCAACAGCAACTACAGACGAGCAATATATTCAAGAAGGCGGACATTTGGTAAAATTCACTTCCAGAGGTTTTACAAATTTATCGACGATTCATACAAGAGATAAAGTAAAAGCAGACGATTCCAAGAACATTGAATTATTAAGAAATGCAAAGGGTATCTTTTTTGGAGGCGGAGATCAGGACTTGATTGCTGCAGCCTATGGTGGTACACAATTGTATAAAGAGATGTTGGCTTTGTTAGATAGAGGTGGCGTAATAATGGGTACATCTGCAGGTGCAACGATTATGGGTGCATTGCTAGTGGGTGGTGATGCAAGAAAAGACCTTACAAAAAATTATCCCTTTCAACCTGCGTTTTCATTTATTCAAAATGTAGATATCGATCAGCATGTATTGGTGCGTAATAGACAGTTTGATTTAATTCCTGTGATTGAAAATCACCCAACACATTTAGGTGTTGCAATAGATGAGTCCACCGCAATTATTGTAGAAGGCAATCAGTTTAAAGTATGGGGGAACTCCTATGTGATGGTTTACGATCCAAAAGATTGGGCGAATCAAAAAGCCACATGGGGTAAAGTGCTTAGACCATTTAAAATGCTTTCATCAGGACAGGCATTCGATTTGATCAGCCATCAAATTAAAAAGTAAGGGATTTTTCCTTAATAATAGTTTGAACATCTTTCTCCTGAATACGACTCTCTAACCAAGAGATGATATCAAGATACATAAAGGCGCGACTCTCTAATTTATTCTGTTCAAGTGGACGTAATATTTGTACTAAATCCTCAAAGGCTAATTTTAGGTCTTCTTTGTTCATGCCCGCAACGCCAGCACGGCCGTACTTTTGAATCGACTTCTTTAAGAAATTAAACAACACTTCTTCTACCGTACTTAAGTTATCCATCTTACCCATAAATCGATACACTGATTTAGACAAGTAATTGACCACTTCCATATTCCCTAATTCAAAGTGCGCAATTAAGTGTAATAATCGCGCATAACATTGTAAGTCGTCACGGAGGTTTAATTTCCAATTAATAATCTTATTTAAATAATCAATTGCTTTATCAAATGCCCCTGCACCAAAATACAAGCAAGCAATTTTATAGTAAAACACCAATACACGATGACTATCAATAAAAGGTTCAATCTCTTTTAATTGCTCCTCCATTTTCGGAATCATATTTAGTCCTTCACTAAAACTACCTTCTAAAAAGTGCTGATTAATTTTAGCAATATAAGTATAGACGAAGCATTGAATTTGATTGTTTTTATTATTCAACACGATGGGTTCTTCGCTAAACTTTTCTAAAACAGCAATTGTATCTTTAAATTTTTGAACATTTCTTAAATCAAAATGAGCGCTAATTAAATTATGTAAGGCTTTGATGTATTGCGCGGTCTCAATGGTTTTCATGCCCTCGTTCGCGTCGTATAAGTCAACCCACTTTTGACTATAGCGGTAGTGTAATAAAAAATCCTGGTTGATAAACCCATACCAACATTTACATTGGTAGAGGTACATCTGTTCATAAAATCCAGCACTAGATTCAATTTCTTCTAATACTGGATGTTGCATCATGGCATCTAATGTTGCACGATCTTCGTCGTTACGTGCATGGCCATGTTGAATATACCAGCCATAAAGTTGTAAAGAAAGATTAGATGCTTTTGCAATGATATCTAGTCGTTGATTCACTTCATCAATTTCATCACTCAATTGTTTTGCACGATCTTGCATACTACGCGTGATATGCAATGACTCAATCTTTTTTTCCAAAAACAAAACTTGCAACAAATAAGTAACCTGGTTATTTTGTTTTGTAAGTGTCTTTATTTTATCAAGCAAACGGAGACTCTGTAAAAAGAGTCCCTTGTTGTATAAAATTTTAGCATGGTCCAATTGCTCATGAATCTGCAAGTCGATATTCTCGTGTTGCTTCAAAACACGGAGGCTGGCTAAAATCTGATCGTATAAATGTGCCTTCAAGTTGGAGAGCTGTTGCTTCTGAATGGACTCGTTTTTACGGAGTAATTCTTCCTCGTCATATTCCTTCATTTTGTCCAAAGCATCAAAAAGCTGGATAATTTTTAAGTCAGTAGACGCAGAATTACGGGTAACGTACAATTTGAAATTGCGTTTTTCGGCCCTTTCCAGGGATTTTAACAAAATAAATAGCGCATCCGTACTCAGGTTGGGCATCGTAACTGAATTTGTTTCAATTTATTGAAAATCAATCTATTATCCAAATAATAGAGGGCTTACACAGTGTAAAATAGGCATAAAAATGATCAAAAACACCCAGTCGGAATCGATAAATTTGAACAATAAACGGGCTTCAGGCCCGTTTTGTATCTATAATATATTCAAAATCAATTAGATGAGCGAAAAAGTCTACATATTCGACACCACCCTAAGAGACGGGGAACAGGTTCCAGGTTGTAAATTAAACACCAAGGAGAAATTAGCCCTAGCGGTAAAGCTAGAAGAGCTAGGAGTGGATATATTGGAAGCCGGTTTTCCGATTTCAAGCCCAGGTGATTTTGACTCCGTAAACCAAATAGCGAAGACCTTAAAAAATACGGTTGTTTGTGGTTTATCAAGAGCGGTGCAAAAAGACATCGAAGTAGCTGCAGAAGCATTGAAGCCAGCAGCACGTTTTAGAATCCACACGGGTATCGGCACTTCTGATTTGCATATCAAATACAAATTTAATAGCACCAGAGAGGAGATCATTGAACGCGCAGTTCAAGCGGTGAAAACGGCAAGAAATTTTACAGACGATGTAGAGTTTTATGCAGAGGATGCAGGAAGAACGGACAATGAATATTTAGCAAGAGTGATTGAAGCGGTTGTGAAAGCAGGTGCTACGACTTTAAATATACCAGATACAACAGGATATTGTTTACCACATCAGTACCAAGAGAAGATGGCTTATTTATGGAACAATGTTCCAAACATAGACAAAGCAGTTTTGTCTTGTCATTGCCATAATGATTTAGGATTGGCAACTGCCAACTCTATTGCTGGTGTATTAGGTGGTGCAAGACAAATTGAATGTACGATCAATGGTTTAGGAGAGCGTGCAGGTAATACTGCATTAGAAGAAGTAGTGATGATTTTAAATCAACATAAGGATTTAGGATTCTATACCAATATCAATTCAAAATTATTAAATCCAATCAGTCGTGAAGTTTCCGATGTGATGCGTATGGCAGTACAACCGAATAAAGCGATTGTGGGTGCGAATGCATTTTCACATTCATCAGGTATCCACCAGGATGGATTTTTGAAAGAAGCACAAACTTATGAAATCATCAATCCTGCAGAAGTAGGTGCCGAAGATAGTAAGATTGTATTGACGGCAAGAAGCGGAAGATCTGCGCTAGCACACCGTTTGCACAAACTAGGATTTGAATATACAAGAAACGATATCGATGTATTGTATGCGATGTTTGTGGAAGTGGCAGATAAAAAGAAAGAAGTATTAGAATCGGATTTACAAGAAATGGCAGCAGCCTACAATAAATAATTATACAATTCAAAGAGATCAAGTCAAATAAAAATCGAACTATGGGAAATTCATTATTCGGAAAAATTTGGGACAAGCATGTGGTCAAGCAGATTGAAGATGGTCCATCGGTATTGTATATCGATAAGCATTTTATTCATGAGGTAACGAGCCCCCAAGCGTTTAGTGGTATTGAAAAAAGAGGTGCAAAATTATTTAGACCCAATCAGATTGTAGCAACAGCAGATCATAATGTACCAACCATAAATCAGCACTTGCCAATCGCAGATCAGTTATCAAGATTTCAGGTAGATACCCTAATTGATAATTGTAAAAAGCATGGTGTAACATTATATGGATTAGGTCATGAGCACCAAGGTATCGTGCATGTGATTGGACCTGAGTTAGGGATTACACAACCAGGTATGACAATAGTATGTGGAGATAGTCATACATCTACACATGGTGCATTTGGTTCGGTAGCTTTTGGTATTGGGACGAGTGAAGTAGAAATGGTTTTTGCTTCACAATGTATTATGCAAACTAAGCCAAAATCAATGCGCATTAATATTGATGGTGTGTTGAATAAGGGCGTGGTTTCAAAAGATATTATTTTATACATCATTGCAAAAATATCTGCAAGTGGTGCAACAGGCTATTTTGTTGAATATGCAGGCTCTGCGATTCGTGCATTGAGCATGGAAGCAAGAATGACTATATGTAATATGAGTATCGAGATGGGTGCGCGCGGTGGATTGATTGCGCCAGACCAAACTACTTTTGATTATATCCAAGGAAGAATGTTTGCACCAAAGGGAGAAGATTGGGATGCAAAATTAGCAGAATGGAAAACATTGTATAGTGATGCGGATGCAAAATTTGATATGGAAATCAATATTGATGCAGCGGACATTGAACCAATGATTACTTATGGAACGAATCCTGGCATGGGTTTATCTGTAACAGGCACACTTCCAACAAGTGAAAGTTTTACAGATGCAACAGAAAAGCAAAACTATGAGAAGGCTTTAAAATACATGGGATTAACAGCAGGTCAACAATTAATTGGTATGCCAATACAAAATGTATTTATTGGATCTTGCACTAATTCAAGAATCGAAGATTTTAGATTGGTCGCAAGTATCATTCAAGGCAAACAAAAAGACCCGAATGTAAAAACATTGATTGTGCCAGGTTCACAGGAAGTGGCAAAACAAATAAAGAAAGAAGGATTAGATAAAATATTTGAAGCAGCTGGTATCGAGATCAGACAAGCAGGCTGTAGCGCTTGTTTGGGTATGAACGAAGATAAAATACCAGCAGGCGAATACTGTGTAAGTACAAGTAACAGAAACTTCGAAGGACGTCAAGGTGCTGGAGCAAGAACCATGTTGGTAAGTCCGCTTACTGCAGCAGCTGCATTGTTAACTGGAAAAATCACAGACATCAGAACCTTATTAAATTAATTAAAGCAGTTACACAACGAACTACTTAATCATTCGTATATGCAATCATTACAAAAAATAACAAGCAAGTTTATTCCATTGAGAATAGAGAATGTGGATACCGATCAGATTATTCCTGCGCGTTTTTTAAAGGCAACGACAAAGGAAGGATTTGGTAAAAACTTATTCAGAGACTGGAGATATGAAAATGACGATGAAACAAAACCAAAAGCTGATTTTGTTTTGAATCAAAAAGAATATAGTGGTGAGATATTAGTTGCCGCAAAGAATTTTGGTTGTGGCTCTTCAAGAGAGCATGCGGCATGGTCTATTTTGGATTATGGCTTTAAAGTAGTGGTATCTAGTTTTTTCGCAGACATCTTTAAGAACAATGCGTTAAACAATGGCGTATTACCTGTAACGGTAACAGATGCATTCTTACAACAAATTTTTGCAGAGGGTCCAGCGTCAACATTGTCTATTGATTTAGCTGCACAAACAATCAAGATTGATTCTACTGGTGCAACTGAAACATTTGAAATCAACGCTTATAAAAAAACATGTTTGCTAAATGGGTATGATGATATTGATTATTTATTAAGCATGAGAGAAGAGATTGCAGCATTTGAAGCAAAAAATAACAACTAAATGAAAAGTGTAAATTCAAATAGTTAAAAAATAAAAGGGTTCATAACGAATATAAAATTTATGGAAAAGAAAATCGCGGTGATATTAGGGGATGGCATTGGTCCAGAAGTAACACAACAGTCTATCAAAGTGTTAAACATGATTGCCAAGCAATATGGTCATAGCTTTACTTATGAGTATGCATTGATGGGTGCGGTGGCCATTGACGAAACGGGCAATCCTTTGCCAGACGAAACAATTGCTATTTGTAAAAATAGTGATGGTATTTTATTTGGTGCCATTGGTGATCCAAAATATGACAACGATCCAACTGCAAAAGTAAGACCAGAGCAAGGCTTGTTAAAGCTGCGTAAGGAACTACAATTGTTCGCGAATATTCGTCCAGTAAAAACCTATTCCTCTTTACAACACTTGTCTCCATTAAAAGCAAAGCAATTAGAAAATGTGGACTTTGTTATTTTTAGAGAATTAACAGGTGGTATTTATTTTGGTGCTAAATCATTGAGTGAAGATGGCACTATTGCAAGAGACGATTGTTCTTATAGTGTGATGGAGATTGAGCGTGTAGCACATTTAGCATTTCAATATGCACAAAAAAGAAATAAGCATTTAACATTAGTAGATAAAGCCAATGTATTAGAGACCTCAAGATTATGGCGTAAAGT
>CAZLKW010000026.1:0-23854 GCA_964560215.1 uncultured Sediminibacterium sp. | reverse complement strand
ACGCCCAATGCCGCTGCGAAACTCGAAATTTCTTCAACAGATAAAGGTTTGTTAATTCCCAGAATGACAAAGGCTCAAAGAGAGGCAATCACACTTTCTACCTCCGCTAATGGATTGATGGTTTATCAGACAGATGATTTAGTTGGTTTTTACGTGAACACAAGCACAACGACTACTGTTTCGTGGACGAGGATTAATAGTAATTGGATTAGAACTGGAAATGACATTGCCTATACGGCTGGTAATATTTCAACCACGGGCACATTAACGGGGGGTAATTCTAGTACTTCTTCCTTGTCAGGTTTCGCTGCAAATGTGGCTTCAATAGCTGCCAACTATTCAATTACATCATCAGACAATGGTAAAGTAATTCAATCCACTACTGCTTCTGCTATTACCGTTACTATACCTACTGGTTTGCCTACTGGATTTAATTGTACCGTCGTACAAATGGGAGCGGGTCAAATTACTTTTTCAGGTACTTATTTAAATAGAGGGGGATTTACCAAATCAGCAAGTCAGTATTCGGTGATCAGTATACTTCATTTAGGGAGTAACAGTATTATTGTTACAGGAGAAATGAGTAATTAATTATGAAACAGTGTATTACTTTTTGTTCATTCTTTTTTTTATCCCTATTTAGTTTCGCACAAATAGGATTGCCTGTTCAGCTCTCTTTTTTGCCAAAGAATAATTTAGTGGTGAATTATGATTTTTCTAAATCATCCAGTTTTACGCGCGGAGCAACCAACTTGACCAATATTGCTGGAACGGCTTCTGGAAATGCAACCATCGTAAATAGCCCTATTTTTTTTAACTCTTTAGGATTTATATCGCTTAATGGGACGAATCAATACGTCGTTACACCAAATCTTAAAACCTATTTTAAACCTATTAATACAAGTGTTCAAAATAGCTTTACCGTTAGTTTTTGGATTTATCCTACAAATTTGAATGGAGTTGTATTAAGTGAGTTGGATTCTCAAACTCCCAGTTCTGGCTGGCATGCATCCAATATTGAAATTGTAAATGGGTTTGTAAAATATAGGGTTTGGCCAGGCTCAACCTATGTTACATCTAGTTTACTTACGCTAAACCAGTGGTATCATGTCGCCATGGTTTACGATGGATCCTCTGTAAAAGGGTATTTAAACGGGGTTTTGCAAGGCACTCAAACTTATGCTAGAGAGGCGCCGTCTGCAAGTCAAAACTATGCGATCGGAGCTACAGAGGCAACTAATATGGGAACGACGGCTTATGGAAATTTTCATTTGGCCCAATTTAAATTACATCAATTGCCCTTAACCGATAACGATATTTTACAAGAATACATAACTAGAAAATCGGAGTTTGATTACACCATACATAGCCCATCAACGAATACAAATCCTGCCTATTGGAGCATTTCAAGTGCTTGGAATAATTCAACTGGAAGTACAGGAGCATCGGATGCATTTTCGGCACCTCATTACACTCCCTGGTTGAATTCAACTCTAGGCTGGGCCGCACAAAAGCTTGATGCAAACCAGTTTATCACATTAAATTATGATGAGCCCGCTTCTATTAATGGGGCGGTCATTCAGCCTAGAGCTAGTTCAGGAGGTCAGTTTGTAACAAAGGTTCATGTGGAAACGAGCTTGACCGGCACTGCTCCGTGGACGCGAGTCTTAAGTGATCAGCCTTTGAGTACCACAATTACTGATGATGCAAGAGTCCTTTTTCCAACAAGTGTTTTTGCTAAAGCGGTAAAAGTAATTCCGGTTACGTGGACTAATCACATAACGATGCGACTAGGGGCACTCGTGAAACCCAATAACCTTGTTTCTGATGGCTTAGTCCTTCGTTTAGATCCGGCAAATATTAATTCATATGAAGGAAGTGGAACTACTTTTAAAGACATGACGACTAATGCGATGAATTTTAATTTAGTTGGTACACCAACTTATGATCCCTCTGGTTTTTTTACTTTCAACGGGACTAGTCAATATGCATCAAGAGCGCATACCAGTATAATTAAGCCTACAACAGCCATATCAATTGAGCAGTGGTTAAATGCAGATGATTGGAATGCGGGTACATCAACTAGCTACAAAACCTCAATCTCCTGTACTTCAACAGGTGGATATGGGAGTTATATTTGGAATGGATCATTTCGTTCTTACATATATGCTGGTGGAAAATATTTAATTACTTCTGCATCTGTTAGTAATTTTTCAGGCTGGCATCATTTTGTAACTACTTTTGATGGAAGGTATGCGAGGTTATACATTGATGGATTATTGGTTAGTACAGATGATTATGGAAGCGCCAATAAAACAATATCATATGCTTCCAATAGTATATTTTTAGGGGTTGAAGCTGGGTCAAGTACTTCGCATGATGGAAAATATTGGCAAGGTAAAATAGCTACTACATCAATTTACAATAAAGCATTGACCGATGCTGAAATTTTACAGAATTACAATAATACTATAAGAAGATATAGTCTTCAAGATAATTTAGTTTTACATTATGATCCAAGTATGACAAAAAGTTATCCTGGAAGTGGAATAAGCTTATTTGATTTAACAGACAATGGGTTGACAGGAACGATGAGTAATATTACTTTCAGCAATCCTGCTTTTACGTATAATGGTAGCAGTTCACAAGTTAGTATACCAGACAATGCTTTATTGGAACCTGGGACAGGGAATTGGACAATGGAGGCCTGGTTTAAACCCACTCAATTTACTTCAAGTACTCAAACCGTTTTAGGCAAATTTGGAAACGGAGGAACCTCTTCCATTATATCTTATGCCATGCGTCAATTAAACGGTAACATAAGAGCAGATTTTAGCAATGGCACTACTGCATTTACAAGTGACAATTATGCGATTAGTTTAAATACTTGGGTTCATATGGTATATGTATGGGACAGAACAAATAGTATGTTACATACATATTCTAACGGGGTATTAAAGCAATCCAAAGCCATTAGTATATCGGGAGGAATTCGAAACAACACTACCAATTTATTTATTGGGTCCTATAATGGAGGGGAATATTCGCAGTATTATAAGGGACAAATTGGCAAAGTGAGACTTTATAATAAAGGCCTTACAGCTTCGGAGGTTTTAAATAATTTTAATCTAAGTAAAGATTTGTACGGATTGTAACTTGATTTAAACCGAGCCACACAAAACAATACAAAAGACTACAAAATCGTGCCCAAAAGGGGATAAAAAAACTCCGATTTCTTGACGATTTCGGAGTTTTTAGTGCTTTTTGCTAGCTTGTTTGTGATCCCGCTGGGGCCTACCTTATATTTCTATCTTATTGATTTATAACAATTTATTTTTATTTTTTATAAGCTCAACCCAAAGACGAGCCACAATTTAAGACTTACTTCTATTAGAATTGCAATATCTAATCAACAGCAACTTTATAGCTTGGGTCTTCTATAATATTTACTTCAATTATTTCATCCGCATTTTTAAGTAACTGACGACAATCCTCGCTTAAATGCCTAAGATGAACAGTCTTGCCCATTTTCAAATAACGCTCTGTTAATTTATTTAATGCATCAATAGCACTCATGTCGCTAATTCTACTTTCTTTAAAGTCAATAATTACTTCATTCGGATCATTAATGATATCAAATTTATCAGAGAATGCAGTTGTAGATCCAAAAAATAATGGACCAAAAATTTCATAATGCTTTATGCCATTGTCATCAATGAATTTTCTAGCACGAATACGTTTTGCACTTTCCCATGCAAAAACTAGTGCTGAGATTATTACTCCAACTATAACTGCAAATGCTAAATTTTTCATTACAACAGTGATTAGCGTAACCGTAACTCCAATAAATATGTCTTGTTTAGGCATTTTATTTACAATCCTTAAAGTTGCCCATTTAAAAGTCCCGTAAGCAACCATTATCATTACTCCTGTAAGTGCAGCCATTGGAATAATGCTAATGAATGCGCTACCAAACATAACAAATACTAAAAGCATAGATGCGCCAACTATTCCAGAAAGTCTTGCTCTAGCCCCACTATTTATATTAATTAAACTTTGCCCCAACATGCCAGCACCACCCATTGCTGAGATAAGGCCAGCAATGATATTACCAGTTCCTTGAGCTAATGCTTCTTTATTCGTGTTCCCTTTTGTTTGTGTGATTTCGTCTAAGATATTTAATGAAAGTAAGCTCTGAATTAATCCCACTCCAGCAAAAATTACCGCATATGGGAAAATAACTTGTAAAGTTTCAAACGTAAAAGGAACATTTGGCAGATAAATTTTAGGGAACCCTCCAGCAATATTACCTACTGTTTTTGTCTCAATTCCTAAAAAATACGTAACAGCAAAAACAGTTAATATTGCAACTAATGATGCTGGAATTGCTTTGGTCAATTTTGGCAGAAACACGATAATAGCAATAGTAAGTATCACTAAACTAAAATATAAAAGTAACGGCATTCCTGTTAACCAATTGCCTAAGCCGTCTTTAAACTGGTTTACCTGGGCCATAAATATCAAAATTCCAATACCATTCATGAAACCTAATATGGCAGGAGTTGGAACGAGTCTCATGAATTTTCCAAGTTTTAAAAGGCCTGCCATTATCTGTATTATTCCGGCAAGAATTACAGTTGCAAAAACATAATCTATACCATGTGTTTTTACTAAAGGTGCAATTACGACTGCAACAGCTGCTGTAGCGCCAGAAATCATTGCAGGTCGACCACCAAATATAGATGAAATCAATCCTAAAATAAATGCTGCGTATAAACCATTTAACGGCTCTAAACCAGCAATTAATGCAAAAGAAACTGCTTCTGGAATTAATGCCAAAGCGACAGTAAGTCCTGATAAAATTTCTAATTTATAATTGACTTTTTGTTTGAAATCGAAAACTTTGTAATTCATTATTAAACTATTAAGCCACAAATATAACTTATTAAAACAACGTTACTTATCAGTCTTATTGTAATTAACAAGTAAGAATAATAACCTTATGTAAACTTATCAAATTTTATAAACTGAATGATTAAGATTGTATTTCTTAATTAAAATAGTTTTTTATTTAAATCATCCAATTTAATCCACCTAATACTTGCTTTTTTGTTTAGATTGCCTTTTCACTAAAAGTAAATGGTTTCTCTAGAATGATTATTTTGCTTCTATTAAACTAAGTCCAAGACTTCAATATAAAAGACTACAAAAACGTGCCCAAAAGGGCATAAAAAAACTCCAAAATCGTATGAAATCGGAGTTTTTAGTTTAGGGATTGTCGGCTACGTTTTACTTCGCCGACTTCCCACCGCATTGAGCTAACTCAAAGCTCCTAACCAAAACACTTCGTGTTCTGGTTGCTTTTTTCATACTCATCCGCTCAATCAAGCAAGCTTGTTTCGCGGCCTCGCATAAAAAAAGCCCCGACTTACGTCGGAGCTTTGTGATCCCGCTGGGACTCGAACCCAGGGCCCATACATTAAAAGTGTATTGCTCTACCAACTGAGCTACGGAATCTGACCCTTTTCCCTTTTGAGGAGTGCAAAAATAAGGATAAATTGAAATAAACCAAATAAATAGGCAACTTTATTTTAGTCAAAAAACACGCCTAAGTAATTCATCTTCAAATAACAATTACTTTTGTACAAACACATTTTTATGTCCGAATTCAAAGATAAAGTAGTAGTAATTACTGGTGGGTCAGATGGCATCGGAAAGGCCCTGGTAGAGCAGTTTTTAGCCATGGGTGCTAAAGTGGCTACCTGTGGTAGAAGTCAGGATAAATTACAAATATTGGCCACTCAAAATCCAGGAGCAAGTTTGTTTTTAAAGGGGGTAGATGTGAGTAAGGAGCAAGAATGTGTACAATTTATTGCCGACGTAGTGGATGCTTGGGGTCAGATAGATGTGCTGATTAATAATGCAGGCATCAGTATGAGGGCGCTCATTACGGAAACAAACACAGAGACTTTGAAGCAAGTAATGGATATCAATTTCTGGGGTACGGTGTATACGACCAAAGCAGCGCTGCCTGCTATATTGAAACAAAATGGGGTGATTGTGGGAGTTTCTTCTATTGCAGGTTACCGTGGTTTGCCTGGAAGAAGTGGCTATTCTGCGTCAAAATATGCATTAAATGGTTGGTTGGAGTCTATTAAAACTGAATTATTACATACAGGAACGCATGTGATGTGGGTTTGCCCAGGTTTCACTAGTTCAAATATCCGCAATGCAGCTTTGAACAAAGATGCTAAAGCACAAGGCGAGTCGCCGATGGATGAGGGGGCAATGATGAGCTCGGAGGAATGTGCGGGTCATATTATACATGCGATCGAAAAACGTAAACGTACATTGGTGCTCACTTTTACGGGTAAGCGTGCTGTATTTATGAATAAGTTTTTCCCAGGCTTAGCGGATAAATTAACCTTCAATTTCTTTTTCAAAAACGGGCAGTTGATTAAATAATTCCATCCGATTTAATCCCTTGATTTTCATGTAAAAAATAGCAGTATAGGTATAATATCTCGCTTAATATTTCGTTATTGATTTAATATGCCATTAATAACTTTAACATCGGATATTGGCCAAGAGGATTTCATCATTGGTGCTGTTAAAGGGCAGATATTGTCAACTATTCCAGGTTGCATTGTTTCTGATATAACCCATTATTTATCGAGTAAGAATTACCAACAAGGGGCATACATTTTTAATAACGCAGCGAAGTATTATCCTGCGGGCACAGTGCATGTGGTGATGGTAAACGCTTTTCAGCATCCAGCAGATCATTTGCTTTTTGCACATTATAACGGACACTATTTTATCACACCAGACAATGGTTTTCTAACGATGATGCTAGGATTGAAGCCAAAAGAAATTGTAAGAATTGATTGCAAGGGCGCGAATACATTTATTCAAATGACGGAGCGCATGGTTGAATCCATCGCCTATTTCTTTGCTTCAGGAAGTTTAGAGGAGGCAGGAGAGCGTACAGATACCATTCAAGAAATCTACCCAATGCAACCAACTTTAGGGCCAGATTGGATGGAAGGGCAAATTTTATTCATTGACCAATTTGAGAATGTGGTGGTGAATATCCGCAAGGAAGAGTTTGATTTTCATGCAAAGGGAAGGTCCTTTAAGATTGTCTTTACCCGAAATGAAACCATTGAAACCCTTAGTCAAAACTATGGATCGGTCCCAGTGGCCGACAAGATGGCTTGGTTCAACTCTGCCGGATACCTCGAGATTGCTGTGAGAGGGGGTAATATGGCCGGTTTATTTGGCTTGAGCAAATACGACGAAAACCAGTCTAGTAAGCAGCGCCCGAACGATAATAAGTGGTTTTTCCAGATGGTGCGTGTTTTCTTTGAATAGTTCATCATTTGTTTTTTCATTTGCCTTTTTCGGGGTATTTTTGCACCCTATTAAATACTTAAAATAGATCTATATGGCATACGACGTAATCGTTATTGGTAGTGGACCTGGTGGATACCCAGCTGCTATCCGCGCTTCTCAATTAGGCTTAAAAGTTGCAGTAATTGAAAAAGAAAGCTTGGGTGGCGTTTGTTTAAACTGGGGTTGTATTCCAACCAAAGCTTTATTAAAGAGTGCGCAAGTATATGAATACCTAAAACATAGTGCGGATTATGGTGTAACTGCGACAGGTGTAAACCATGATTTTGGTGCAGTGATCAAGCGTAGCCGTGGTGTAGCAGACAAGATGAGCAAAGGTGTTCAGTTCTTAATGAAGAAGAATAAGATTGATGTGATTATGGGTTACGGTAAAGTACATTCAAAAGGTAAGGTAGAAGTAAAAGCTGCGGATGGTACAACACAAGTAATCGATACAAAATATATTGTTCTTGCAACAGGTGGACGTTCAAGAGAATTACCAAACTTAAAACAAGATGGTAAAAAAGTATTGGGTTACAGAGAAGCAATGGTGATGGAGCAACAACCTAAGAGCATGATCATTGTTGGTAGTGGTGCGATAGGTGTTGAGTTTGCATATGTATACAATAGCATGGGTACAAAAGTAACCATCGTTGAATTTGCGCCAAGAATTGTACCTGTAGAAGACGAAGATATTTCTAAAGAATTAGAGAAGCAATATAAGAAGCAAGGGATCGAGATCATGACTAGCGCATCTGTTGAGTCAGTGGATACATCTGGCGCTGGTGTGAAAGCATTGGTGAAGAAAGCAGACGGTACCACTTTAACATTAGAAGCAGATGTAGTATTGAGTGCTGCGGGTGTTGTTGCGAATCTTGAAAATATTGGCTTAGAGCAAAACGGTATTAAAGTAGATAAAGGAAGAGTTGTAGTAGACAA
This sequence comes from uncultured Sediminibacterium sp., assembly GCA_964560215.1. Lineage (GTDB taxonomy): Bacteria > Bacteroidota > Bacteroidia > Chitinophagales > Chitinophagaceae > Sediminibacterium. The sequence goes on along the minus strand of CAZLKW010000026.1, from coordinate 15,523 downwards.
GTTCCAACAAACTGGTGTTCCAGGCATCTATGCAATTGGAGACTGTTCTCCAGGTCAAGCTTTAGCGCACGTAGCTGCTAAAGAAGGTATCAATGCTGCAGAACATATCGCTTACATGGAAAAGAAGCATGCACATATGCCAGAAGGTATTGACTACAACAATATCCCAGGATGTACTTATTGCACACCAGAGATCTCTAGCGTAGGTTATACAGAAAAAGCAGCTAAAGAAGCTGGATACGAAATCAAAGTAGGTAAGTTCCCATTTGTTGCGAGCGGTAAAGCTTCTGCAGCGGGTGCAACGGAAGGTTTTGTGAAAGTAATCTTTGATGCAAAATACGGTGAGTTCTTAGGATGTCACATGATTGGTATGAATGTAACTGAAATGATTGCAGAAGCAGTAGTTGCTCGTAAATTAGAAACGACTGCGCATGAAATTTTAAATGCAATTCACCCACACCCAACAATGAGTGAAGGTTTGAAAGAAGCAACTGCTGCAGCATACGGCGAGGCAATTGATATCTAACGAACTTAGAATAAAATATAGAATGGCTCGTGATTCAAAGAATTTTGAATGCGGGCCATTTTTAATAAGGATGCATTAATAATTTGAAAGGATTTTAAGGAACAACGCATAATGAAGTACGAAAAAGAAATTAATAGAAGAAAGAGTTTTGCCATCATCTCTCACCCCGATGCCGGTAAGACGACATTGACTGAGAAATTATTGTTATTCGGTGGTGCGATTCAAACCGCAGGTGCCGTTAAAAGCAATAAGATCAAAAAGCATGCGACTTCGGATTTTATGGAGATTGAACGTCAAAGAGGTATCTCGGTGGCGACTTCGGTGATGTCTTTTGAGTACAAAGGAAACTTAATCAATCTCTTGGATACACCGGGTCACAAGGACTTTGCAGAAGATACCTACAGAACATTAACGGCTGTGGATAGTGTTATTCTAGTGATTGATTCTGTCAATGGAGTTGAGCCTCAGACACGTCGTTTGATGGAAGTTTGTAGTATGCGTGCGACACCTGTAATCGTATTCATCAATAAGATGGATCGTGATGGTAAGAACAGGTTTGATTTATTAGAAGAGATAGAAGCAGAATTAAAAATTTCACTCCATCCAATGACCTGGCCTATTAATAGTGGTAAGGAATTTAAAGGGGTATACAATTTACACGATAAGAGTTTGCGATTATTCACTGCTAGTACCAAAGCAGATGACGAAGACGTGGTGGCGATTGAAGATTTATCAAGTGATGTATTACAACAAAAAGTTGGAGATAGAGATGCATATTTATTAAGAGAGGATGTGGAGTTGATTGATGGCGTATACGGGGCATTGAATCCTGCGGATTATTTATCGGGCAGTATTGCGCCAGTATTTTTTGGATCGGCGGTGAATAATTTTGGGGTCCAAGAAATGCTAGACACGTTTATTCAAATTGCACCTATACCAAGAGATCGTGATACCAATACTCGTAAGGTTCAAGCGGGTGAAGACAAATTCAGTGGTTTCATTTTTAAAATTCATGCCAACTTAGATCCTAAACATCGTGATCGTATTGCGTTCATGCGTGTATGTAGTGGCAAGTTTGAAAGAAATAAATATTATACACATGTTCGATTAGACAAGGACGTACGTTTTACGAATCCATATACTTTCTTAGCTAGAAGCAAGGATATTGTAGAAGATGCTTATCCGGGTGATGTAGTGGGTTTATTTGATACAGGTAATTTTAAGATTGGTGATACCTTAACCGAAGGCGAGAAATTTTACTTTACGGGCATCCCAACATTCTCTCCAGAGATCTTTAAAGAATTAGTGAATAAAGATCCAATGAAGACCAAGCAATTGGAGAAGGGGATACAACAGTTAACCGATGAAGGGGTAGCGCAGTTGTTTACGCAGTTTGGCGGTAATAAAAAAATCATTGGTTGTGTGGGTGACTTACAGTTTGAAGTAATTCAATACCGTTTATTACAAGAGTATGGTGCGGCTTGTGAATTTAGAACACTGCCTTTTTACAAAGCTTGTTGGTTAACATCTACTGATAAAAATAAACTGAACGATTTCTTACGCTATAAGCAACAAAATGCCGCGGAGGATAAAGATGGCTCGCCTGTGTATTTAGCACAAAGTGAATGGTTCTTAAATACAGAGATCACGAACAATCCAGACATCGTATTCCACTTCACCAACGAAGTGAACAAATAGACTCTTTTAAAATTAATACATGAAGTCAAAAACTTTAAAGCAGAACAAAGTAAATATCATCACATTAGGTTGTAGTAAAAACTTGGTGGATAGTGAAATGTTGAGTGGTCAATTGGCTGCCAATGATATTGATGTGGTGCATGAAAACAAAAAGTTGGATCACAATATTGTGGTAGTGAATACTTGTGGCTTTATTGATAAAGCAAAAGAGGAGAGTGTGAATACCATCTTGGATCAGGTTGCTTTAAAGAATAAAGGAAAGTTGGATAAAGTATATGTGACAGGTTGTTTGAGCGAGCGTTATAGAAGCGATTTGGCTGCAGAGATACCAGAAGTAGATGCTTGGTTTGGTACAATGGAATTGCCTTTGATGTTGAATCAATTGAATGCCGATTATAAAGCAGAATTATTAGGTGAGCGTTTGTTGAGTACGCCTCAGCATTATGCCTATTTAAAAATTAGCGAAGGTTGTAATCGTACTTGTTCATTTTGTGCGATTCCATTGATGCGCGGTCAACATGTAAGTAAGACGATTGAACAATTAGTTGACGAGGCAAAAGGTTTAGTGAAGAAAGGGGTTAAAGAGTTGATGTTAATTGCCCAAGAATTAACGTATTACGGTTTGGATATTTATAAAGAACGTGCCTTGCCAAAATTATTAAATGCACTGGCAGATGTAGAAGGCGTTGAGTGGATTCGTTTACACTATGCTTATCCTTCTAAGTTTCCTTTAGAAGTGTTGGATGTAATGCGTGAGCGTGATAATATCTGTAAATACATTGATATCCCATTACAGCATGCAAGTAATAATATGTTGAAAGCAATGCGTCGTAATATCACAAGAGAAGAAATGAGCGAGTTGATCCACGAAATTAGAAAGCGTGTACCAGGTATCGCCATTCGTACCACTTTGATTGCTGGTTTCCCAGGTGAAACATTAGACGATATAGAAGAATTAAAAGAATTCTTACAAGAGCATAAATTTGACCGTGTTGGTATCTTCACATATAGCCACGAGGAAAACACCAGTGCACATGATTTAGTGGACGATGTTCCAGCCGAAGAAAAGCAACGCCGTGCCGAAGAGATCATGGAAGTGCAACAAGAAATTAGTCTTGAGATCAATCAAGCTAAGGAAGGTCAAATCTTAAAAGTATTGGTAGACAAAAAAGAAGCAGGTCGTTTCTTAGGCCGCACACAATTTGACAGTGTGGAAGTAGACAACGAAGTAGTCATCAATACGAATAAAAGATTGAAGCCAGGTGATTTTGTAAACGTAAAGATTACGAAAGCGTACGACTATGATTTAGAGGGGGAGTTGGTTGACTAGAATAAGCAGCAACAGTTGCAGTGCTAATCACAAAATAACCCATCAAGATATAACTGCTTGCGCTGAAGTAATTTTGTAAACCAAACCATCCTCCATAATAAAGGATGCCGCCTACACAGATCATATTTTTGACTAGCTCTATATAAACTGCATTTGGATTACGGTCCATGAACTCTGTGAGTGCATAAACTTGTACAAAAACGAATAGGCCATAATACATCATATTGGTGAGTCCAATAGAAGCAACATTCCCAAACAAATAACTCACCAATAAAAGCAAGCAGAATAGTTGTATCCATAAGTATACCAGCATGCCTTTTGGAGCTGGTGTGTCGTACTTTTCAAAATGGTATACATCTTCAATTTTTGTGACTGGATATTTTTCAATCACATCTGCAGGTCTCCAGCCCAATGGCATGATCCATACGCGTAATTTGTCTTTCCAACTTTGTGTATGCCAAGCATCTTTTGCCAATAACCACAAATGCATGAAGTTTATTTTAATCGGATTCCATGTGCGTACAGGACGTGTTACACCATATACTGCAGGAATCTCTGCACGTTCTTCCTGAAAGGTTCCAAACATACGATCCCAGAATATAAATATTTGACCATAGTTTTTATCAAGGTATTCTGGATTAATAGCATGGTGCACACGATGATGTGCAGGAGTTACAATCACATATTCTAACCAACCCATTTTATTGATATGTCTTGTATGGTACCAGAACTGTGCAAATAAATGTAGTGGGGCAACCACAGCAATCACTTGCTGCGGCACACCAAAAATGGCAGCCGGAATCAACAAGAACGCGTAAATCCTAAAATAGACTGATATACTTTGTCTTAAAGCACAAGCTAAATTAAACTCTTCGCTACTGTGATGAACAATGTGGTTGTTCCAAAAAAAGTTAACCGTATGTGCTAAGCGGTGCACCCAATAGCCAGCAAAGTCTAAAGCTAAAAATGCAATTATATAAAGCATCCAACTTGATTGAACTTGATAAATAGTAAGGTGTTCAACAAGCCAACTATAACTGATGATAGCAACACTTAATCCTAAAACATCCTTGGTTGAATTGGTGACCCCTGAGCTTAAACTGGAGATCATGTCTAAAGTTCTTACAGTGTCGAAGCCTTTGCGCCAGCCATACCATTTTTCAAATAAAACCAATAATAAAAATAGGGGCATAGCAATAATCAAAATCTTTCCGTAGGTTTCCATAGGGGCTGTTTTAAGCGAGCAATCATTTTGCTCCATAAATGTATTATTTTTCCTGCAATCTTGAATAAAATGCCTTTAGCAATGCATTTTTCCCGAAATTTGCAAACAATGTCTTCAAGCTTTGATCATATCCCATTTAGTGCAACCAAATTGTTCTCTAAGCTAATCAATGATTATGCAGAGGGGAAAGGGAGTGTACTGGAATATGTTGGGTACGCCCCAAATCTAGAGGGTTATAAGGCGGCTATAGAGGGTAGGAAATCAAATCCTGTTAATCGTGTATTGTTAGTTGAAGTACTGACTGCCCAATATGCCAGTTTGAAACAAGAAGCTGCTGTGAACGACAATATTACATTGTTAAAAAAAGAAAACACTTTTGTTGTTACCACTGCGCATCAGCCTAATTTATTCTCTGGTCCATTGTATTTCTTCTATAAAATTATTCATGCCATTCAATTGGCTGCAAGTTTAAAAGAGCAATTTCCTCAAGATAATTTTGTGCCTGTTTATTATATGGGTTCAGAAGATGCTGATTTAGACGAAGTAGGGGCTTTTAATATTGAAGCAACCAAGTATAATTGGAGCACCAAACAAACAGGGGCTATTGGTAGGATGAAGGTAGATGACGCTTTATTAAAACTGATCCAACAATTAGAAGGTTATTGGTCAAGCATCCCAAAGGGGCAAGAAGCATTAGCTATCTTAAAAGAAGCTTATCAAAAAGGCAAGACGATCAATGAAGCAACTTTGCATTTTGTACATGCATTTTTTGGATCAAAAGGCCTGATTGTTTTGCAACCTGATGACGCGAAATTAAAAGCTGCTTTTATTCCAGTAATGGAGAAAGAATTATTGACGCAATTTTCGCATCAAGCAATACAGCCAACAATTACAAGTCTAGCTAAAGACTACCATGTTCAAACTGAAGGTCGTAGTTTGAATTTATTTTATTTAAAAGATCAAACTAGAGCAAGAATAGAAAAACAAGGAGACCTTTATATAGTAGTGGATTCGGATATTCGTTTTACACAGGCTGAGATTATAGCGGAGTTGCGCCAATATCCAGAACGTTTTAGCCCTAATGTGATTTTAAGAGGGCTGTATCAAGAAACTATTTTGCCAGGAGTGGTATTTGTGGGCGGGGGTGGAGAGTTGGCTTATTGGATGGAATTAAAAAATGTTTTCCAAGAAGCTGGAGTGCACTATCCTTTACTACAATTAAGAAATTCTTTTTTATTGATGAACCAAAAGCAAGCTGTACAATGGAAGGAGATGCAGTTTGAAAAGGAAGATTTGTTTAAGCCCTTGCTAGATTTAGAAGTAGCTTATGTCAATAAGCATGCTTCTGAAGCTTTGCATTTGAATGAGCATATGATTACTTTAGCAAGTTTATATGCTTCAATTAAAAAAGAGGTCATTAAAGTGGATCCAACTTTAGGCGCACATGCAGAGAACTTGGCACATCAAGCAAAAGCAAAATTAGAAGCATTAGAAAAGAAAATGGTACGTGCCGAAAGACGTAAACAAGCAGTGGCCATCCAACGTATCCATCGTATAAAAAAAGAATTGTTCCCTCAAGATAATTTACAGGAAAGAGTAGAAAATTTTTCTAAATGGGTTGGTCAGCATGATTTAGCATGGATCAATACCATCATGGATCATTCAACAGGGTTAGAGTCTCGATTTAGGATTATTATAATCGACTAAGCAAAGTCATAATGAAATTTATTGCAATTAAGCGTCAAATTGGTTGTCCCAGCTTGATTTTAATTTGCTTACTTTTTCCATTACTTCCGATTCCATTTGCAATTTATAATCGCCCATTGCTTTAGAAATGGTTTCATTATGGGTGCCAATAATTTGAGCGGCCAATAAGCCTGCATTCTTAGCAGCATTTAAAGCCACTGTTGCAACTGGAACACCGTTTGGCATTTGTAAAATAGATAAAACAGAATCCCATCCATCTATTGAGTTAGAAGATTTGATTGGAACACCAATTACGGGTATGGTTGTAATTGCAGCAACCATGCCGGGTAAATGAGCAGCACCACCAGCACCAGCAATAATTACTTTCAATCCTCTTGCTTTAGCTTGTTTTGCATAATCAACCATTCTTTCTGGCGTTCTATGTGCCGAAACCACCGTCAATTCAAAAGGAATATTGAATGTCTTTAGGATATCTGCAGCAGCTTGCATGATGTTTAAATCACTATCACTTCCCATGATAATTCCTACTAAAGGTTGGTTGGCCATAAAATGTATTTAATGCAAGATAATTAAATTATTGTTAGTGCTGTCCTAATGCACGATTATAAAGCTGAATAGTGTTTTCTAGTCCAAGGTATAAAGCATCACAAATAAGTGCATGTCCAATGGATACTTCGTCTATGTATGGTATTTCCTTCACTAGGTAGGCAAGATTAAAACGATCTAAATCATGCCCTGCATTAATTCCTAAACCGAGTGTTTTAGCTTCTGCTGCAGCTAATTTATAATCTACAATTGCGCTTTCTCTTTCTCCTTTTGCAAATGCACTAGCATAAGCTTCGGTATATAATTCAATTCTATCTGTCCCTGTATTAGCGGCACCTTTCACTAGTTCAATACTCGGATCCACAAAGATAGAAACACGAATACCAGCTGCTTTAAATACGCCAATAATTTCGGTTAAATATGCTTGTTCAGTAATGGTGTCCCAGCCATGATCGCTGGTTAATTGATTTTGTGCGTCTGGCACCAATGTTACTTGCGCGGGTTTTGTAGCTAACACTAGGTCAACAAATTTTTGCTCCTTAGGATTGCCTTCAATGTTGAACTCTGTATGTATATTTTCCTTTAAATCATAAACGTCTTGGTATCGAATATGTCTTTCGTCTGGTCTAGGATGCACAGTGATACCTTGGGCGCCAAATCGCTCGCAGTCTAAAGCAACTTTCAACAGGTCTGGATTGTTGCCGCCACGACTATTTCTTAGGGTAGCAATCTTATTTATATTTACACTTAAATGAGTCATGAGCAAATTTAAGTTAATTTTGCATCTCAATTATCACCTCATGGCTTATTCTAATTTAGAAGCTTGTTTATTGGATTTAGAGCGTAATGGACAACTACTCCGTATTAAAGAAGAGGTAGACCCTCATCTCGAAATGGCAGCGATTCATCTACGTGTTCATGAACAAAAAGGGCCAGCTATTTTATTTGAAAAAGTAAAGGGTTCAAAGTTTAGGGCTGCGTCCAATATTTTTGGCACTTTAGAAAGAAGTGAGTTTATTTTTAGAGATACATTGCCACAGGTAAAAAAATTAATTGAAATTAAAATTGACCCCGCTGCTGCAATCAAAAATCCATTAGCAGCTTTAAGTGCTTTGCCTGCAGCAATCAATGCATTGCCAAATAAAAATCCATTAAGTCAACCTGTTACTTACGAAGAAATTAAAATTAGCGACCTCCCATTAATCAAACATTGGTCGATGGATGGTGGCGCTTATGTGACTTTGCCACAAGTATATACTGAAGATGCAGATAAGCCAGGGATTGCAAATAGTAATTTAGGGATGTATAGAATTCAGTTAACAGGTAATGAATATGAGTTAGATAAAGAAATTGGGTTGCATTATCAATTACATAGAGGAATAGGAGTGCATCAAACAAAAGCAAACAAAAAAGGGATGCCTTTGAAAGTGAGTTGTTTTGTTGGTGGACCTCCTGCCCATAGTGTGGCTGCTGTGATGCCACTTCCTGAAGGATTGAGTGAAATGAATTTTGCTGGGGTACTTGCTGGCAAAAGATTTGGCTACACTTATAAAGATGGATTTTGCTTGAGTACCGATGCAGATTTTGTAATCACTGGCGAAGTGTATCCAGGGGAGAATAAACCAGAAGGGCCATTTGGAGACCATTTAGGTTATTATAGTTTAGAACATTCATTTCCTTTAATGCGTGTACATAAAGTATATGCGCGTAAAAATGCCATCTGGGCTTTCACTGTGGTTGGTCGACCTCCTCAAGAAGATACAAGCTTTGGTCAATTGATACATGCCATGACAGGTGCTGCAGTATCCAATGAGATACCGGGTTTGAAAGAAGTGCATGCGGTGGATGCTGCAGGTGTGCATCCTTTGTTATTGGCAATTGGAAGTGAACGATATACTCCTTATTTGGTGAACAAACAACCAGCAGAAATTTTAACTATTGCGAATCATATTTTAGGTACTGGGCAATTGAGTTTAGCGAAGTTTGTTTTCATTACTGCCGATGATACCAATCAATTGTCTACACATCATGTACAGGAATATTTTGAATACATTTTGTCGAGGCTTGATTTAGCAAATGATATTCATTTTTATACCAAGACCACGATGGATACACTAGATTATTCTGGCGAGGGATTAAATGCTGGATCAAAAGTGGTCATTGCTGCTTATGGCGATGTGAAAAGAAATTTAGCGACAAATGTTCCAGCTAGCTTGGCTGCATTGAATATGGGTGCGAGTCTAGTGATGCCTGGGGTGGTTGCGGTAAATGCGTCGGCTTATTCAACAGCTGCATTGCAAAATGCATTAGAAGGTCAAGGAAATTTATTGTTGGAGCAGGAAGGAGTGGTGATGTTGATTCGAACAGAGGATCCTGCTTGGATGGCAAGTGATTTAAATAATTTCTTATGGGCTGCTTTTACAAGAACCAATCCATCACATGATATTGAAGCAATTGATGCGTTTACACAAAATAAACATTGGGGCGCTAAAGGGCCATTGGTATTTGATGCAACCATTAAGCCACATCATGCACCACCAGTGTTAAAAGATCCTGAAGTCGAAAAGAAGGTAGATGCAATTTTAGAAAAGTACGGCTACTAAATTAAATTTTAATTTTAATTTTAATTTAACTTGAAACTATATATAGTTGTACACGGGTAAATTTCATTTACTGTGCTGGTACTTCGATCCAAGTATGGTCAGCTAGTAATTTTACTGTTGCAATAAACTGCGCAAAAGGTCCCGCACCACCGCCCCATTCATGTGGCGCGACCATGGACAAGACATGCGAGCCATCTTGTTTTTCATACACGTGATAAATTTGACCTATCTGTGGCTTGAAGGTGATTTTAGCTTCGTAAATCATCATGCTTAGTTCCTTACGCTTGCGAATTTCTTGTGCTTGTCTTGCTAGTAATTCAATCTGCTCTTTAATTTGATTTAATTGCATATTGGTTTGATCCTCCATTGCAGACAAAGCTTTGTGTTTGATTACGCCTTCTTTTGTAGGACGAATAGCTACGCTACCAGCGGAAGATGCATAAGGCAGCACACTTAATTGCTTATGATAAACTTCAATGTTTTTGAAAGGATTTTTATCTTCTTTAAAACCTTCGTGTGTTACTTTTAAAAAGCCATTCGCAAGAATTTCATGCACTACTTTAAGGGACAAGGTATCATTTTTAAAAAACTGAACAGTGAGGCATGAAGCATTGTTGATTTCAGCACTGATCGTGTCTGCTAATTCTGTATTTTCAAAAGGCATTTGCTGCCCATTAGGATGCACATTGTATTGTGCATAGAAAGCATCATTTTCTAAGTTGACCCAATTGTGACTAAAACTTAGTAATTGCCCGCTAGGAACAGTTTCAATTTTATAATTACCCGATTTAGGTACCATTTGGTATTCGAAATCACATTTCTCTGGGAATAACTGCCAACTGGCTAAAAAATTATAAGCTTGAACCATATACAATACAACAATTTTAGGCTTAAATAGTTGAGTTAAGAGGGCAGAAAATTAATTTATTTCAACATAATTTGGCTTCTCAATGAAGTTAGAATTGTACTTATACCTAAGGTTGGTAATCAAGCTAAAATTCCATGGACTTACTTGCTGATTTGTTCTAGGGAAATAGAAGCCTTTCATTTCTATGGTGCCAAAAATTAAGTTTTCATTTCTGATTCTTAAACCTGATCCAAATGAGCTAAAAAGATCGCCTTTCAATATCGGCTCGCCAACAGTTCTTATATAGGTAAGGTTGCCAAATACAAATGGGGCAGATTTAAAGCCCCATAAAGCTCGATTATTGTAAAATACTGTTTCCCAGTTGGTAGAGACACGTGTGCCGCCTTTTATTTGTTCTTTGTTAAGTTGAGGAATGCCATAAATACTATTGATTCTCAAAGCTTCGTTGTATTTATTCTTAAGGGTTTGCGTAAAGCTTAAATTTAAAATTTGACGATAGCCAAATCCATTGTCCAAGTATTTCAATTTACTAAACTGCTCTAAACTTGCTAGAAATCTAAAATCTTGCAGAGATTTATTCATGTAACTACTTGCTATATTGGCAATGATATGCGTATAGTTTTCTTTTTTTGTAAGTTTATATTGTTCAAATTTAAAACCTAAATAAGGAGCTTGGTCTTGTTCAATATGATATTTACCTGTTGTCCAAGTTAAGGAGCGTCCAATTGGCAAATCCTCATACCTGCCTAAGCCATAAAGATACCTTGTTCTATAAACGGACTGTCTTACAATAGTGTAGGAAACAAAATCTGCAATTAGATTTTGATAATTTCTGTCAAGTTGCAATTGATAGTCGATAGGCCTTTCTTTGAAATTATTTTCAAGATGTCTATACTGAATGAATTGCCTGTCTTCGTTATTGTTTATTAACCTTTTTTTCTTTGTAAGTTGGTATCCAATCCAAATGTCTTTATGTTTTAAATTATAGTTAAGCTCCTTATTGAAAATTGTATCCCATCTACTTGGATATACATTTTCATTCACCGCCTCCAAATATTCCATACCACCTAGCCATTTGCTATTTGGGTGAAGGATTGGTCTTTGAACACTGATATATTTTTTTTGAGCTGAATAAGCATTGTTTGCCATGTTATTTCCATAATCTTCGATGCCGGCATTTAATGAAATGAAACTACCCAATAGATTGCTCAATCGAAAGTCATAACCCCATCCTGATTTTGGATTTCTTGAGTAGTCAAAATTTTGGGATACCTGAACGCCATTGCCCGTCCCTCCCAAATTGATATAATTTAACTTAGCAGAGTAGGAGTTTTTATTATTAATGAGGATTTCTCCACCATAAGAAAATAAATCCTTCGTAACTACAACTAGGTCTATTTGATTGGTGTCGTAGGGTGTTACAATTGCTATAATTTTTGCGTCTTGAATATAACTCAAGTCCCTAAGCCATTTTTCATTATAGGCAATAATTGAAGGATCAAATAAATCCCATTCTTTAAAGAAAAGATTTTCTCTGATCGCTCTTGTATTTGAGTTTGAGTTTATTTTGTTTCCAATCTTTGAAAATAAATCTTTAATGGTTGATTCTTTCGCATCAATACTTGTAGAGAAATTATGTTGTTCAATCGTAATGCTATTGATTCTCTTTCCAGTGTAGGTTTTAAAATTGCTTATCTGATTAAATAGTGCTATTCTAGCACTATCAGTCATAGATAAAGCCTTACCTGTAATAGCATTTTTGGCTCTATTTATTAAGCTTTCTTGTGCAATTAAGTTCTGTGCAACAAAACAAAAAACAAATGCAATTAGGGGAATCGATTTTCGCATTGCTTTAAAGTACTTTAACAGCTCTTTGTTTTAATGAGGCAATAGGTATATTTAATAGCTTGCCAATATTCTTTCCATTTCTGTAACTTACTACTCTTAAAATAGTAACATCTTCTGGGATCAAAATAGGGCCATTGAAATGATTGCTATATTGGTCGGGCATTGATTCATCAATGGTATAATAAAAATCTAATCCTTTGATTTCGCCTTCCATGCTTGCATATAATTCCCCTTTGGTGTTCAATGTGGTTGTTACAATAGGGTCATAAATACTTTTTGCATATTTAATATTTAAGGTGTCTAAAATTGCAAACTGTGCTTCTACTTTATCAGAAAATTTATTCCAGTCCTTACTAGTTTTAGGCGACCATGCTACTTCTGCAATAGCCATTAATCTTGGCCATGCCATGTATTCTACATTTCTAATATTTTGTAATTGTTCGCTCCAAAGATTTCCTTGATTGCCTAAAATGTATTTTTCTTCTACACCTTCTGGCACAGGGTCAAAGCTATAGGTTTTCTTCATTCTTAATCCTGCATAAACTGCGCCTTCTGCAGTGGCTTCTCCTTGGTAATAATCTAAATAGTTATGGGAACTTGGACTCATAACAACAGCATGTTTTTGCTTGGCTGCTTCTGCGCCACCTTTGATACCTCTCCAGCTCATTACTGCAGCTTCTGGTGCTAAACCACCTTCTAGGATTTCATCCCAACCCATTAATTTCTTTCCTTTTGACTGCATGATTTTCTCTACACGACGAACAAAATAGCTTTGCACTTCCTCTTGGTTCTTTAGATTTTCTTTTTGCATCAAAGATTTTATATCAGTACTTTTTGCCCAATTGTTTTTAGCCGTTTCGTCTCCACCCATATGAATGTATTCAAAAGGAAATAGAGCAGCAAGTTCTCCGAAAATAATATCAAGGTATTCGTAAACTTCTTTTTTTGAAGGATCAAGGTTATTGTCAATCTTAGCGGTGATATGACCATTTAAACCAGACCAGTCTATGAATTCTTCACCTGCATTCACTTGATATGGATAATTAGGTGTAGTACTTAATTGAGGGTAGGCTGCTAAGAATGCCATGCTATGACCAGGTACATCAATCTCAGGCATGATTTCGATATTCTTTGTTTTTGCATAGGCAACTAAATCTTTGATATCCTCTTGTGAATAAAATCCGCCGTAGGTCTTTGGTTCTTCAGAAGCTGGCTTAGTGATGTTATGCCATTTGCCAATTCTATTCGGTCTCCATGCACCTACTTCCGTCAATTTTGGTAGTGCTTTAATTTGTATTCTCCAACCTTGGTCGTCAGTTAAGTGAAAGTGTAATCTGTTCAATTTATATATCGTCATTTCGTCCATCATTTTCTTTACTTCAGCAACGGTAAAAAAATGACGACTCACATCAAGCATAAATCCCCTCCATTCAAAACGAGGTTTATCCATAATTTTTACATATGGAATTGACCAAGCTACATTTTGATTTGTATAATTACTGTAAATTGCTGGTGGTAATAATTGTAAGATACTTTGCCATGCATATAGAGCGCCAGCATAAGTTTGTGCTTTAACCTCAATGCCTTTATCATTTACAGTTATCTGATAGCCTTCTTTCCCCAGAGTTTCGTCTTTTACTTGTTCAATTTTAAATGTAGCATTATTTTGCTGACCAATTACCACCTTCTTTCCCGTAGCTGTTTTAATCCTTGCAGTTATCTCTGTGCCAATTAAAGAAAAATCAGGGGAGATGGATAGCGTTATTTGTTTGGGTAATTTAAATTGCCCAGCTCTTATTTCCATTGAACTAGGTTCTGGTATGACACTTACTTTTTGCGCATTCAATTGGAGTATTGTAATTGAAGCGAATATGAATGAGAAGGTGAATGAGATGAATTTTATTCTTTGCATAGGGTTCATTTTTGTCATTGCTTAAAGGTACTGAAAATAAAAAGCCCGACCACATTTCTGTAGTCGGGCTTATATAGATCTTATCCACTTGTTAGCAATGCTTTGAGTGGAAAATATAATCCCTTTTTACTTTACAAATTAGTATCTGTAAGCATCAGACTTGAATGGACCATGTTGTGGTATACCTAAGTAAGCTGCTTGTTCAGCTGTTAATTCATCTAATTGAGCACCTACTTTTGCTAAGTGTAATCTTGCTACCTTCTCATCTAAATGCTTTGGTAAAACATACACTTTATTTTCATAGTTCTTATGGTTGTTCCATAATTCGATTTGAGCTAAAGTTTGGTTAGAGAAAGAGTTACTCATCACAAAAGATGGGTGACCTGTTGCACAACCTAAGTTTACCAAACGACCTTCTGCCAATACGATAACGTCCTTGCCATCGATATTGTATAAATCAACTTGTGGTTTGATGGTATCTTTAGTATGACCATAATTCTTATTCAACCAAGCCATATCAATTTCAATATCAAAGTGACCGATATTACATACAATCGCTTTGTCTTTCATTGCCCTAAAATGCTTTTCAGTAATCAAGTCGCGACAGCCAGATGCAGTTACAATAATGTCAGCTTCTTTTACTGCATCAATCATACGCTTTACTTCAAATCCATCCATTGCAGCTTGCAATGCACAAATTGGATCAATCTCAGTTACAATCACACGACAACCAGCACCACGTAAAGAACCTGCAGAGCCTTTACCTACGTCACCGTAAGAACCTACTACAGCAACTTTACCAGCCATCATTACATCCGTTGCACGACGAATCGCATCCACTAATGATTCTTGACAACCGTATTTGTTATCGAATTTAGATTTAGTTACAGAATCATTTACGTTGATCGCAGGCATTGGTAAAGTACCTTTAGCCATACGCTCATATAAACGGTGAACACCCGTTGTTGTTTCTTCACTTAATCCTTTGATACCAGCAACAAACTGAGGGTATTTATCCAATACCATATTTGTTAAGTCACCACCATCATCCAAGATCATATTTAAAGGGCGATCTTCGCCACCGAAAAATAAAGTTTGTTCAATACACCAATCTCCTTCTTCTACGCTTTGACCTTTCCAAGCAAATACACCCACGCCAGTTGCAGCAATTGCAGCAGCAGCATGGTCTTGTGTAGAGAAGATATTACAAGAGCTCCACTTTACTTCTGCACCTAAAGCAGTTAAAGTTTCAATCAATAC
>CAZLKW010000025.1:1887-23907 GCA_964560215.1 uncultured Sediminibacterium sp. | reverse complement strand
TTTTGGGGTTTTGGTACTAAAAATAAATGAATTTTTAACTTTTTACAACTATATCTACCTTTTTTTTATTCATTTTCAAACATAATTTTAAGCTCATATATATAGTATAATTTATATATATGAATTAAATTACGACAATTTTTAGTTTAATTTCTGGTTCAACATGCTATGTTCTACCAATTTTTAGGCAATTTTGCGTCTAATGTCTACCTATTTCACCCACCAACTCATAAATTGGACCAATTCCTCAAATCATCGCGACATGCCATGGAAAGGGGAGACGGACCCTTATAAAATTTGGCTTAGTGAGGTTATTTTACAACAAACTAGGGTAGAACAAGGTCGATCTTATTATGAAAAATTCATAAAAACCTTTCCCTCCGTTCACGATTTAGCTAAAGCAAAGGACGAAATGGTCTTCAAGTTATGGGAAGGATTAGGTTATTACAATAGGTGTAGGAATTTATTATTTACAGCAAGGTTTATCTCAAAAAATTTAAAAGGTATTTTCCCAAGTACCTATAACGATTTGATCAAGCTAAAGGGCGTTGGTCCTTATACTGCGTCTGCTATTGCATCTTTTGCTTTTAATTTACCACATGCAGTAGTCGATGGAAATGTCTTTAGAGTGCTATCTAGATTTCATGGCATCTCTACTCCAATAGATACCAAAGAAGGCATCTCTATTTTCAATGAACTCGCTCAACAAAATTTGGCCATTGATACACCTGGTTTATATAATCAAGCTATTATGGATTTTGGCGCAACGGTCTGCACTCCAAGTAATCCAGATTGTGTTAGCTGTAACCTATCTTCTAAATGTGTTGCCTTTAATATTAATTCGGTCAATCTACTTCCAAATAAACTAAAGCGCATTACCAAAAAGAAGCGACATTTTGATTTTTTCTGTTTCAATTACAACGGGGCTTGGATGTTACAACAAAGAGGAAGTGGGGATGTTTGGAATGGTTTATACCAGTTTTACATCATGGAACATGACCGTATGCCTATTTTTTCTGATGGATATTTAGATTTGGTGATGAAACATCAGTTTGCATTGGATAAAAAACATTGGAATTATCAAAGTCTAGCAACAGTGCCAAAATTATTCAAACAAGTTTTGACGCATCAAACCATTGAAGCACGTTTTATTTGTATTCAGTTGACTAAAATGCCTAAAATGCTTCAAAATGCTTTGTGGGTAAAGCCTAAGCAGTTCTCAAAATACCCATTTCCTAAGATCATTAATGATTTTTTAGTAACTTTCCATCATGGAAGCCCACTCGAGTAAGTTTATATTTATAGCAGCCAATTATTTTGATGTTTCAAAAATGCAACAAGACGCAGGCTTGCTTTTTTTACTATTTGTTTTACTTTTTTTATCTTTTGCAATATCAGGTTCTGAAGTAGCTTTTTTCTCCTTGTCTTATAAAGACATTCAAGTGTTAAAAACAAAAAACTATAAACCTTTAAAAAGAATAGTTGATTTATTGGAGGAGCCTAAAAAATTATTGACTTCGATGTTGATTGCAAATAGTTTTATAAATATTTGTATCATCTTGGTGTCAAATATATTAATTGATGATCTTTTTCTTTTTGATCAAATTCCAGTTCCAGGTATTGAATTTATAATTAAAGTATTAGCTGTTACTTTATTACTTTTATTTTTTGGTGAAATTATGCCTAAGGTAATGGCAACACAAAACAATATTCGATTTGCTCAGGATTTCGGTGGTATTATTAAACTCTTTTATTTTTTATTTTCTAGTATGAGTGGACTCATGGTTAAGTATACCAATGTGATTGAAAAAAAATTGGCACAGCAAAATACAGGCAATTCCTATAGCATGGAAGAGTTAGACCATGCGATTGAATTAACCACCTCTCCGAATCAATTAGAAAGTGAAAAGAAGATCTTAAAAGGGATTGTAAAATTTGGCAATATTACTGTTCGCCAAATTATGAAGACAAGATTAGATGTATATGGAGTGGAGGATACCATTAGCTATAATGAATTATTGGAAAGCGTTAAAGAGCAAAATTATAGTCGTTTTCCAGTATATAAAGACGACCTAGATACGATTGTAGGTATGATTCATACAAAAGACATCATTCCTCATTTGCAAGAAGAGGCTTCTTATGAATGGCAAAAATTAATTCGACCCGCTTTGTTTGTGCATGAGCAAAAAATGATCGAAGATTTATTAAAGGAATTTCAGTCAAAACGTATCCACTTTGCAATTGTAGTAGATGAGTTTGGCGGTACAAGTGGCATTATTACCTTGGAAGATATTTTAGAAGAAATTGTTGGAGATATTAAAGACGAGTTTGATGAGGAAGAATCGATGATTAAAAAGATTGATGAGCATCATTATATTATTGAAGGAAAAACAGCTATTATTGACTTCTGTAATTTCATCGACCTCCCTACTAATTTCTTTGACGCAGTTAAGGGAGAGAGTGATACAGTTGCTGGTTTAATGCTTGAATTGGCGGGAGAATTTCCAAGCTTACAACAAGTGGTTAAATACAATCAATTTAGTTTTACTGCTTTGGAAATTAAGAAAAATAGAATACACAAAGTACAGGCTATCATCACCCCTAGTTCCATAAGTCAAACAGAGCATGTATAAATTTATATTTATATTCTTTGTAATGGCTATTATTGGCTTTACTGCTTGCAATTCTGGCTATTCGCCTAAGTCAAAAGGGTATCCAGCGATTGTGCTTCCACAAAAAAAATATATTTCAAATGCGTTGGTTGGCATGCCTTATTCATTTGACATCCCTAATTATGCTTTGGTAGAAAATAAAGAAGCAAATCCAGGTTTGGATCAAGCGCAAAAGGGTTGGATGAATCTAGAATTTCCTTCTTTAAATGCCACTTTATACATAAGCTATCATGCAGTTGGGAAAGATAATTTGGAAGTCTTAGTGCGGGATGCATATAATTTCGCCAATAACCATTCTAATAAGGCGAGTTTTATTGAAGACTCTATTTTTGAGAACCCACAAGGAATAAAAGGTGTATTTTACCATCTTGGTGGAGATGTTGCGAGTCCTTATCAGTTTTTTATTACTGATTCAAGCCGTCATTTTTTAAGAGGCGCGCTCTATTTTGATACCACGCCTAATGCTGATTCTCTATCGCCTGTAATTGATTTTTTATACCAAGATTTAAAACAGCTTGTTCATAGTTTTCGTTGGAAATCTTAAGCATTTAGTAATACCTTTGCTGTAACCTTTTAACTATGATTATAATTGACCATGTTTTAGTAAGCGACCAAGTGGTAGAAGAGCAGTTTGTTTGCGATTTAACAAAGTGCAAGGGTGGTTGTTGCGAAGATGGTGATGCAGGTGCGCCACTGGATGATCAAGAAAAAGAGTATGTAAAAGAATTTTACGAGATCGTCAAGCCATACATGACAAAACAGGGGGTTAAAGAAATAGAGACTGTTGGTAAATTTTTATATGACAGAGAGTTTGGCTGGGTGACGCCTACTATTAATGGTGGCATTTGTGCCTATGGTTATAAAGATGAGAAGAACATCATCAAATGTGCATTTGAGCAAGCTTATAATGATGGAAAAATTCCTTGGAAAAAACCAATCAGTTGTCATTTGTTCCCGATCAAAATACAGCAAAGTAAATCAGACCCTGCTATTGAGTATATGAATTATGAGCCAAGAGAGGATTTGTGTAAAGCTGCATGTAATCTTGGTGTTAAGTTGAAAGTGCCAGCTTATGTTTTTTTGAAGGAATCGATTATTAGAAAATACGGCAGTGAGTTCTACGAAGCACTAGAAGCATCTGCAAAGCATTTAGAGAATAAATAAATCGTTATGCAAAGTATTTACGCGGAGTCTTTTGATCAAAAAAGTAGCGAGAAGGCTGTTGACACGGCGCACAGGAAGAAAATCAATTTTAATATTGGCAAATACAATGCTGTTGTGCCAAAAGGCAAAATGCAGTTCAATGACCTTGAGAAAGTAAGATCGCTTGCTAAGAATAGAAAATGGGAAGCGGTTGAGCATTTGGATTTATACTTGACTCAATTTGAGGAGCAAATTACAAAACGTGGCGCAAAGGTTTTTTGGGCAGAAGATAGTGAACAAGCTTTAGATTTTATTGGTTCTATATGTAAGAAAAAAGAGTGTAAGACCTTGGTGAAAAGTAAAAGTATGGTGACCGAAGAAATTCATCTAAATACTTACTTGGAGTCTATCGGGGTGGAATCTGTAGAAACGGATTTAGGTGAATATATCCAGCAACTTGACGGAGAAGCCCCATATCATATTGTGACACCTGCGATGCATAAAAGCAAGGAAGATGTGGCGAAATTATTTTCCGAAAAACTGGGTACAGATATTAATATGACCCCAGAAGAAATGACTTTGGTTGCGAGAAAAAATTTAAGAGAAAAATATGTTCAAGCAGAAATAGGCGTAACAGGCGCTAATTTTATTTTATCAGATATTGGTGGTATCGCTTTAACCGAAAACGAAGGTAATGCAAGGCTATCGGCTGCTTTCCCTAAAACACATATTGTCATTGTAGGTATTGAAAAAGTTATTCCCTCTTTAACAGACCTAGGATTGTTTTGGCCATTATTATCAACTTATGGCACTGGACAACAAGTTACAGTTTACAATAGTATTATTACTGGTCCAAAGCAATCGGATGAATTAGATGGACCAGAAGAGATGTATGTGATTTTATTGGATAATGGCAGAACCAATTTATTGGCGAATGCAAAAAGTAGAGAAGCGCTTTATTGTATTCGTTGCGGCGCTTGCTTAAATGCATGTCCAATTTATAAAAATATTGGAGGGCATGCGTATGAAACTACTTACAGCGGCCCTATTGGAAGTGTGATTACGCCGCATTTAAGAGGCATGCATGATTATAAACATTTAAGCTTTGCTTCTAGTTTATGTGGTAATTGTACCGCAGTATGTCCTGTTAAAATCAACCTGCACGAACTCTTATTAGAAAACAGAAGAGAATCGGTTGTTGCAGGTGAAAGTAATTATTCCGAGGAGTTTGCTTGGAAGATATGGAAACAAGCTTCTTTAAATAGATTATTAATGAATCAAGGGAATGCTACAATTAAAAACTGGGTAGTCAATAAAATTTTCAAAGGCTGGGGCAATCAAAGAGCACCCTTACAATTTCCTACAAAGACATTCAATCAACTCTGGAAAGAAAAACACAAGAAATAGATTTTTTAGTTACATCGCATCCGCATCCGAGACAGCATCGACTGGATCCTTCTGATCCTTCAAGCTTTTGTTGACTAAGTATACCCCAAAAAGTGTACACAAGCTACCTACAATAATATTCCATGTCATTTGCTCATTTAGTAGCAGGGATCCTACCCAGATAGCCACTATTGGATTAATATAAGCGTATAAAGAAGCTATAGAAGATTTAAGATGCTTCATGCTGTATATAAAGGAGATAAAAGCAAATATGGAGCCGCCAATCACCATGTAAAAAATCACCCCCCAAGAGATAGCTGGTATTTGATTTAAAGGAACATAGTCTCCGCCTATTATAGTAATGCAAGCCATAATGAAAGCACTAATCAGCATTTGCCATCCAATTGAGTTATAGGCATTGATTTTAACTTTTGTCCTGGAAATAATAATGGAGCCGATACTCCATGTAATCATCGCCAAAAAGGAAAGCACTACACCTAAAATATAATGACTCCCATGTACGGTTAAGCTGTCTTTGTAAAAAATAAAGCCTATTCCTAAAAGCCCCAAGTTAAGCCCTACCAATGTTTTAGGTGTTATTTCAATTGCTTTATAATAATATCGTTCTATCAATACGACCGACAAGGGGTAAAGTGCTGCAATTAAAGCAGCAAGCCCACTTGTGATAAATTGTAAACCATAAGTAGCAATGCCATTGGAGGAAACAAACATCAATATTGACATGCCCAAAAGCCAAAGAAATTGTTTTTTTGTTGGCAGCTTTTCTCCCTTGATTAAAAAGAAACCTACATACAAGCTCCCTCCTAAAAATTGTCTAATACTAGCTAATTCGAAAGCGGGCATATGGGATACACCCATCTTGCTTGCAACCCATGTTGTGCCCCATACTATACTAGTAATTGCTAATGCGAAGTAAGCTTTATTTTGATTAGACATTCTCCTAATTAATGTTTGAAATGTCTTAGCCCTGTCATCACCATTGCTAATCCATTTGCTTGACAATAAGCAACACTATCCTTGTCCCTAACAGATCCGCCTGGTTGGATAAAGGCTTCGATGCCTGCTGCTTCTGCAATTTTAACGCAGTCGTCAAATGGGAAAAATGCATCAGATGCTAAGCTTGCACCTTTTAAATCAAAATTAAATTGTTTCGCTTTTTCAATTGCTTGTCTTAATGCATCAATTCTTGAGGTTTGTCCACAACCTTTTCCAACAAGTTGTTTATTCTTAACCAATGCAATGGCATTACTCTTCAAATGCTTGCAAATAATATTTCCGAAAACTAAATCTGCTTTTTCATTTTCGCTACATGGTCTTGCGCCAACTTCTTCCCAGTTTGTGAAATTGCCAGTATCTAAACCTTGTTCTAAACTTCCATTAAGAATGGATTTTTTTTGAATCGGATGAAACTGCATACCAGGTTTTGTTTCCAATAAAATACGATTCTTCTTAATAGATAAAATAGCTAAAGCTTCTGCTTCAAATGCTGGTGCAATCAATACTTCAAAGAAAATTTCTTGTATTGCTTCTGCGGTTGCTTTATCAACTGTACCATTCGTTACCAATACGCCTCCAAAAGCACTTTCCGGATCCCCAGCCAATGCTGCTTCCCAACTTGCAAAAACAGTATCTCTTTGAGCTACACCACATACATTGGTATGTTTGATAATTGCAAAACTAGTCGTTGGTAAATCATGGATTAATGCGATTGCTGCATCTACATCCACTAAATTGTTATAAGATAATTCTTTCCCGTTTAATTGAGTAAACCAAGCATCCAAATTGCCATAAAAAGTTGCTACTTGATGTGGATTCTCGCCGTACCTCAACGTCTTGCTTGTTGCAGGATTAAAATAGTTGTTAATTGCTATATCATAATGCATCACCACTTCAAAAGCTTTTGCTGCAAATGCTTTTCTTTGTTCCAAGCTAGTACTGCCGTTTTGGGCAATTAATATTTGATTTAAAACTGCATAATCGTCTTTTGCAGCAAGCACTGCTAAGTCTCTAAAGTTTTTTGCTGCGGCCCTGATCATGGATGGTCCACCAATATCAATTTTTTCGATGATCGCTTTTTCTTCGGTCGTAGTTCTTAATGTTTCTTCAAATGGGTATAAATCTACAATAACTAAGTCTATTGCTGGTATTTTGAACTCCGCCATTTCTTTTAAATCTTGTTCTTCATACCTTCTACCTAATATGCCTCCAAATACAGAAGGATGTAATGTTTTTACACGACCCCCTAAAATAGACGGGTAGCCCGTAACCGACTCGACAGCCACACAAGGTATTCCTAAGTCTTCTAGGAACTTCTGTGTGCCTCCAGTAGAGTAAATGGTCACATTTTGTTGGTGTAAGGTTTTAGCTAGAGATTCTAAGCCGTCTTTGTAAAAAACGGAGATAAGTGCAGATTGTATTTTCTTTTCCATATGCAAAGGTACATTCTTCTAATTTTTTGACCTGTTTGGATTTTCCACAAATTGGCTTAAAAACTGAATAACTTTTGTAAGCTGTAAATACAAGTGCCTAGAAGTAGCAAGATTAAACAATTTGGTGCCCTATACTGAATCCAATAAAAGCCTATAAAGAGTAAAAAATAATAATAAACCAATCCAGCGATGCCTATATGATATTGTTGTTCTCCAGCTTGAAGTAAGTTAAAAAGGACATTTATGGCCTCATTCATTGCATTTATATAGACTGTTATTCCTTTAGCAAGATATAATTGTACTGCCCAAAAATTCGGCAATATTAAAAATAGAAGCAACCAGTACAATAACAAACTACTGATAGGTACAAAAAGGAAATTGCCAATGATTGACAAGCTTGAACTTGTTTGAAAATAAAACAAAATTAAAGGCACAGTAGTCAATTGTGCGGCTATAGAAATAGCTAGATTATTCCAAATGAAATTTAAAATTTTATTATCCATTGGAATTAATTTAATTAGGACTCTATAAAAGCAATGTATGCCAATTACAGCTGCATAGGAAAGCTGCAACCCTATAGAAGACAGTATCGAACTATTGTATAATACAACAAGCAAAATTCCGGTGCTTATTGTATTGAAAGAAAAAAAGTTCCAATAAAAAAACCGACCTATTAGCAAAATACTAAAAAATAAGCTAGCTCTAATCACAGAGGGGCCTGCATGTGCTATACAACAGTAGGTCCAGACAATAAAAAGCAATGAAAATAGTTTTAAATAACTTGCCCATTTTGCTTTTGGAACCCATGATAAACCTTTTTCTAAAAAATTAAAAAGTATATCTAAATGCATTCCACTTATTGCCACAACATGTAAAATGCCAAGTGCTTGGTAGGCTTTTTTTAGTTCTGTGGTCATATAATTTTTCGATCCGAATAACAAAGTCTTTGCAAATTCATTGGAGGGTTTGTCAATAAAGGCATAATCCAGTTTATCGTAAAAAAAATGTCTAGAACCCTCAATCCAGTTAGAGCTCACTAGACTATTGAAATAGCCAAGATCTTGATTGTAATTTGCTATACAAAAGCCCCATAACATTAAAATGAAAGTGGGTAATAAATGAATATACTTTCCTGGCTTTTTTATTTGGGCATAAATACATAAAATTAGAGTAGATAAAAGTAAAACGTATAAGATGGTTCTTTTAGATAATACAAAGCCTAAATGACTTAATGCTTTAAAGCATAAAATACCTATTAATAGGTAACTGCATAGCAATCCCATAGGATTCGATGCCCTCCATATGGTTCCTACTTTTTGCATCTATAAGTCTAGTGCAAATAAGCAATATAAAAATTTCGGTTAATACTTATTTCCCTAAAATGAAAATGGCCAATTTTTTGTGTAATTCTGGCTTGTTATTTCTCCAATACTGAATTGTTGCTGTTTTAATGCTTTCTGTTGGGCCAGTTATGTCAACAGCGATACATAGTTGTGTAGAAGGGTGACATGTATTTAATAAAGCATCAAGTAATTGATTGTTTCTATAGGGTGTCTCTATAAATAACTGAGCAATACTTGAACTACCAACAATTTGCTCTAGGGCTTGTATTTTCTTTTTTCTTTCTGTAGCGTCTATTGGAAGGTAGCCATTAAACGTAAAGCTTTGTCCATTGAATCCGCTTGCCATCAGGGATAGCAAAATTGAGGATGGTCCCATATAGGGTTTTACGATAGCGCCTAATTTTTGTGCGGCAGCTACGAGCATCTGACCTGGGTCTGCAATGCCTGCGCAGCCTGCTTCAGAGACAATTCCAATTGTCTTACCGGATTTCAATAATTGTATAAATAAATTTATTTGAGCTTCTTCTACTTGATGTATTGTGCACCATTGATAGTCATCAATGACCATCTCCTTCCAGACTTTTTTAAAAAATCTTCTTGTAGTCTTTTCGTTTTCAACAAAAAAAGCATCACAATCTTTAATCCAATTAGAAATATCTTTTGGCAAAGCTTCCCAACCTTCCTCGTGCAATAACATTGGCAGCAATAATACTTTTCCTAGCTTTTCCATACTTATTCGGCGTCTTTAATTTCTTGTGTATTAAGATGTGCGGCTACTAATGCATAAAAAGGAGCAGTGATCCATCCAATGATCGGTAACAAGTGTAGTAAATAAAAAACAATACCATTGCCTATTGGTAGGCCTTTGTGGCTATTAAGATAAGCATTTGCAATACTTCTGTTTTGCTTTTCTGTTGCTAATCCAAAATCCATCATATCAAACCCTAGAAAATAGCTTTCCATTAAAATTGTAAATAAAGGTGTAAACCAGCCCACAACCGGCAAAGTGCAAACAAGTACAATTGGAATTAAATAAACAGTTTGCCAAAGCATATTATTTAAGTTCACCAAGATTGATCTAAATACTAATTTGAAATACGCATTTCTATTAAATTCAAATGGTGTCGATTTTTGAATTGCAACAATTCTTAAATGCAAATAAGCAAATAAGGGTGCAAAAAATATTAAAAAAATGTATTTAAACAGGGCAAAATAGAATAGTAATAATGTAAACCAAAGCCAGAAGCTGCCCATTGTAATAAAAAAACCAAGCCAATTACTATTTAAACTATCAATAAATGCTTTAAGACCTGTTTTTAAGATGATTGATTCGATGAAAAAGCTCGATGTCTGGCCAAAATAGTTCATGCCCGTAATGAGTAAGACGGTATAAATTATGCCTGGAATGGCCATCCATTTCCATAATTTATTGTCTAAAATAAATCGGTGGGCTAAAAAGTAGGCGCGTATAGATAAAATTAATTCTTTGAGCAATGCTTCGTATTTAAAGTAAAGATACGAATGAACCCGGATCTATGACTGCATTTTAGTGCCAAATGATAGATCACCCGCATCTCCCAATCCAGGCACAATATAGCTTTTGTCGTTTAATATAGGATCAATTGCAGCGCACCAAATAGGAATCTCTGATCCTAATTCTTTTTCAACATATTCGATTCCTTTTTGACTTGCAATTGTTACTACGATATGAATTTGTGCCGGCGTATGTGTCTTTAGAATAGCCTGAATCGTCTCTACCAAAGAAGCGCCTGTGGCCAACATAGGGTCACATAAAATTAAAATGCGATTATTTAAGTCTGGGCAACTTAGGTATTCAAGACTAATTTCAAAGCTACCATCTGGATGATGTTTTCTGTAGGCAGAAATAAAAGCATTGTCTGCTTTGTCAAAATAATTCAACATGCCTTGATGCAATGGGAGCCCTGCTCTAAGTATAGTGGCTAAAACCGGCTGTTCAATTAATAAAGGTGTATTGGCTACGCCCAAAGGTGTTTGAATATCTACTGATTTAAACTTCAATTTTTTACTTAACTCATAGGCAGCAACTTCTCCAATACGTTCAATATTTCTTCTGAAACGCATTCTGTCATTTTGAATGGTTACATCTCTTAACTCTGCTACCCAATGGTTTAATAAACTATTATTCTTGCCTAAATCAATGACCATATAATTTTATTTATCGCGTTTATGCCTTCCATTCAAAATTAGTATAATTTAAACTGGTCACCATCAAAAAGTCCCAGATCACTCATTTTTATATGTGGAATCACGAGTAGCGCCATAAAGCTAAGAGTCATAAAAGGTGACTGTAACTGAGTGCCCAAAGATTTTGCCATTTTATCTATACTAATATAATCTTCTGCAACTTGATATGGATCAGCAATACTCATTAATCCTGCAACTGGAAGTCCAATTACTTTAGCTTGGTTCCCATTAACGCAACTGATTCCACCTTGTTCTTGAATGACTAAATTGATTGCGTTTAAAAGGCTTTCATCATCAGTGCCAACTGCAATAATATTATGACTATCATGAGCTACTGTAGAAGCGATTGCGCCAGATTTAAATCCGAAAGACTGAATTAATCCAATCTTAGGTTTACTTTCAAAATAACGATTGTATACCACCACTTTCAATACATCATTTTCAATGTCTGCAACAATTTTATCTTCTTTTATCTTTGGCTTTGTCCAAACTAAATTGGTAATGAGTTGACCATCGATTGCATGAATCACAGGAACTAGGCCGTCTTTAGAAGGATAGTCACTAGCTGACAAAGCAAGGTCCTCTAGTGTAATTTGGTTTGCATTAAATTGATTGATTGCACTTGCCTGAACTGGTTCAATCAAAGATGTACCGTCTTTTGAAACAAGCAAACCATCGATATAAGTTTCAATTACTTTAAAATTTTTCAAATCTTCTACCAAAATGAAGTTAGCAGGGTCATTGACTCTTGCTAACCCAGTAGGTAATTTATAATGTAAGACTGGATTGATACAGGCTGCTCTTAATACATTAAATACATTGATTCCTTTAGCAACTGCTCGTGCACACAATTGATTGATATGCCCTTCTAATAAACTATCCGGATGTTTATCATCACTACATAACATGATTTTTTTAGGATGATCATCAATCAATTCATACAAGGCTTCAAAATTTTTGGCTGCACTTCCTTCTCTAATTAATATATGCATTCCAAAACTTAACTTATCAACTGCTTCTTCGATTGTAAAACATTCGTGATCGGTGCTAATACCTGCTTCAATATACTGCTTGGCAAACTCGCCCATTAAGCCTGGCGCATGACCATCTACCGGTTTCCCAATTTGGTGTGCAGCTTTTATTTTTTGCATTACTTCAGAATCCTGATTTAAAACCCCTGGAAAATTCATCATCTCACTCAAATAATAAATATCCGGCGAGGCTAAAAGTGTTGCTGTTGAGGCACTATCAATGGATGCGCCCGCAGTTTCAAATTGGGTTGCAGGTACACAACTTGGTGCACCAAAGAAAAAATGAAATGGCACTTTTTTACCATTATCAATCATGTATTGCACTCCCTCTAATCCACATACGTTCGCAATTTCATGGGGATCGCTAATGGTACCAATTGTGCCATGCACGACTGCAAGTCTTGCGAAAGAACTTGGAACAAGCATGCTGCTTTCAATATGCACATGACTATCAATAAAGCCGGGCATTATATAATGGTCAGGCGCTTCATTTGTTTCTGTGATGGAAACTATTTTACCTTGTTCAACTTTTAATATTGCTGGATAGATACGTTTATTGAGAATGTCAACGTATTGACCTTGAATGGTTGTTGCTTGCATTTTTATTGCTTAGGTAGATAATTAAAACCAATAACTAAGCTTAAAGATAAGTGCTCTGTTCTTATTTTTAAATAAAGGATCTGTAAAATAATTATCTGTGTATACTAAAAAGAAATCGCTCATTGGTTTATAGCGGTATTGTAACCGACTATTGATATTGAAATTATTTCCTTGTGTATTGTATTGTATGAATGTGGTCCAAAATAGTTTAGTGCTAAAATTGTATTCAATTCTTGGTGCAATAAGGAGCAATTTTGTACTACCATAGGTTCCAGGAAGTTGGATATTGTTGAATTGAGCGTTTAATCGAAGGTTTAAATGCGGTTGATTTCTCCAAGTTATACCAGCTCCGAAACCTTGCACATTTCCATTATAAAATTGTCCAAATGAAATATCAGAAAACCAGCCAAAAAGTTTTCTTGTATCGGACGAGTAAGAGATGCCAAATTGCCCATATTGGTATTGCTTTGCAGGAAGCGGTGTGCCATCAGTAAAGCTTGTAGGGAAGAGTAAATTAGTAATATTATTACTTAAACGAAAGCTTAGATTGGATGAATTATTGAAATCAGTTTTTAGTTGTAATGCACTTTCCCACTCATTAAAACTATTGTCAGGGTTAAATACAACAAAATTATTTAAAGAGGATTCTATTCTACCAACCTTACCTTTTGTAGGTAAAATATTATATGAAATTTCTGAAAAAATATGCTTGTATCCAACTCTAATCGATGTGTCTCTGATTGCGTCATAGTTTTCTATTCTTTGTACAAACCCCATGTCTGTATAGTAATTCTTATCTACGTTCGCAAAGTCTAAAACGAAACCAAATTTTCGGCTATTGTAGCTTGTTCCAAATTCAAAGTAATTGTTAAGGTCTTTGATAGTGGGTTTAATTGAAATATTATAATTCGCCCAATGACTAACAGTGCCTTCTGCATTTGAATAGTCAAAGCTAACACCTGCATTACGTCCATATTTATTTAGCGGATTTAATTTTTCTTCTTCAACAGAAATAAAATTTTCACGGTTTAAAAAATAACCTTTGACCATGGATCTTTTAAGCACTCTCTTTTGAAGGGTGAAAGCAGAAAAATTTTCGGGTGCATAATCGCCTTTTCTACCTGTTTGCATATTCATTGCACCAATTCTAATATCAGGCGTTAAGTTGCCAGATAATCTTGCTCCGAATAAGATAGGTATTTTATTTCCATCTTTATCTAGCCCAATTGTCCTGGAGTAGAATGGACGAATAGGAGGGATGCCAAAACCAGCAAACAAGTCAGCATTTTCTAAAAAGAATGCTCTTCTCTCGGGCAAGAAGATACTATACCTAGTTAAGTTGGTTACTTGATTATCTACTTCTACTTGTGAGAAATCAGGGTTAACAGTCAGGTCTAAATTCAGCGAAGAGTTCAAGGCAATTTTTGCATCAAATCCAGCATTTCCTGTTGTACTCTTTTTGCTAGATTCTTTATCATCCGATGCGCCGCCAGTTAAATAGGGCAATAAGATGACGTTATTTGAACTTACAGGAGGCTTTTCTTCCCACTGCATCAAGCCGGTTAATCCAAGATCGTAGGATTTGAAATTAGTAGCGATTTTTGTCCATGTACTATATTCAAAATTTTTCGCGTCTATACGAACAAAATTGACTCCCCAATTCTTATTGTCTGCATCATAGCGAATTGACTTAAATGGGATTGCAATTTCAGCAATCCAATAATTGCCATATTCTTTTGTCATTGAATACCATTTGCTATCCCAGCTATAATTGATTCCGTCACTACTTGAGCCAGACAATTGATCTTCGGACTGAACATTCAATGTACTTAGTACAAAATAAAATCCATTGGTTTGTTGGTTAGTTGGATCCAAAATAACGCCAACCCCATCCATTCCATCATGACCAACATCTCTTTTTAAACTTCTCGTAATCGCCGTTCCGCTATCGTATACCTTAAATCCGAAATAAATATTTTTATCGTCAAATAAAACTTTTACTTCTGTTTGTTTTTTTGGCTCGCCAATATCAGTTGGAAATTTCTTTTTAAAATCACTTACCGCAGGAACGGTATTCCAAGCTTCTTCGTCCATCACTCCATCTAATTTGATAGCCATTTTTGCAGGCTTTATCGTCAATTTAAAATCACGTTGATTGGGTGCAGAATTTTGCGCAAATCCAACTTGAGAAAGAGCAATGAGGAAGATGAATGTATGTATCTTGGTCAGTAATTTCATTAAATCGAATTAGTGCGTCAAATATCCCAATTTTAAACGTCAGAGCAGGTAATATTGTTACAAGTTGAATATAGTAGGGTTAAATGGCAGATTGATACAATAAATAAGCCCTTAATTGGTGTCCGTATCCCGGTCAAGCAAATCAGGACGTCTTTTTTTTGTGCGATTGAGCGCTTGTTCAGACCTCCAAATCTCCACTTTTTTAGGGTCACCTTGAAGTAAAACCGGAGGTACTTCGAGCCCTCTAAAATTAGCTGGCCTAGAAAAAACAGGAGGCGCTAATAAATTATCCTGAAAAGAATCTGTTAATGCAGAGGTTTCATCGTTTAATACACCAGGTATTAATCTACCTACGGCATCTACAATCACAGCAGCAGCTAATTCCCCGCCACTTAAAACATAATCTCCAATTGAGATTTCTTGAGTGACATATAAATCTCTAATTCTTTGATCAATGCCTTTATAGTGCCCACAAATAATGAGTATTCTATTTTTTAGAGATAAGGTATTGGCATCTTTTTGTTCAAATCTTTTTCCGTCAGGGGTAACAAAAATGATCTCATCAAATGCGCCTCCCTCTTTTTGCAAATCATCAATTGCGTTTGCCAATGGCTCACACATAATCACCATACCTGCGCCTCCACCATATTGGTAGTCATCTACCTGACCATGTTTATTAATTGCCCAGTTTCTTAATTGGTGCAATTTAATATGAAGGTGTCCACGCTCTTGTGCTCGTTTCATAATACTGTGCGCAAAAGGACTTTCAAGAAGTTCAGGGAGTACGGTTAAAATTTCTATGGTCATAGCGCAAAGATAATTGAGATTAGTCCAAAAAATCGCCTAAATCACGGCGGTTCTTTTTAGTAGGTCGCCCAATCTTACTTAGTCGCTTACCAGTTTGAAAAGTTGCAGCCACTTGCTTTACTCTTTCAAGTTCTTCAATAGGAGTGAGGTCTTCGTAATATTTGATTGCTTCTGCATAGGCCAATCTTCCGTCAAGTAGTTGCGTCACTTTCAAAACCCAGTTCTTGTGTTCTGTTCGAGCTTCGTATATATCTCCAATTACTACATTGCGAGATGCTTTTACGTTTTCGCCTTTTAATTTCACACGACCCTTGTCAATTGCTTCAGTGGCTAAGCTCCTTGTCTTAAACACACGGATAGACCATAAGTATTTATCGAGCCTTAACTTTTCCTTTTTGACTTGTGGAGCATTCATTGTCCTTATTTTTTTTCTGCAAAGTATTGGTGAAAATAAGGAATCGTTTCAATGCCTTTATAGAAATTAACGATATCGTATTTTTCATTAGGGCTATGTAAGTTATCGCTATCCAATCCAAAGCCCATGAATACAATTTTCAAGCCAAGCTCTTGTTCAAATAAAGAACAGATAGGAATACTTCCCCCACCTCTTACAGGGATAGGTTCTTTTCCAAACACGGTTGATATCGCTTTTGCAGCACTTTGATACTCGTGAGAATCAATTGGTGTAATATAAGGTTCGCCACCATGATGTTCAAACGCAGATACAGTAATATTATCTGGTGCAATTGACCTAAAATAATTCAACACTTTCTCAGTGATCACTTTGGAAGATTGATTCGGAACTAATCTGCAAGATATTTTTGCAAACGCCTTTGAAGGTAAAACCGTTTTCGCACCTTCTCCTGTATAGCCACCCCAAATACCGTTCACTTCTAATGTAGGTCTAATGCCTGTTCTTTCGTTGGTGCTATAGCCTTTCTCGCCCCAAACATTTGCAATACCTAAGTCTTGCATAAATTCTTTTTCATCAAATGGTGCTTCTGCCATTTTAGCTCTTTCAGCAGCACTTGATTCAATCACATCATCATAGAAGCCAGGGATAGTAATATGGTTGTTTTCGTCATGACAAGACGCAATCATTTTTGACAAAATGGTAATTGGGTTTGCTACTGCACCACCATATACACCACTATGTAAATCTCTATTAGGACCAGTTACTTCAATTTCAATATAGCTTAATCCTCTTACACCAATGTCAATAGAAGGGTTGTCCATGCTAATCATTGCAGTATCACTTATTAAAATCACATCTGCTTTCAATAAGTCTTTATTGGCTTTTACAAATGTGGCCAAGTTTGGACTTCCAATTTCTTCTTCCCCTTCAATTACAAATTTAATATTGGTGCACATGCTATTGGTCTTAGTCATCATTTCTAATGCCTTAACATGCATATAGAATTGCCCCTTATCATCACAAGCACCTCTTGCGAAAATCTTTCCATCAATAATGGTTGGATCAAATGGGCCACTATTCCACAGCTCCAAAGGATCAGCTGGTTGCACATCGTAATGTCCGTAAACTAAAACAGTTGGGAAGCTTGGGTCTGCAATAATTTCTCCATAAACAATCGGGTGTCCTTCTGTTTCATAAATCATTGCCACTTGTGCACCAGCATCTGTCAAAGATTTAGCAACTGCTTGCGCACATGCTAACATATCTCCATTGTGCTCCGATTTTGCACTCACACTAGGTATGCGTAATAGGTCCAATAACTCTGTTAAAAAACGATCTTTATTTGCTTCTTGAAATTCCTTCCATGCTTTCATAATCTTATTTTTATAATTGATGTTTTAAATCTAATAATACATTTTCTATTGTCCAATCTAATTTTTGTTTTAATGGCGCCTTTCTTTCTTTACAATTTTCTGCAGTACAGATTGGACAACTATAAGGCATACAGCCATCGGTGTGCACAAAAAATTCAATGCTCGCTCCAAATTTATTCTTGATTAAATTCGTAAAATTTTCAACAACTTGATGTGCCTCGTTTACATTTAAAAACCAAGGCACAGTAAGGTGACAATCTATATGCATTAAACTGCCATACTTGATCACACGTAAATTGTGTAGGTCAACCCAGTTGACATTTCTGTTTTTATTTAATTCAACAATCACTTCTTCTAATAAAGCCAGATCGGCTTCATCCATGATTCCAGCCAATGATGCCCTGATGATACGATACCCGTTATAAATGATCCAAAAACTCATTAAAATGGCCAAGATAGCATCTATCCCTGTGATATTAGTAAATAGAACAATGGCGATACCTATCGATACTGCAAATGTGGTAAAGCTATCTAAGATTAAATGCTGTCCGCTAGATACTAATGCAAGTGATTTGTTTTTCTTGCCCATTCTTTTGGCAATCAATCCAGCAAATAAGTTTAAAAATGCGGTAGCTAATAAAACCCAAATGCCATTATCAAGACTATGTAGTTCAGAGGGTTTAAAAAATGCATTGATCGATTCGTAAAAAATAATTAATCCAGCAGTAATAATCAAACTCCCTTCAAATGCAGCTGATATAAATTCCGCTTTACCATGCCCGTATGGATGTTCCTTGTCTTTTGGCTTAGAGGCAACATATAAACTGTAAAGACCAATTGCGCCGGCTAATACATTCACAATACTTTCTAATGCATCTGATAAAACAGAAAGCGAATGCGTCATGAAATAAGCGACAAACTTCAATACAAAAAGTACGACACTCAATGAAGTGACATAGAATTGTATTTTTAAATTCTGTTTAGCTGCTTGCAATGGCATGATTTGAATTGGCGGGTAATTAATGCACTATAGAATAAAACCTTTCTTCTACAAATTTCCAGTTCACTAAATTCCACCAATTGGAAATATAATCTGCTCTTTTATTCTGGTATTTCAAATAGTAAGCATGTTCCCATACATCTATACCTAATAATGGGTAGCCTTTTGTTTCTGCAATATCCATTAATGGATTGTCTTGATTTGGAGTGGTGCAAATGACTAAATTATTTTTTTCATTCACAATCAACCAAGCCCAGCCACTTCCAAATCTATTCTTTGCTGCATCTGAAAATGCTTTTTGAAAATCGGTAAAACTACCAAAAGAGGCATCAATCATTTTTGCAAAACTACCTGTTGGCGCGCTTGCTGGAGCAGGCTTCATGGTTTGCCAAAATAATTCGTGGTTATAATGACCTCCAGCGTTATTGCGCATTTTACTAGAATACTTTGAAATAGAAGCCATTAAACTAGTGATTGACGTTGTTTTTATATCCAGCTTTTCAGCCACACAAGCGTCGTTTAAATTTTTAGTATAACCAGCCGCGTGCTTGGTGTGGTGAATCTCCATCGTCATCGCATCTATAAAGGGCTCTAAAGCATTATATGCATAGGGCAAAGGAAGTTGTTGATAATGGATCTCCTGATTTGGTTGAATTTGCCCAAAAGTATTGATTAAGGGCAAACTAGCCATTGCAATACTTGCCTTGCCTGTTTGTTTGATAAACTGACGTCGGCTGTTGTTAGAAGATGACATAGGATTATTTTTTAAAGTACTTCTGTAAAGTTACTTTAATTGGCTGTAAAAATCGGTAGTAAAATTCTTGGTTAAATAACTGAGAATCGCGCATGGCTTTATAAGTGAGAAATAAGCCTACTGGTATTAAAAACAAACTGGACATCCACATGCCTGCATAGACAGACCACTCTCCTGATTTGGCTAGTTTTTCTCCAAAATTATTGAGTAAGAAAAAGATAACAAAAAAGGCAATAGCAGATACCATTGGTGTGCCTAGACCTCCTTTTCTGATGATGGAACCAAGCGGCGCACCAATTAAAAACAAGACAATACAGGCGAAAGAAAGTGTGAATTTACGATGCCATTCAATGGCATGCATCACGCGCGCATGTTGTTGTTCGTTATAAATAGTTGCCATACTGCCCAAGTTATTATTGAGCGATGAGAATTGATAGCTAACTGATTCTGAAATAGTCATTTTTTCTGAAGGCAGAATTATATCGTCGAATGTTTTTACAGGTTGTACTGTTGCTTTTTTGAATAGTGCAGTACTATCTTTATATAGCATGAATCTTAAGTAAGGATAGACTTCAGCTCTCGCTTTTTTGATAAAAAAGCTATCCATTGATTGGATTGAGTCAATTGCTTTTTCAAGTTGTCTCACACTCAACATTTTTGGATCATAGATCACATCAGATGTTTTATTCATCTGAAAAGTTTTGAGGTCGAAAACCTTTTTATATTCTTTAAAATAAAGTCTTGTAAACTCTGTATTTGTGGTCGCCCTAAATCC
This sequence comes from uncultured Sediminibacterium sp., assembly GCA_964560215.1. GTDB lineage: Bacteria > Bacteroidota > Bacteroidia > Chitinophagales > Chitinophagaceae > Sediminibacterium. The sequence continues at coordinate 3,694 of CAZLKW010000025.1, read as the reverse complement.
TTTTTCTTGGTAGCGCCATCCATTGTATAAAACAAATTCTAGAAATTTCTTATCTGGCGTAACACGCATCACGCCTGACTTTGCCATGATCATATTGTCTTGTAAGCCAAATCGTTTTTCAAAAATAACAATGTCTCTAATCACACTATCGTTAGATTCTTTTTTTCCAAGCTTAATGACATACCCATCTATTTTATCATAAAACACCCCTTCTTTTAAATCTATTGCTGGCTTTGAAACTATGATTTCATACTTCAAAGTAGTTAAGCGCATTTGAGAAACTGGAATGATGTTATTGGCTAATAAAAATGCAATGCCTGCAAGAAAAATCGCAAAAATAAAAAGAGGTCGCATAAAGCGTACCAATGGAATCCCTGCAGACTTGATTGCAACTAATTCAAAACTCTCCCCAAGATTTCCAAAAGTCATGATAGATGAAAATAGCAATGCTAGTGGGATAGCTGTAGTTAACATGCTAACCGAAACGAGGCCTACTAATTTCAAAATGATAAAAGTGTCTAATCCTTTTCCAACAAGGTCATCAATGTATAGCCAAAAAAATTGCATGGTCAGCACGAAAATCGAAATAGTCAATGCTGCCAAAAACGGCCCAATAAAGGCCCTGAGAATCAGTATGTCTAATTTTTTGAACAAAATTGTAGTGCTAGCTACCTATTCTATGAAATAGCTCTTTAATTTGATAGCCCCAAAGTTGGCTTTGGTCTTTGATTTCATTTTTTTCTGCGAAATCTTTGATAATCAAAACCGTTTGGTTTGAGATTTCTGTTTTTTCGATACAAAATTCAAAATACTCATTCTTTTCACTATGTAACCAGCGAAAACGAATAAATTTATTTTCTTCTTGATCTAAAATTTCTGCTTTGTCTGGCGTACCGCCATTCCATGAAAAACTGAATACATTCTCCCATTCGTCTACTTTATCTGCAAACCACTCCTGTAAACCAGACGCGGTGGCAAGGAATTCAAATAAAATTGCCGGTGAACATCTAACTGGAAATTCAAGTGTAAATAATTGTTTCTTACTCATAATATCAATATCCCCTAATAAGGGTTCGTTAGATGCAATAATATTAAATAAATGCTTGGTTCCAAGTATTTTGGTCACTTTATTCGTTAACAAACTGTAAAGACTTTATTAAATGGGCTATTTTGCCTACTATTCGTATTGATAATCAATAAATTATAGCTTATTTTCTATTTTTTATAGGGATCTATTTTTGCTTTAAAAGAGCTGATTTTCACTGCGTTTGATGACTTATCTTTGCAAACCATAAAGATCATCCTATGTTCAATGCATTAAGTGAAAAATTAGAATCAGCGTTTAAACATCTAAAAGGGCAATCCCGCATCAATGAATTGAATGTGGCGAATACCCTTAAAGACATCAGAAAGGCTTTGTTGGACGCCGATGTGAACTTTAAAATCGCAAAAGAATTTACAGATAGCATTAAAGAAAAAGCAGTTGGCGAAAAAGTAATCAATGCAATTAGCCCAGGACAATTGATGGTTAAAATTGTTCAAGATGAATTAACTGCGTTAATGGGATCTGAGGCGAGCTTACTAGATACTTCAAAAAATCCAACGATCATATTAGTAGCCGGTTTACAGGGTAGTGGTAAAACAACTTTTTCGGGAAAATTAGCAACTTATTTAAAGGCACAGAAAAAATCTCCACTATTAGTTGCTGCAGATATTTATCGTCCTGCAGCGATGGATCAGTTGACAGTTTTAGCAGAACAAATTGGGGTTGATATTTTTGTGGAGCGTGAAAATAAAGATGCTGTTT
>CAZLKW010000025.1:0-1877 GCA_964560215.1 uncultured Sediminibacterium sp. | reverse complement strand
CATAGATACTGCAGGTCGTCTTGCAGTGGATGAAATGATGATGAATGAAGTGGCAAATATTAAATCTGCTATTCAACCACAAGAGATTTTATTTGTGGTAGATTCCATGACTGGTCAGGATGCAGTCAATACAGCAAAGGCTTTCAACGATCGTTTAGATTTCACAGGTGTGGTACTTACTAAGTTAGATGGTGACACAAGAGGTGGTGCTGCACTCTCGATCAAGTATACGGTGAACAAGCCAATTAAGTTCATGAGTAGCGGCGAGAAGATGGACACCCTAGATATTTTTTATCCCGAAAGAATGGCTCAACGAATTTTAGGGATGGGGGATATTACATCATTGGTAGAAAAAGCACAAGCACAATTTGACGAAGCGGAAGCTAAAAAATTAGAAAAGAAGATCCGAAAAAATCAATTTGATTTTGAAGATTTTTTAACACAGATACAGCAGATAAAAAAAATGGGCAACATCAAGGATTTGATGGGCATGATTCCTGGAGTTGGAAAAAGCATCAAAGATGTAGACATCAAAGAAGATGCTTTCAAAGGCGTTGAGGCGATTATTCAATCCATGACTTTGATTGAAAGAAGAAATCCAGATACCTTAACACCAAGCAGAAAAGCTAGAATAGCGAAAGGCGCTGGAAAAGATATTGCAGAGATCAATGCATTTATTAAGCAATTTGACCAAATGAAGCAAATGATGAAGATGATGAATGGTCAAATGATGGGTGGCGCTATGGGGGGCAAAATGCCAGGATTGAAAAGATAGTATTGGTCTAACTAGCTGATTTTCAATAAAATTTCAGCAAATAATGGTTCAAACACTTGATTTTCTTGTCTATTTGCTGCTTCTATTGTACCTTTGCACCGATTAACCCTATTTGTTAACGCCTATAAATTTCTATTTAAAATGGCAGTAAAAATGAGACTACAGCGTCATGGTAGTAAAAAAAGGCCTTTCTACTTTATCGTAGTGGCTGACGGACGCGCACCAAGAGATGGTAAATTCATCGAGAAAATTGGTACTTACAATCCTTTAACAGTTCCAGCGACAATCAATTTAGATCGTCAAAAGTCTTTAGAGTGGTTAAACAAAGGTGCTCAACCTACTGACACCGTTCGCAGAATTTTATCTTTCAAAGGAGTACTTTATTTAAAACACTTATTACGTGGTGTTAAATTAGGTTTATTTGATGATGCGACTGCAATGACTAAGTTTGAAGCTTGGTATGCACAACATGAAACATCAATTGCTTCTAAAACAGATGCACACAAAAAAGCACAAGCTGCTAAAAAAGTGTACGTACCTGTAGTTAAGAAAGTAGCTGAACCAGTTGCAGAAGTTGCTACTGAAGAAGCGCCTACTGAAGAAGCGCCTGCTGAAGTTGAAGCACCAGCTGCAGAAGCGGCTGCTGAAGAAACACCAGCTGCAGAATAATCTAAAGTAATTAAGATTAAATAGCATTTAACCTCCCGAATTTCGGGAGGTTTTTTTTATCGTCCAATCATTTACTAAATTTGTGTATGAGTGAATATATCCACATAGGAAAAATTGTTGCAGCACATGGTCTTGCAGGGCATCTGATCTTAGAACATGCATTGGGTACACCTATTCACTTTAAAGGTATTGATGCTATTTTTATTGAAAAAAATGCAGCCAGTTTTATTCCTTATTTTATTCAGTCTGCATCTGCAAAAACCGAAAGTTTAACCCATTTACAAGTAGAAGGGCTTACCACTAGAGAAGCTTGTAGTATTTTGATTGGGAAAACAGGATGGTTGCCAGAAGCCGAATTCCAATTACTGCTAGACAAAAGTTCGCCCCTTTCCTTACTTGGATATATGGTGGTTGAAAATGGCAAAGAATTAGG
>CAZLKW010000024.1:0-23978 GCA_964560215.1 uncultured Sediminibacterium sp. | reverse complement strand
GCATTTCATAACCTGCAATCGTGAATAACTTACGACTCAAGAACACGTATGGGAAAGCATCTGTTCTATTCAAAGAAAATGAAGTGTCAGATGGAATGCTTTGCTTACCCTGCATGATTGTTTGCTCTACCCTAGTACCCAATTTTAAAATCACTGCACCCCAGGTTTTTGAACCCTGAAGATAGGCTGCATTTATCTGTTCTTTAAAATCATACGCACTTGTTCTAAAAATATCTTTCACTGCTATACCATTATTATCCTTTTGATAATTGGCGTTATTTCGAAATTGTAAAATACTAGACTTTAAACCAGACTCAATTGTTATTCCAAACTTTCTTTTTTTATAATCTGTCTGATATGTATAAAAATCTCTGTCATTCGAGAAATTACCGTCCCCTTTTGAAACCAAACCGCCTGACAATAATGTATTATTATATAATTGATCTGTATTAGACCTGATTAGGTTATATGAAAAATCAACCGTCCATTCTCCACCTAATGAATCCAATTTTAATTTAGACCTTACAGATTGATTGAAATTTAAATTTGAACCATCGTTGTCCACCAAAGAGGCAATGGCACTTAGATTCTGCTTTGCCGAAACCCTTTCTAAAATAGATTCATTATTCGTACTATTCACAAAAGATTGACCACTCAATCTTGCATCATAATTCAATTCAAAACGATCTGTCCAATTTCTACCCAAACCAAATCCTATATAGGCAGATTTGTTAGGGCTTAAAGTTTTTGCTGTTTGTCTTAAAACTGTATCCATTGACAAATACCTGTCTGTATTCACATTACTAAATCCATCATTTTGATTGTATTGTGTATTCAAATAAGTATTGTATTTATCTGTCGTATTATTTAAAGTAAGCCCTATAAATTGATTCCCATAGACCCCTTGATTCATCCCCATATTCAAAGACCCATTTAATCCAATTTTGATGCCTTTCTTTAAAATAATATTGACTACCCCGCCGCCACCTGATGCATCATATTTTGCAGAGGGTGTTCTAACTAATTCAATTTTCTGAATTGAACTTGGTGGTAAGCTTTTAAGAATCGTTGCCATATCCGACGCACTCATCCTTAATTCTCTACCATTTATCTGAACACCGGCAGGCGACAATCCATTTAAATATATATTCCCATCTTGGTCTATAAAAATACCAGGGATCTTTTCCATGGTTTCATAGGCATTAGTGGAACTTGCAGCCAAAGGCTCTGGATCGACAACAGTCTTGTCATCCTCTTGTTTTATCAAAGGTTTAGATGAACTTATAACTACTTCTTTCAATTGATTCGGAGCCTCCTTTAAAAGAATTTGAATCGAACCTTGTTGACTCAATTTGATTGTTCTTATATCTGGCTGAAATCCAATTGCAGAAGTTTGAATTTGATAGAGGCTTGCAGCATTTAAAAGCACTGATACCAAACCATTGCTATCTGTTACAAGATTTAATTTAGTGACAGAGTCTATTTTTTGGAGAACTATATTCGCAAAAGCAATAGGATGCTTTTTACTATCAATTACTGCTATTTTAAATTGTCTCTCTTGTCCAATCGCAACAAACTGTATCAAAATTATTTGAACAAGTAAAATTGGTTTTAGTAATCTATTTATTAGTAGCATCATAATAGTGCAAAAATATGCAGCGCCATATTATTTTATCTTAACAATTGTTAAGCGGTAAAAAAACCAGCCTAAATTAGGCTGGTTTGCAAAAAAAAATATTTTAAAAAGAATTAAATCTCTCCTTTCCCATCTATCCAGTCTTTCACTGCAGCTGTCGTCACAGATTTTGGACGCTCTAACGGGAAGCCTAAAGCTCTATCCCATGTTAAGCTAGCCAATACTCCTAATGCACGACTAACCGCGAACAATACAGTATAGAATTCGTATTCAACAATGCCATAGTGCACTAATAAAGCACCGCTATGCGCATCCACATTAGGCCAAGGATTTTTTACTTTTCCTAATGACTCTAAAATTGGAGGTACTGTTTCATAAATATTCCAAACCGTGTTCACTAATTTATCGTCTGGTAAATGTTTTTTACCAAATGCCATTTGTGCAGTGAAACGAGGATCTGTTTTTCTTAATACGGCGTGACCATAACCTGGCACAACCTTACCTGCAGCTAAAGTTTTTTGTACATAGTCTGCAATTTGTTCTTTAGTTGGATTATCTGAACCGATTGCTTCTTGCATTTCAAAAATCCACTTAATCACTTCCTGATTTGCCAATCCATGTAAAGGACCAGCTAAACCATTCATTCCTGCTGCGTAACTCAAATATGGATCGCTCAATGCAGAACCTACTAAATGAGTTGTATGTGCTGACACGTTTCCACCTTCATGGTCTGCGTGAATCGTCATATACAAACGCATTAATTCTTTTGTGCTTTCATCTTCAAAGCCCATCATGTATGCTAAGTTACCTGCCCAGTCTAATAAGCCGTTTGGATGAATATGTTCGTTGTTCTTGTATTTTCTTCTATAGATATATGCAGCAATTCTTGGTAATCTTGCGATTAAATCCATCGAATCATCATACGTATATTGCCAGTAATCTTTTTTATTCATACCCTTTGCATACTCTTGTGCAAATTTGCTTTCAGTTTGTAAAGCCATCACCGCAGCAACGTACATGGTCATTGGATGAGTACTCAATGGAAATGCATCAATCACATCAAATACATGTGATGGCACATGACTTCTTCTTTGCCAGTTGCTTGTTATTTTTTTAACATCTCTATCTGATGGTAACTCACCAATCATCATCAAGTAAAATAAACCTTCTGGTAATGGTTCATCCCCACCTTCCACTTTTGGTAATTTATCTTGTAATTCTGGAATTGAATAACCTCTAAAACGTATACCTTCTTGCGCATCTAATAAACTAGTCTCTGTAACAAGACCAGTCATCCCTCTCATACCTTGATAAACTTGTGCTAAAGTGATTTCTCCAATCTTTTTATCACCATGCTCTTTAAGCATTTCTTTAATCTCTGAAGCAGCAATAGTTGCTTTTTCTCCAAAGCGGTCTTTGATCTCTTCCATATGCCCAATGATTGTTGTTTATAAACGGTTTAAAATTGGACACAAAGTTAACTAAGAAAAGATTATTTAGGGGCTTTTTTATACAAATAATAGACCACGAACATAAAAATAATATTGGGTATCCAAGCAGCTAAAAAAGGGGGTAAATTACCCTTAGTGGAAAAGATGGTTGAGAATCTATCAGTAATGATAAATAAAGCAGCAATGGTGAACCCCATAGCCAAATGCGCGCCACTTCCGCCCCTAACTTTTCGACCGGCTATAATGGCTCCAATTAAAGTTAATAGCAAAACAGTAATGGGTGTCGCATCACGTCTGTAACGTTCAATTTTGAGCTCATTTAACCCTTCAGATCCTCTTAAAGCTTCCACCTTGATTTGTTTAATCAATTGCATGGTCGTCAATTTGTCTTTGGCGTACTTGTCCTTTTCTAAATCTACAGGCTTAAATGGGTATTTTCTATGGAGATTGGGGATATAAGTAACCAATTCTTTTTGGTCTGTAATTTTTCTTTCTAATACCTCGGTTAAAGTCCAATCCTTTTTTGCTGTGTCCCAAACAATAGATTCAGAACGGATATTATAAACCACTTTATCTCCTTTTACTGTGTAGGCAAAAAAGTTATTACCCCTTTTTGTAGCAGTATCATAAGTATATATACCAGCGTAAGTGAAAGAATCAATCCTGAAATAATAATCGTTAGAACCTCTTAAGAGCGCATTATAAGAAGAGTTTGCATCAATATAAGTGGCTTCAAAATCTCCTCTAATATTATTTGCTTTGGGGATTATCCATTGATTAGAGATCCATAATACAAAACCTAAAAACAATCCTCCTATCCAATATGGCCTTAACCATCTATTATACGATGTTCCACTAGCTAAGATAGCAACCACCTCGGTCTGTCCAGCCATTTTTGAAGTAAAAAATATCACCGCAATAAATACAAATAAGGGAAACAATAAAGCAATGATATGCGGTATAAAACCAACATAATAATTCTTGATGATTTCTGAACTTGTTAATCCTGAACGAACAAAATCATCTGTTTTTTCACTGACATCAATCACCACTGCAATCACTGCAAAGAAGAAGATGGCAAAGAAAAATACCGCCAGAAATTTTTTTAGTATGTACCAGTCCAGTTTTTTCAATGCTTACAATCTTTTACTTATTTGAGGGATCATTTCTGTTTTCCAAGCCTTGTAATCCCCGGCAATAATATGTATTCTTGCTTGTTCAACCAACCAAAGGTAAAAAGACAGGTTTTGTATACTGGCCAATTGCATACCCAATATTTCATCGGCTGCAAATAAATGCCTGATATACCCCTTGGTATAATATTGACTCATTTCATTTGGAATTCCAGGATCAATTGGACTAAAGTCCTTATACCATTTTTTGTTTTTAATATTTATCACGCCTTGTGAAGTAAAGATCATCCCATTGCGTCCATTTCTAGTAGGCATGACACAATCAAACATATCTACCCCTAAATCGATTGCTTCTAAAATATTCCATGGGGTACCAACACCCATTAAATAACGTGGTTTTTCCTTTGGTAAGTTTTCACAACATAATGCAGTGAACTCATACATTTCTTCCTCTGTTTCTCCTACACTTAAACCTCCTATCGCATTGCCCACCGCATTTTTTGAAGCGATGTATTCACAAGAAGCTTTTCTTAAATCTTTATACAACCCACCTTGAACAATTGGAAATAAATTCTGCGTATGTCCATATAAATCAGGTGTCTCGTCCAATCGATTAAAACATCTATCCAGCCAGGTATGTGTTAGGTCCATACTTTTACGAACATAGTCATAAGTACTAGGAATTGGAGGGCATTCATCAAATGCCATAATGATATCTGCACCAATACTTCTTTGAATATCCATCACATTTTCCGGACTAAACAAATGCTTACTTCCATCTATATGGGATTGAAAAACGACCCCTTCTGGCTTGATTTTTCTATTAGAGGCTAAAGAAAAAACTTGATAACCGCCACTATCTGTCAATATTGGGCGATCCCAGCCCATAAATTTGTGTAAGCCACCAGCCGCTTCTAATACTTCAGTGCCTGGTCTTAGGTATAAATGATAAGTATTTCCTAAAATAATTTTTGCGTCAATATCCTGCTTCAATTGTTGTTGGGTCACTGCTTTCACAGAACCAATTGTGCCTACTGGCATAAAAATAGGTGTCTGAATTACCCCATGATCTGTGGTAATCGTTCCTGCTCTTGAAGCACCTTGTTGACTCACTGCTGCTAATTCAAATTGTAATGCCGCCATGGAACAAAGGTAAGGTCAAAAATCTTTACTTTTGCGCTATGATAATCAACTTACCCATTTCATCTATCCTCCTTACGGAACTAATAATAGGCTTTTTTGCCACCGTGATTGCAATACAGGTTTTTTATTACTTATTCTTCTTTTTAAGACTTGCCATTTATAGAAAGCCTAAAAAAACAGTGCATGTGGAACACCCAATTTCTGTGGTGATTTGTGCGCGCGACGAGGCCCATAATTTAGCCAATACATTGCCTGGTGTTTTAGTACAGCATTATAGTACTACACATGAAGTGGTATTGGTGAATGACAATTCAGAAGATGAGACAAAGTATTTATTGGATGAATTCAAAAAGTCCTTTAAAAACTTGAACCCTGTTCAACTTACGCAGGAAGCAAAAATGATTGCTGGAAAAAAATTTCCACTTTCTATGGGCATTAAATCTGCAAAAAATGAAACCTTATTATTAACGGATGCCGACTGTCTTCCAGCAAGTGAACATTGGATGCAATTGATGCAAGATGGCTATGATGAAGGAAAGGAAATTGTACTTGGTTATGGTGCATATAAAAAGAAACCAGGCTTATTGAATAAACTCATTCGTTTTGAAACTTTCAATACCGCATTACAATATTTCTCATACGCACTAGCTGGATTACCTTACATGGGGGTTGGGCGTAATCTTTCTTATAAACGTGAATTATTTATAAAGAACAAAGGCTTTTCTTCTATCAATCAAATACCAAGTGGAGATGACGATTTATTCATCAATCAAGTGGCTAATAGACGCAACACAGCCATTGTGGTAGATCATGATGCGCACACTTTAAGTGAGCCAAAAACAAGTTTTAAAGATTGGATGACACAGAAATACCGTCATTATACCACTAGTAAATTTTACAAAAAGAAACATATTTTCTTATTGGGGCTTTTTTCATTGAGTCAATTTTTAGTTTATCCAGCTCTAATTATAGCGCTTGTATTTACGAAAGCATATATCCTCCTAATTGGACTATGGGCATTCAGGGCCATCTTACAAGGACTTATTTTACGTGGTGCGATGAAAAAATTAAATGAACTAGATCTTTGGCCATGGTTCATTTTTTTGGACATATGGTCATTATTCTATTATTTGTTTACCTTGCCTAGTGTATGGAAAAGACCTCAGAAAAATTGGAATTAATTACCCGCTACTTTGCGGATTTTACACCTGCTCAATTAGATCAATTGGCCGGGCTAGAAGCTGCATATCAAGAATGGAATGCAAAAATTAATGTTGTATCCAGAAAAGATATTGATCAAATATACCTGCACCATGTATTGCACTCACTAAGTATTGCTGCGATTGCAGAATGGGATCCTGGTACTCAGGTGATTGATATTGGCTGTGGTGGTGGATTCCCAACAGTTCCCTTAGCTATCTTTTTCCCTGAAGTGAAATTCTATGCAGTGGATAGTATTGCTAAGAAATTAAAAGTAGTAGACGCAGTTTGTGAAATGGTGGGGATAAAAAATATTGAGACAAAACATACCCGTGTTGAAGATATAAAGAATAAAAAATTCGATTACGCTGTAAGTAGAGCCGTTGCACCATTAAAGGATTTATGGAGATGGGCAGGCCCTGTACTTGTTAAAAAACCAAATCAGCCCAATGGCTTGATTTGTTTAAAAGGCGGTGATTTGCATCAAGAGATTTTCGAAAGTGGCACTAGACCTAAGATGATGCCTATTTATGATATCTTTCAAGAAGACTATTTCAAAGAGAAATATATTATACAGGTCAAGAAATAAAAGAAAGGCGTCCAGTTGGACGCCTTTCTTTATACTATCATAGTTTTGAAAGAACACCTATACCTCGCTCTAAGCTCGCAGGCTCGTATATTTGCTTGAGCATAGCATTCTTTCAAAACTTTCTTTATTAAATGCTTATCTCAATTAATTCGGGATTTCAATTTTATTATTACTTCTATTGATATCAGGCATTCTTTGACTAGGATCAATCTCGATAGATTTTATCATACTCAATGGTTGCGTCGTTTCAAAAGTATAAGTAGGATGTGTCCATTTCCATTCTGGATGGTTAATTTGCCTTATCGCAGCTTCTTTGGTTTTACCGCCAAGCATTAAATCTAATGGGATATAATGCAACTCATTTGTGCCATCTTTATAAGTAACAACTACCTCTATTGGCATTGGAAACTTCCCTACTCTTTGAATACTAATTAAAGCAGCATTGCCACTAACTTGGATGTCGTTTAAACCATAATCAATTGTTTTGGTAGTATTCACCCAATACTCTTTTAGCCATTGTAATTGTAAACCACTTGTTTTTTCGGCAACACGAATAAAATCGTTTGCATTTGGATGTTTAAATTTCCAAGTGTTGTAATAGTTCAACATTAACTGATCGCGTTTTGCCTCCCCCATTATATAACCTAATACACCCAAGAAAGTACCCCCCTTACTATAAGCAGCATTGCTGTAAGCATAGTTGGTGTTAAAATGGTCTGCATGTGTTGACATAGGCTCTTCTAATCCACTTTTAGCTAAAGCCAAATAACCGCTATAATTACCGCTTTGAACTGCAGGCAATAATTTAGATTGTCTTTCAAGGCTCACTTGAATTTGCTTTTTTGCAGCATCACTTATATAAGGAGACTGCGATGCGAAATTTGTTTCATAATAATGACTAACCATTTCTTCTCCATAGCTTGTAAATCCTTCATCCATCCAAGCAAACAAACTTTCATTAGAACCTAAAATATGCTGGTACCAACTATGTATCCACTCATGAAATGCCGTACCTAAACTTGGCCCCACTAATAAGGTAGCCATCGCATATTCCATACCACCATCTCCTCCTTGAATAAATGAATATTGAGGATAAGGATAAGCACCCATCTTCTTTTCCATAAATGGCAAGACTTTTTCTGCTGCCCACAACACATTCGCCCAAGCACTATCAGCTTTTGCATCTTTGGCTTTATAATACACATGAAGCGTTAACCCTTTGCGTACTTCTTTAGATAAATGCTTGAAATTGTTATCTGCAAACCACACAAAATCATGAATTGTATTGCCTTTGAAATTCCATACTTTATTACCGTCTTTATCTAAAGGAGCGGTAGGATTTTGTAATACGCCAGTCCCTCCCACCATATAATTTTTATCTAATCTTAAAGTCACATCGTAATTACCCCAAACACCATAAAACTCTCTAGCAATGTAAGGATTGGTATTCCAGCCTTGATAATCATACTCCACCATCTTTGGGTACCATTGGCTCATTGAATAACGCACACTTTCTTTATTATCTCTACCAGACCTTCTAATTTGTACAGGCACTTGTGCCTCAAAACTTAGGTTCATTTTTACAGAAGACTTAGGCAAGATGGGTTGCGTTAAAACCACTTCTAAAATAGTTTCATGTTCTACCAATGTTTGTGCTTTCCCATTGATGGTGATAGCGTTTACTTTTTGAGTACCATATTCTTCTGGCTTCAAATTTTGAATACGATCCCGAACACGCATATCCCAATCTTTCACTTCATCTCCTCTTCTATTGGTAAAAGTTGTTTTACCTAATTCACGGCTTCTTACATCCATATTGGAGTTAGGCTGAAAAGCATTCCAATACATATGGAAATAGACTTTGTGTAGGGTGTCCGTTGAATTGTTGGTATACAGAATCTCTTCTGTTCCTTTAACTGTATTTTTTTGTACATCTAAACTAGCATCAATTTTATAATTGATTTGTTGTTGCCAACGTTCTGGTTGCGCAAAAATTTGTGTGCTTATTACCAAGGCAATTAGCGTTAAAAATAAAAACTTTCTTAACATAGGTATCTGTTTAAGGTTTCAATTTAAAGAAAAAAAAGGGTGTTGCCAAAGTGAATTGATGGACGAAATGAATACTTGACTATGCTTTCCCTGCCACTACAATCACAATCTCCCCTTTTACTTGTTTTGATGTAAAATGAAGAATTAGATTTTCTAGGCTATCGGTGATGTTTTCTTCGAACATTTTTGTAAGTTCTCTACTTACTGCTGCTTTACGATCAGCGCCGAAAGTGGCTTTGAAAAGTTCTAAGGTTTTCACAAGTCGCATAGGACTCTCATAGAAAATCATGGTTCGTTCTTCGTTCGCTAACGCATCCATTAAAGTCTTTTTGCCTTTTTTTAAAGGTATAAAGCCTTCGAAAGTAAATCTGTTTGTAGGTAGACCACTATTCACTAAAGCAGGTACAAAAGCTGTTGCACCTGGCAAACTAGTCACTGGAACGCCTGCAGCCTTACAAGCTCGAACCAGTAAAAATGCAGGATCAGAAATGCCTGGAGTACCTGCGTCTGTTATGAGTGCTATATTTTTTCCTGCCATCAATTGTTGCACTAAATGCTCCACAATTTTATGTTCATTGTGTTGATGAAATGGCGTGAGTGGTTTCTGAATTTGATAATGCTGTAAAAGCTTTGAAGATGTTCTTGTATCCTCACATAAAATAAAATCCACAGACTGAAGTGTCTCTACTGCTCTAAAAGTAAAATCTTTTAAATTACCAATGGGCGTAGGAACAAGGTATAACATAGAATTTAATTTCTGAAGTCGATTATAAAACCACTACTTCAAAATACTCTATTACAGCATTTGCTAACAATTGCTTACTTGCTTCTGTTGCGATTGCTACAGCAGCAGTTTTGTCAGCAGCTTCAATTTGTAAATTGATGTTCTTACCAACACGAACATCTTGAACTCCTGATAAACCTAAATTATGTAATCCGCCTAATACAGCTTTACCTTGTGGATCTAATAAATCCTTTAATGGCATTACTTTAATTTGTACTTGAAATAACATATTGAATTATTGTGTGATTGTTTTTGGATAGATCAAAGATACTAAGCAATAGCCAATAAAGCCAAATGGAATTGCATACCATTTAAAAAAGAGGGCAGATACCACAACTTCCAATACTAAAATGCCAAGTGGAATCAATAATTTGTTATTCCCTGACAAACTTTTAAGTGCTAGCATTGGCTTTGTCATGACCATCAAATAACTTACTACCAAGATATAGCCATACCAAAATATAGGGCTCAATAATACTTTTGAAATCAACCCAAAAGTAGGTTGCCAATAGATTAAAGGGAAGGCGGCAGTCAATAAGCCGATCATTGGAATAGGTACCCCTTTAAAATAAGTAGTTTGAGTTTGATCTAAATTAAATCTAGCCAATCTATATGCACCTGCCATAGGAATGATAAATGCTGGAACAAATAAAAGACTATTTGTCGAAAGTGCATTCACATCATTCGCTAAGGATAATCTTAAAAATTGATAAACGATACATGCTGGGGCAACTCCAAAACTAACCACGTCGGCTAAAGAATCTAATTGCTTACCCATCTCAGAAGATACTTTTAATAACCTTGCAACAAAGCCGTCAAAAAAATCGACTACAGCAGCAATACCTATGAATAAACTTGCCATGAAAAGTTTCTCCGGTATTTCAATTAACATTTCCCCCGAATCAGAAATTGTTGCAATCGTACCAAATTGGAAACAACTAACAATTGCTAAGCATCCAAAAAGCAAATTGAGGAGGGTGATAATATTTGGTATTTGTTGGCGCATGAATTAGTTGATTATTTCTTTTTCTTCATTAAAGCTTCAATTTCATCCGCTTTGATTGGTATATTTTTGAATAAATCTTGATGTCCTTTTGCTGTAATCCAGACATTATTTTCGATGCGCACACCCATTTGTTCCTCTTTAATGTAAATTCCTGGCTCCACTGTAAAGACCATGCCAGCCTGAATTGGTGCTGTTCTTGTACCTAAGTCATGTACATCAATTCCTAAATGATGGGATATGCCATGGTATAAATATTTCCTATAGGCTCTATTTTCTATATCCTCGTTTTTAATATCCGCCTTGGACAATAATCCAATTTTTAAGAATTGCTTTGTGGCTTCTTCTCCTACTTTATCGGTATAATCTAAAATGCTAATACCTGGTTTTAAAATAGATTTAGCATAATCATGTAAATGTAAGCAAGCATTATACACTTCTTTCTGTCTCTTACTAAACTTACCATTCACTGGCACTGTTCTTGTTAAATCTGCATTGTATCCGCCATATGCAGCACCAAAATCCATCAATATTAATTCTCCATCTTTACATTGATTATTATTACTTGTGTAATGCAATGTTCTTGCATTATCACCACTAGCTAAAATACTATGGTAAGCAACTCCTGTTGCTTTATGACTTAAAAAAGAATGATAAATTTCAGCTTCAATTTCATACTCGTATACACCAGGCTGAATAAAATTTAATAGCCTTCTAAATGTAGTTTCTGTTATATCAATCGCTTTTTGAATCACTACTATTTCTTGCTTCGTCTTCACTGCCCTTAATGCTTTCATGATTTTAGCAGCACGTAAATATTGGTGTAAAGGATAACGAGATTGCATCTCATCTATAAAACGATATTCATTCGTTCTTACAAGATTATTCTTACGATCATTCTCATTAGAATCTAAATAAATAGCATCCGCCAAATGTATCCACCCTTGTAACATCGCATCCAAACTATCTACCCAGACAATCGTCTTCATTCCAGAAATCGCAGTTGCTTCATTGGCTCTTAATCGCTTACCATCCCATATTTCTTTTAACTCTTGTGGTCGCACTAAAACCAAGACTTCTCTATATTTTGGATCTGGATTGTCAGGGAATAAAACCACCATTGTTCCTTCTTGCTCGATACCAGTTAACCAATATAAATCTGAATTTTGAACAAAACCGTGTAAGG
Source organism: uncultured Sediminibacterium sp. (assembly GCA_964560215.1). Taxonomy (GTDB): domain Bacteria; phylum Bacteroidota; class Bacteroidia; order Chitinophagales; family Chitinophagaceae; genus Sediminibacterium. The sequence continues at coordinate 11,804 of CAZLKW010000024.1, read as the reverse complement.
CGTCTCCGTTGCTTGGAAATTCATCATTGCTTACAAAAACAGCAATGCTATTTTTTTGCATTTGACTCACAAAACGTTTTCTGTTTTGAATAAAAATGGTTGGGTCTAATGGATCATATTTCATAAAGGTTGGAATTTTATTTATTGTCTTTTAAGCCTTGCTTATAGTGGAAGCAAGATACTTAAAAAGGTTGGGCTTAGGCAATCTTACCCCAGCCTATTTTTGTTTTTTGAGTTTGCAAAAAGCTTCGAATAGCCAAATGTTCTGGGAGGGTTAAATTGGGATCACGCTCACAGATTGCAGCAGCAGCTTCCTTAGCTATTTCCATTGTAGGACGGTCATTAATTAAGCTAGCTAGTTTAAAATTCAGTGCCCCACTTTGCCTCGTTCCGTCTATATCTCCCGGCCCCCTGATCTCTAAATCTTTTTCTGCTATCACAAAACCATCATTTGTGTCACACATTATTTTTAAGCGCTCCCTAGCTTCCCTACTTGCTTTCACACTACTCAATAAGATACAATAACTCTGTTCAGAACCTCTACCCACCCTGCCTCTTAATTGATGCAGCTGTGATAAGCCAAATTTCTCTGCACTCTCTATCACCATTACTGATGCATTAGGCACATTCACACCTACTTCAATGACAGTTGTACCAACCAATATTTGGGTATCGCCAGATTTAAAACGATTCATATTCTCCGATTTTAAATCATTGGGCATCTTGCCATGGACCATACTTATTTTGTAAGTAGGCTCGGGGAAAAAACTTTTAACCTGTTCATACCCTTGCATTAAATCCTCATAACTCATCTTTTCACTCTCTTCAATTAAAGGATAAACATAATAAGCTTGTCGTCCTTTTTGTATTTCAGTTTTTACAAAATCCATCACGGAAGCCCTTGAAGTTTCATATCGATGCACCGTTTTAATAGGTTGTCTTCCTGGCGGCAACTCATCCATAATACTATAATCCAAATCTCCATAAGCCGTCATGGCCAAGGTTCTTGGAATTGGCGTTGCCGTCATCACCAATACATGCGGTGGGATGGAAGCTTTTTTCCAAAGCTTAGATCTTTGCTCTACTCCAAATCGATGTTGTTCATCAATGACTGCTAAACCTAGCTTTTTAAATTGAACAGGATCCTCAATCAAAGCATGTGTACCTACTACAAAATGGATTGTATCTTCTACTAATCCTTTTAATATTCTTCTGCGTTCAGCTGCCTTTGTACTACCTGTAAGAATTGCAACTTCGACCGGCATTTCTTTTAATAGTTCAGTTAAGCTAGCATAATGTTGTTGTGCTAAAATTTCTGTAGGTGCCATCAGACAACTTTGAAATCCGTTGTCTGCCGCGATTAACATCGCCATTAATGCAATCATTGTTTTCCCACTACCCACATCCCCTTGCAACAATCGATTCATCTGATATCCCTTTGCAACATCCTGTCTAATTTCTTTGATCACCCTTTTTTGTGCTCCTGTTAATTCAAAAGGCAAGTAATTATTATAAAAAGTATTAAAGTAATCTCCTACTTTTTCAAAAACCTGTCCCTTACTATTTTTATGTCGATCTATCTTTATTAAATTCAATCTTATTTGAGCAATAAACAATTCTTCAAAAATCAATCTTGACAATGCCTTTTTATAATGTGCTGGGCTTGTTGGAAAATGAATTTGTCTAAACGCCTCCCATCTGCCCATTCTATCCACCAACAAATGTGTAGGCAGATTCTCCGGTAAATCTCTTTCACTAATTTGTTGAAATAAGACTTGGGTTAATTTGCCAATTTGCTTTCCATTTAACCCTCTTGCCTTTAATTTCTCCGTTGAACCATAAATAGGTTCAAGTAAAGATTTCTGGGCCATCGCTTGCGCTACAAAAGGCTCTATTTCAGGATGAACAATTTGAGGTTTCCCATTGAAAAAGCCAAGTCTGCCAAAGACTAAATAGGTTTGACCCTCTACTAAGTTCTTTTGAACATATTGAATACCCTGAAACCAAGCCAATTCCAAATTGCCCGATTCATCCCTTAATTGCGCCACCATCCTTTTAGAGCGCTTTTCACCAATTGAATGAAAGCCCAACAAGACTCCTTTAACCTGGACAAAGTCCATTTCAGGGTTTAATTGACTAATAGGCGTAAGCTTTGTCTTATCTACATGCCTATGGGGGAAATGTTGTAATAAGTCGCCAAAAGTATAGATACTAAGCTCTTTTTTAAGCAATTCCGCCCTCATAGGGCCTACACCCTTTAGATATTCAATTGGACTGGATAATTGAGAAACTAGGTTCAAGGGACTTTTTTTAGATTCAGAGCAAATATCCCAAAAAGATGGCAAAAAATGGGATTGCGATTCATTATCTTCGCACAGCTATGGAAAAGGAAATCGTATTGAGTGGAATAAGGCCTACCGGGTTCTTACATTTAGGAAATTATTTTGGTGCTATGCGTAATTATGTGCGCATGCAAGATGAATATAATTGCTATTTTTTTGTTGCCAATTGGCATAGTTTAACGACCCATCCTGACACTAAGACTTTACAAGAAAGTGTGCTGCGTGTTGTGGCAGAAAATATAGCATGTGGATTAGATCCAGATAAAGTGTCTTTATATGTTCAAAGTGATGTGCCAGAGATTGCAGAACTCTATTTGTATTTAAATATGCTTGCCTATAAAGGTGAATTAGAAAAAACAACTACATTTAAAGATAAGGTAAGAATGCAACCAGAGAATGTGAATGCTGGATTATTAACTTATCCGGTTTTACAAGCAGCTGATATCTTAATCCATCGTGCAGTAAAAGTACCTGTTGGAAAGGACCAGGAACAAAACTTAGAGATGGCCCGTAATTTCGCCGAAAGATTTAACCACCGTTACGGAGATACGTTCCCGCTCCCTTATGCATTTAACTACAATAGTGAGTTAGTAAAAATTATGGGCTTAGATGGTAACGGTAAAATGAGTAAGAGCGAAAACCAAATGACCACTTTATTTTTAGCAGACGAAGATGATTTAATTCGCAAAAAAGTGATGAAGGCTAAAACAGATCAAGGACCTTTAACCCCAAATTCTACTAAACCAGATTATATTCAAAACTTATTTACCTTAATGGGTCTAGTAAGTTCAGCGGATACGGTACAAAAATTTGAAGACGATTTCAACAATAGTTCAGAAGGCAATTGTATTATTCGTTATGGTGATATGAAAAAACAGTTAGCTGAAGATATGGTTCAATTCATTAACCCGATTCGTACAAAAGCAGCTGACTTACAAAACAACAAAGAATTACTTTTAAAAATTATTCATCAAGGTGCAGACAAAGCGAGAGCAAGCGCTTCGGCAACTTTGACTACTGTAAGAAAAGCAGTAGGTATGGAATACCTATAAATTCAACTTATCAAATTTCAACTACACTTATAAGATTATGGCAAAAGCAGCAACTAAAAAACCAAAGCACGTAGCAATCGCTGGTAATATTGGTGTTGGCAAAACAACTCTAACAGAGTTATTAAGCAAGCACTACCGTTGGATACCTCAATTTGAGGACGTTGACCATAATCCTTACTTAATGGACTTCTATGATGATATGCCAAGATGGAGTTTCAATTTGCAAATCTATTTTCTTCATGGAAGATTGAATCAAATATTAGAGATTCAAAAAGGAACTGAAACAATCATTCAAGATAGAACCATCTATGAAGATGCAAATATATTTGCACCTAACCTACATGAGATGGGCTTGATGAGCAAACGTGATTTTGATAATTACTATGGCTTTTTTAATACGATTAAATCGATGGTTCAACCTCCGGATTTGTTAATTTATTTGAAGGCATCTGTGCCTACCCTAGTTTCTCAAATTCAGAAAAGAGGAAGAGAATACGAAGAAAACATCCGCTTAGATTATTTAAAAAGGTTAAATGATTATTATAATAAATGGATTGAAAATTATTCAGAAGGCCCATTATTAGTCATTGACTGTGATAAAATCAAGTTTGGAGAATCCGAAGAAGACTTAGGTCATATCATAAGTAAAGTAGATAGTACTTTATATGGTTTATTTTAATGAATTTTTGATTATTGAATTTTAACGCTAGATAGATGCAACAAATAACACCAGAAATACTTGAACAAATAAAATCTATTGTTGGAGCTGATTATGTTTTCACCGACGAAGAAAGCTTTGAAAAATACGGCAAAGATCATACTGAACGTTTGCACTATAATCCTTCTGTTGTTGTGAAACCAAGAAAACCAGAGGAAATAAGCGATTTGATGAAATTAGCCAATCAGCATTTAATTCCAGTAACCCCAAGAGGCGCAGGCACCGGCTTAAGTGGTGGCGCACTGCCTCATTTAGGCGGATTGGTGATTGCAATGGAGCGTTTTAATAACATATTAGAAATTGATGAGAGAAATTTACAAGTAACTACGGAGCCGGGGGTCATTACGGAAATGCTTCAAGACGCGGTGAAAGAAAAAGGGTTGTTTTACCCGCCTGACCCTGCAAGTAAAGGCAGTTGTTTTATTGGAGGTAATATTTCTGAGAATTCTGGTGGTCCAAAGGCAGTTAAATATGGCGTTGTAAAGGATTATGTTTTAAACTTAGAAGTTGTTCTTCCAAATGGTGAAATTATATGGACAGGTTCAAATATCTTAAAAAATGCGACTGGATATAATATTACACAACTTATTGTAGGTAGTGAAGGCACTTTAGGTATTGTTACTAAAATAGTACTTAGATTAATCCCACACCCTAAGTTTGATTTATTAATGCTAGCGCCATTTAATAGTTTAGAAAAAGCGAGTGAAGCTGTGAGTGCCATCTTCAGAGCAGGCATTACACCAAGTGCGATGGAGTTAATGGAAATAGATGCAATCACACTTGCTTCAAAAATATTGGATAGTACGGCTATTCCAATTACAGAAGGCTTAGCAGCACATTTAATCATTGAAGTAGATGGAAATAATCTAGATGTTTTGATGGGAGAAATGGAAGCTATTTCGGAAGTGCTTGCCCAATTTGATGCAGGAGAACTATTTTTTGCAGATGATGCCCAACAAAAAAATGAACTTTGGAAAATAAGACGCAAGGCCAATGAAGCTGCGGTGATGGCTGGTTATACTATTGAGGAAGATACAGTTGTTCCAAGAGCCGAATTGCCAAAATTAATAAAAGGCGCTAAGGCATTAGGTGCGGAAAATGGGTTTAAAGTGGTTTGTTATGGTCATGCTGGAGATGGTAATTTGCATATTAGAATCAACCATCCTACAATTAAAAATAGTCATGGCAACCAAGAGATGACGAATATTTTGAAAGAGTTATTTGTTTTAGTGCATAGTTTAGGCGGAACAATTAGCGGAGAACATGGCATTGGACTAATCCAAAAACCATACATGCAAGTTGTATTTAATAACGCTACTTTAGAAATTATGCGTGGTATCAAAAAAACTTTTGATCCTAATAATATTTTAAATGCAGGTAAAATTTTTGATTTATCCTAATGAAGAAGAAATTATTTTTTTCAGTCTTGATACTTGCAGGATGTTTTAATTTCTTACAAGCGCAAGACATTGTAAAAACAACCCCTAATTTAAATGAGCGTCCCCTATTTATTGGTGGTAATCTAGTTTTTGGTGGAGGGTCAGGGTGGTTTCAACTTGGACTGAATCCAGAAGTAAATAGAAGTGTCAATGATTGGTTGGATATTGGAGGCGCAATGAATCTTTTATATTCTGCATCTAATCCTAATTTAATTTCGAGTTCACGAACTAGAAGTTTTCAATTTGGTATGGGTAGTTTTGTTAGGATCTGGCCTGCCGATAGGGTCTTTTTTCAATTACAACCAGAATATAATTGGACTTGGACAAATATGAAAGATATGAGCACCAATAGTGAAACCTCAGGTGCATCAAGGAGTATTCGTTTTGGAGCAGAAAGTATTTTAGCAGGTGTTGGATATGGTAGTCGATCAGAAAATGGGATGACTTATTTTACTTTAATGATTGATTTATTAAAAAACCCAAACTCGCCATACAGAGATGGATACAATCGTGCAGACCCCTTTATAAAAGCTGGATTTGCTTTCCCTATTCGCTCCAAGCGCTAATGGTTTCCATCACTTCTTTTGCGTCTTTAACGACTATGATTCGAGTTTTCCAATCTTCGTACATAAATCCTTCTGTATGCATATGATCCATCAAAGCAATTAAGGGCGTGTAAAAGCCTTCCCAATTTAAAATAATCACTTTCTTTTGATGGATATTTAAATTGTTCCAAGTCAACATTTCAAATAATTCATCCATTGTTCCCATTCCACCAGGTAAAATGATGGCAACATCTGCCCTATCATACAAAATCTTTTTGCGATCATGCATGGTTTCTGTTACAATCAATTCTGTCAAGCCCTGATGCTGCGCCTCCCATTCTAATAGAAGCTTTGGAATAATACCTAATACCTTGCCATTTTTAGCCAAAACCGCATCAGCAATAGCACCCATAATTCCTTTGCCTCCCCCACCATAAACCAACTGAATACCATTTTTCCCTAAAGCTGTTCCTAATTCTTTAGCTTGATTGATAAAGCCTAGTTGATTGCCTGATTTTGAACCGCAAAAAACGGTAACAGATTGTATTTTCATATACTAAAATAAATTAAGTTCCGACACAAAATAGTTAAAAAAGTCAAAGATTCTCACTACTTTGCTTTATCAAAATGACAACAAAGCAACTATGAGCGCAACGACCCTTTTTATATTCGTAATTCTTTACTTTCTAGTATTATTAGGTGTAGCTAAAATTACTGGTAAGAATAGTAATAATATGTCTTTTTTTATTGGTAATAAAAACAGCAATTGGATGTTGGTTGCTTTTGGAATGATTGGCACTTCACTGAGTGGTGTAACTTTTGTGAGTGTCCCTGGCGCAGTGGGTAAAGATGCTTTTCATTATTTACAAATTACATTGGGATATTTAATTGGATACTTTGCTATTGCTTATGTGCTACTTCCAATTTATTATAAATTAAATTTAACCTCAATTTATAATTACTTAGAAACTAGATTAGGCTTTGGCGCATATAAAACTGGCGCATCCTTCTTTATTTTATCAAGAACATTAGGTGCTACTGCTAGATTGTATTTAGTCGTAAAAATCTTACAATATTTCATTTTAGATAATTTGAATGTTCCTTTTTGGGCAACAACTTTAGTGATTTTGATAATGATCTTATTGTATACATATGAAGGTGGTGTAAAAACAATTGTTTGGACAGACACACTTCAGACTTCAGGCATGTTAATGGGCTTAATTATATGTAGTATATATATCTTGTCTAAATTGGATTTATCAGTAGTGGAAGGATTAAAAGCTATGAGTAATCAAGCACTTGCAAATAACCCATCCACACATTTATCTGACATTTTTAGCATGGATGTGAATAGCAAATCATTTTTCTTAAAGCAAATTATTGGCGGTGCTTTCGTTACCCTTACCATGACTGGCTTAGATCAGGAAATGATGCAAAAAAATATTTCTGTGAAAAATCTTAAGGATGCACAGAAGAACATGGTAACCATTGGATTTACCATGTTAATTGCTATTAGTTTATTTCTTTATTTAGGGGGATTACTACATTTATATGCCGCACAAAATAATATCACAGCAACAGGTGATGATTTATTCCCAACATTGGCATTGAATCATATGCCTCCCTATTTATCTATCATTTTTATACTAGCACTTATTTCTGCATTATTTCCAAGCGCCGATGGTGCCATCACTGCTTTAACTTCAAGCTTCTGTATTGATATATTAGGATTGCAGAGAAATAAGAATTGGTCAGAAGCGCAACAGAAAAAAATTAGACAAAGAACCCATTTGAGTTTCGCATTGATCTTCTTGATCATGGTGATGGTGTTCAAATGGATTGACAATAAAAGCACTATTGACTTATTATTAAAAATTGCCTCTTATACCTATGGTCCTTTATTAGGCTTATTTGCATTTGGTATTTTAACTAAAAGAACGATTAATAATAGTCTAGTGCCATTCATTTGCATCCTTGCCCCAATCTTATGTTTGGTGTTGGACTATTTTCAAGCAGCATTATTTGGAGACTTCCGTATTGGACAGGAACTTTTAATCATCAATGGTCTTATTACTTTTATAGGATTATGGCTTATTTCAAGCGCTAATAGCGAAAAAAATTAGACATTTGCAGCATGGATTTTATACAACCTGCTGCCAATGACTATGTAGAACAGTTTAGTGACGGTACTCCGGCCTATTTAAAGCCTATGTATGAAGCAACTAAACAATCCCACCCTCATGCTCATTTGCAGAGTAATTGGAATCAAGGAGGCTTTCTAAGCTTTTTTAGTAAAGTTCTGGCACCAAAGCATATATTAGAAATTGGCACATTTACCGGGTTTAGTACTTTATGCTTAGCAGAGGGTTTAAATTCAACTGGTACTATTCATACTATTGAACTGAGGGCTGAAGATGCCAATTCTGCCAGAATCCATTTTGACGCAAGCAGATTTGGACCTCAAATAATCTCACATGTTGGAGATGCTAAATTGATTCTGCCAACCTTAACTGAAAAATGGGACCTTATATTTATAGACGCTGATAAAACTGGCTATATTGACTATGTTAATTTAGTACTGCCAATGCTTTCAGAAAAGGGCGTAATTATTGCTGACAATGTTTTATTCCATGGACAAGTATTTGAAGAAAATATTAAAGGAAAAAATGCATTAGCGATTCATGCATTCAATGAATTTATTTTAGCACACCCTGAACTTGAAAAAATCATGTTAACTATAAGAGATGGCTTAACCTTGATTAGAAAAAAATAATATGAAACAACAATTATTGATACCCCTTTTAATTTTATTAACTACCATCAACGGATGGTCGCAAAACAATAAGACTACGATTAACTACATAGCAAAATACAAAGCTATTGCTATGAAAGAGATGAAGCGCACTGGTGTTCCTGCTTCAATCACACTAGCCCAAGCTATTGTTGAATCAAATAGTGGGGAGAGTAATTTGGCTAAAAATCATAACAATCATTTTGGAATAAAGTGTAAAACAGATTGGACAGGCGCTAAAACATACCAAGACGATGATTCAAAACAAGAATGTTTTAGGGCTTATGAATCTGCAGAACAATCTTTTAAAGATCATTCTAACTTCTTAAAAAACAGACCAAATTATGTTGATCTATTTTTTTTAGACCCAGTTGACGACACTGCATGGGCTTACGGATTAAAGAAAGCAGGATATGCAACTGCAAGCGACTACCATAAGAAGCTTTTAAAAATTATCGACGACTACGAATTAGCGCAATATAATTTCCCAGAATTTGCAAATGAAATCGAAGCCGACGAGGAAGAAGCAAGCGTCAAGACGCTTGCTGATACACCCGTAAATAAGACACCTAACGATACGCCCATAATCAAGACGCTTAACGATACATCCGGTTTCAAGACAATCGTTGACTCAAATAGTAAATTGGTTATTGATGAACCAAAAACTTTGAATAAACCAGTAGGAATAACCTCATTGAATACAACTAACAATGCTACCCCATTGCCTTCAAAACAATTGGTCATTGAAAAAATAGCACCATCTGAAACAGCCAAAGTCGAAACAATCAAAAAGGAAAATATAGAGACGCCATTAAGCAAACCTGTTGAATCTTCTGAACCAAACTACAATTACCCAGAAGGAAAATTTAGAATCAATCAGGTGCCTGCTATACTTGGCAAAAAAAATAGATCCTATGTGGATATAGCAATTCAATATAATATTCCATTGTATAAATTATTTGAATATAATGAAATTAAAGAAGCAATTCTTTTAGAAAGAGATCAGTTGATTTTTTTAGCTGCTAAAAAGAAAGAAGGTGCAACTTCTTTTCATAATGTTAAAAACAACAGCACATTACACGAGATTAGTCAATTAGAAGGCGTACAACTTAGTCAGTTGAAGATATATAACCCGAGTTTACCTGACGAAGTGAAATCAGGTACCCAAGTCTTACTTTTTAAACCGAAAGAAACAAATACAACTATTAAAAAAGACAACTCATTATTGTTTAATAAGAAAAAGAATTAATTTAATCCAAAACAAGTTATATGTCTACTATCCAAGTTCTAGATAAAACATTTGTACCCTTCTTAGAAGAAGCTGCAATTCAAGCAAAAATTACAGACCTAGCAGCACAACTAAATAAAGATTATGCAGGTAAACGTCCTTTGTTTTTATCCATTTTAAATGGTTCATTTTTGTTTACCGCAGACTTATTCAAACAAATTAATATTGAGGCGGAAGTGAGTTTTATTAAATTAGCTTCTTATAAGGGTACTAGTTCTACGGGCAATGTCATCACTGCTATTGGCTTAGATACAAATGTCAAAGACAGACATATCATTATACTAGAAGATATTATAGATACTGGAAAAACATTGCACCACTACTTACCTCAATTGGACAGCATGCAACCTGCATCGGTAAAAATAGCTGTCTTATTAGATAAAAAAGAAGCTTTACAATACCCGGTTAAAATCGACTACTCGTGTTTCGAAATTCCCAATAAATTCGTGGTGGGCTATGGCTTAGACTACGATGGTTTAGGAAGAAATAGTAAAGAAATTTATCAGCTACAAGCATAATTACAAAAAAGGGACAAATTAATTTGTCCCTTTTTTGTAATCCTATATAAAACTTACTTAAAAGCTTCTTTTACTTTATCGTAAAAACTCTTATCCCCTTTTACAGGCTTAGGTTTAAAGTTCTCGCTTTCTTGCATTTTCTCTAAGGCTAATTTCTCTTCCTCACTTACCTCTTGTGGTGTCCAAATATTGACATGAATTAATTGGTCCCCTTTTGCATAACCCTGCACCTCTGGGAATCCCTTTCCTTTTAATCTAAATATTTTACCACTTTGAGTTCCAGCTGGTATTTTAATTTTTGCGCGTCCATCAATTGTTGGCACTTCAACACTCGTTCCGAAAATTGCATCCGGAATCGTGATGTATAAATCATACGCGACATTCAAACCATCTCTATGTAAAGACTCATGTGGTTCTTCCTCAATCATGATGATTAAATCTCCTGCAGATCCACCTCTTTCTCCTGCGTTACCTTTACCTGACATGCTTAATTGCATTCCATCTTGAACACCTGCTGGAATATCAATTGAAATTGTTTCTTCTCCATAAACCCTTCCTTCTCCTTTACATGAAGTACATTTTGCAGTAACCGTACTTCCTTCTCCATTACATGTCGAACATGTATTTACAGTTTGCATTTGACCCAAGAAAGTATTGGTTACTTTTCTTACTTGTCCTGATCCATTACAAGTTCCACAAGTTTGAATACTTGATTTGTCTTTCGCACCATTCCCTCCACAAGTAGTACAAAGCACATGCTTTTTTACTTTAACTTGTTTATTCACACCATTCGCAATCTCCTCAAAATTCAATTTTAATTTAATTCTAAGATTACTTCCTCTTTGCCCTCTTGCTTTTGCACCTCCTCTAGAACGACCCTGTCCACCACCAAAAAATCCACCAAACATATCATCGCCAAACACATCTCCAAATTGGCTAAAGATATCATTCATATCCATGCCCCCACCATAACCCCCACTGCCACCACCAGTGCCTGGACCAAATGCTTGATGACCAAAGCGATCATATTTCGCTTTCTTATCTGCATCACTTAAGATTTCATAGGCTTCCGCTGCTTCTTTGAATTTCTCCTCTGCCGCCTTATCTCCAG
>CAZLKW010000023.1:0-24350 GCA_964560215.1 uncultured Sediminibacterium sp. | reverse complement strand
GTATGATCCAAACTCTCCTTATTCTGCTTTACTTGCAGAATAAGGAGAGTTTGGATCATACGGTGTTGTTTCAGTAAACAAACCTTCTTTCCCTAAACTTCCATAAACCTCATCTGTTGAAACATGGTAAAACAAATGATCTCTTTGTTTGTCCCAAGAACCATCATGTGCTTTTTCATAACTCAAATCATCCTTCCAATATTCCTTCGCAGTATTTAATAAATTCACTGTACCAATCACGTTCGTGTACACAAAATCCAATGGAGAAACAATCGAACGATCTACATGCGATTCTGCAGCCAGATGAATCACATCTGTAATTGCATGTGTAGAAAAAATATCCTTCAAAGCAGCAGCATCCAAAATGTCTGCTTTTACAAAATGATAGTTTGACGCTTTTTCAATATCCTTTAAATTTTCTAGATTACCTGCATAAGTTAAAGCATCTAAATTAAAGATCTGATAATCAGGATATTTATTGACCATTAATCGCACCACATGCGATCCAATAAACCCCGCTCCTCCTGTAATTAATATGTTCTTTTTCATAGTCTTTTATGAGGGGCAAAGATATTAATAAGGTCATATATATAAGAAAGTAATTTGACCAATTATTGACTGGAAAAGCAAGATTCTTGCTACATTTAAAACCTAAAGAGCTAAAAATGTTACAAAAAGAAAGATACTACGCATTAGATGTTTTCAGAGGCGCCACTGTAGCCCTAATGATTCTAGTGAATAATCCGGGTTCATGGGGGCAAATTTTTAACCCATTAGCGCATGCAAGTTGGCATGGTTGCACCCCAACCGATTTGGTATTCCCCTTCTTTTTATTTGCAGTAGGGAATGCAATGGCTTTTGTAATGCCAAAATTTGAACAAGGCACGGCTGCGAATTTCTGGAAGAAAATAATTAAAAGAACGGCGTTGATTTTTTTAATCGGACTCTTTTTAAACTGGAGCCCTTTTGTAAAATGGTCTGATGGACAATTAGTTGCAAAAACTTGGGAGAATATTCGCATACTAGGCGTTTTACAAAGAATTGCCTTATGTTATTTCTTTGCTTCCATCATCGTTTATTACGGCAAATCAAAAATGGCTTTTTATATTGGTGGCGTTATTTTAATCGCCTATTGGATGATGGCATTTTTATTAGGCAGCGAAGGACATCCATATAGTCTTTCTGGATTTTTTGGCAACAGCATTGACATTTCTATTTTAGGCGCTAACCATATTTATAAAGGCGAGGGTGTTCCCTTTGATCCGGAAGGATTAATCAGCACCATCCCAGCAATCGTTCAAGTGATATTTGGATTTTTAGTGGGTGAATATATTCAAGCAAAAGGAAAGAGCTTTGAAATGTTGGCTCAATTGCTATTAGCGGGTATGGTATTGATTTTAGCAGGATATATTTGGGACTTTAGTTTCCCCATCAACAAAAAAATATGGACTAGTAGTTATGTCTTATATACATCAGGCCTAGCAATTATCACTCTAAGTGTATTGATTTATCTATTAGAATTTAAAAACAGCAAAGGAAGATGGAGTCATTTCTTTGACGTATTTGGAAAGAACCCATTGTTCATTTTTGTATTGAGTGGATTTCTGCCTAGAGTCCTAGCATTATTAAGATGGATAGACCATACAGATGAAAAAGGAGAACCTGTTTATACTTCTGCACTGCCTTGGTTTTACCAACATGTTTGCAAAAATATATCAAGTGATTTAAGGATTGGCTCTTTTGTTTATGCCATCTGTTTTATTGCATTCTTTGCAGTGCTTGCAAATATATTAGACAAGAAAAAAATATACATTAAAGTATAATTGCAAAGTATAAAATTAGAATTGAATAGGTTTATGCTTTCGCAATAAGGGCCTCTTTTATTTAAAAATGCCTGCTGCTTTTTCTAGACTCTCTGGCTTACCTACATCTAATAAGATACCGTCGCTATGGTCATAAAAATGGATTGCATAATGTTGTGCAATTTGCAAATAAGCATCTATCAAGGAGAATTTACCTTGCATATTTAAGGCTTCAAAGAAATTAGCATGTACAATTTGAATGCCACTAAAAGCTTTTGGAACAGCCATAGCAGGATCTTTCAGAGGATTAGCCCATCTTTCTTCATTCGTGCCATTATTCCTCCAACCGCATAAAGTACCTGAAGTATTAAAAATTAAATTTCTACTTGTAATTCGATTCGTTACTGCTAAAGTAGCTACCATCTCTCCTTCTGACTTTGCATCATATGCTTTGTCCGCTTCTAACATCAAACCTAAATCAAGGTCGGTTAAAATATCTGCATTCATCACCAACCACTTAGCCTCGTTTTCAAAATAATGCTTTGCTCTTAACAATCCACCACCGGTTTCAAGCACTTCATCCGACTCATCAGAAATTGTTACATTCGAACCCCAGCCTTTATTTTGTTTGATTGTATCAATAATTTGATCTGCAAAATGATGCACGTTCACTACCACTTCGTCAATTCCATAACTTTGCAAATACTCAATATTTCTTTGTAATAAAGACTTCCCATTAACTATTGCCAAAGCCTTAGGATGATGATCCGTAAAGGGTTTCAACCTTGTTCCCAATCCTGCAGCCAAAATCATTGCCTTCATAAAAATTATTTTACCCAGTTGGTTTGATTGGTATGTGCTAACACGACTTTTACTTTGTACTTGTTCTTTAGGTGTCTTGCTGTTTGTTCTGCAGCAAAGACGCTTCGATGTTGACCACCTGTACAACCAAAATTAATTTGCAAGGATTCAAAATCTCTAGCTAAATAATTTTCAACAGTGATGTCAATTAAATCCCAAACACTATTTAAAAAAGTATTCATCTTGGTTTTTTGTTCCAAGAAATCCTGAACCGGTTTATCTAATCCAGAAAGTTTTTTATAGTCCTCAAATCGTCCTGGATTTAAAATGCCACGCATATCAAAAATAAATCCACCTCCATTATCAGAAGCGTCCGTCGGCAAGCCTTTTTTATAACTAAAACTATTAATCGTAATCACCAATGGTGTTTTTTCCGTTGCTTGTAAAGGAGTGAATCTATTCAACACCTCTTCGCCCACCATCCAGTTTAATATATTTGCAAAAACAGGCGTGTCTTTATCTAATGTATACCCTTCTAAGAAGCTTCTTAAATTCCTTAAGCCCAATGGAATACTGGTTAAGAAGTGTGCCTTACGTTCAAATAATCCTCTAAAACCATAAGCACCTAATACCTGTAATAATCTAAGTAAAACAAATCCATAATATTGTTTCTTAAATAAATTAGCATCTATTGTTTTACCCAAAACCTTTCCTGCTTCTTGGATATAATCATTTAACAAACGCTCTTTCCATTCATTTGAAAGTTCTGCTTTTGCCTGCCATAATAAAGAGGCCACATCATAAGGCATACCGCCCTTCATACCACCTTGAAAGTCTATAAAAAATACTTCATCTCCTTTCACCATAATATTTCTGCTCTGAAAATCTCGGAACATAAAATTATTGAAATGACTTTCTGATAATTGATCACTTAATAATTCAAACTCATCAATCAAAGCTTGCTTATCGTATGGATATTGTAAAGTGTCTAAGAAATAATATTTGTAGTATAACAAATCCGTCAAAACCGCATGCTTGCCAAATGTTTTTGAAGTAAGGCATTTCGAATAATCCAATCCTTCATCTCCTTTCACTTGCAATTGTACCAGCGCCTTTAGACTCTTTTGAAATAATTGGTATACCCTTTCCGTCTTTCCTTCTTTCTCCAACACTTCTAATAAAGAGGTTGAGCCTACATCTTCTTGAATATATATTTTCTGATCTTCGCTAACCACTAATACTTTTGGAACTGGCAATCCTTTTGAATGAAAATGTGCCGCGAAATAAATAAATGTTTCGTTCTCCCTTATGTTATGGTTAAAAGTGGCAATATAAGAGTCACTGCCTTGTTTGATTCTAAAATAAATACGATCCCCACCACTTTGAGGAATTTTTTCAAGTGCATCCCATGCATTTCCTGTTAGGGATAAAAAAAGTTGTTTTATTGATTCCTGCATTGCTTCCATGTGCTCAAAAAAGGGGGGTTATTTAGCTCTAAAAGTAATTAATTATATCCTACCCTCCACAAAAAGTCAAAAAAGTGTTAAATTGATTCAAATTAACCCTCATGAAATTGAAATTCAAGTTACTAAAGCAAGTGTCGATGCTCTTGCTTGTCACAATTTGTTCATTGAATGCAATGGCACAAAGTTCAAAAATCAATGGAACCGTAGTAGACAGCAAAGGCAGCCCTTTAGACGGGGTAACTGTTAAAGTTCAAGCCACTAATGCGGCTACGACTTCTGACAAGTCTGGCGCTTTCAGTATCAATGCTAAAGTAAACGACCTCATTGAATTTAGTATCGTAGGTTTTGAAACAAAAAAAGTAAAAGCAACCAGCAATACATTGAATGTCGTATTGACTTCAACCACTGCGGATCTTCAAGATGTGATCTTGGTAGGTAGTCGTGGTACAGGACGTGCTAAATTAGAATCACCTGTTCCTGTTGATGTTATTAAAATCTCTGAAGTAGCAGTGAACACTGCAAGAATGGATTTAACCTCTTCATTAAACTATGCGGCTCCTTCCTTTAACTATAACAAACAGTCTGGTGCAGATGGTGCCGACCACGTGGATATTGGCACCTTAAGAGGTTTAGGCCCAGATCAAACTTTAGTATTAATCAATGGCAAACGCAGACATAGCACAGCTTTAGTAGGCTTGTTTGGAACTAGAGGCCGTGGAAATTCTGGTGTAGACTTGAATGGTTTTTCTCAAGCATCTGTTGACAGAATTGAAATCTTAAGAGATGGTGCTTCTGCACAATATGGTTCTGATGCGATCGCGGGTGTAATGAACGTGGTTTTAAGAAAAAATACCAACGAATGGAATATCACAACTGGCTTAGCTGGTTACTATGATAAAAAGTTCAACACCTACCAACACAAAGACAATAAAGATTATTTATATAGCAATCCGATTGATGGTATTACAAGTGCCATACAAGCAAATCGTGGATTTGATTTAGGTAAGAAAGGTGGATTCATCAATTTATCATTTGACGTGTTGGATCAAGGTAAAACTTTCCGTCAAGCAGCAAGTTCTGATATCAATGATAAATACGGTTTGCCTACGAATACTTGGAGACAAGGATTTGGGGATGGTTCTTTAACCTCTTATGGAACAATGATGAACTTAGAATTACCATTAGGTGATAATATTAAGTTCTATGCATTTGGAGGTTTTAATAATAAAAAATCAGACGCTTACGCTTACACAAGAAACTGGTCTGCAAGACCAACTCGTTTCCCAGTGAACAACGATGGTAGTTTGAAATTTGTACCAGACATTATGTTCCAATCTGGATCGGGCGATACAAGTTACAACCCACGCATACAAGCAAAAATTAAAGATATCTCGATGGTGACTGGATTTTCTAAAGAAAATAAAAACGGATGGAACTGGGATTTCAGTAACGCATTTGGATACAATGATTTCCATTATTATGGAGCGGGCACATTCAATGCTTCTGATATTGGCAATGTAACTAAAACTAGTTTTGACGATGGTGGATTTAATTTTTTACAAAACACAACGAACTTCGATTTATCAAAACAATATGGCACTGTAAATAATGGTGGTCTTAAAGTGGCATATGGTGCGGAGTTAAGATATGAAGCTTAACGTATTAACAGAGGAGAAGTTGCTTCTTATAAAGCGTATCCGAATAACTTTGGTTTACAGCAAGCGCCTGGCGCACAAGGCTTCCCTGGCTTTAGCCCAGAAGATGAAGTAGATGCAAACAGAATGGTTACAGGTATGTATGGCGACTTGGAGTACACTCCTTCTGACGCTTTCTTGTTAACTGGCGCTATTCGTTTTGAAAACTATTCTGATTTTGGTGCAGTAAGTACTTTTAAAACCTCTTTCCGTTATAAAGTAACAGACAACTTTAATTTCAGAGGATCATTCAGTACTGGTTACCGTGCCCCTTCTTTACAACAGAAATATTTCAGCAATACATTGACTTCGTTCTCTCAAGGAAATTTAGTTCAATCTAGAGTTGCTAACAATAACGACCCAGTAACTAAACTAGCTGGTATTCCTGCTTTAAAACAAGAAACTTCTAACAATATGAGTTTAGGTTTTTCTTGGAAGCCAATGCAAGGTTTATCAGTTACAGTAGATGGTTACCAAATCAAAATGAAAGACCGTGTTGTATTGTCTGGCTTATTTAGTGCAGGAGATGCAACATTGCCAACTGCCTTAACAGATAAATTAAATTCTCTAGGTGTAGCAACTGCTCAATTCTTTGCAAATGCCGTGAACACAACCAATACAGGCGTGGATGTAGTAGTTGAATACCAAAAGAAATTATCTGCTACTGAAAAGATGAAATTCTTATTAGTAGGAAACTTCCAAGGCATTACTTTAGATGAAGTACATGTACCAGATGCATTAAACACTAACGAATACAATGCAAATACTTTCTTTAACGATAGAGAGAAGTTTTTCTTAAAAGCTTCTGCGCCTGCTTCTAAATTATCTTTCTCTGCAGATTATACTAAAAAGAAAGTAAGCTTCGGTGCAAGAGTAACTTATTTTGGAAAGTTAACATTGACTGGATTTGGATATAATGGAGATGGAATTAATCCAGAAGTACCTACTGATGCTGACGAGAATGTATTTGTTCCAGAACACTTTAACTATAGCGGTAAATTCACAACAGATATTTACAGCAATATTCAGTTAAGCAAAAAAGTAAACTTCATCTTTGGAGCTGACAATATCTTTAATGTACACCCAGACTTCGCTGTAAACCCTCAAGCTAAATGGTGGGCAGGTGACAACGAAACAGGTGGACCATGGGATGGTGTTCAAATGGGCTATAATGGTTTAAGATTATTTACCAAACTAGCTTTCCGATTCTAAATCGTATCGTTTTATTGTAATAACTTTAAAGCCTCTCTATTTATTTAGGGAGGCTTTTTTATTTCCTTCTAAAGGATCGTAAATAAATAGCTTTATTCGCGTCTCCTAAAACGTCGCTGCTCATAAACTATTTATTTACTTAAAATATAATTGTATTGTATAAAACGTAAAATAACTACTATGAACAAAATAATGACTGCCTTAACACTCTTGGTATTCTTATCTATAAACGCTTCGGCGCAAAATGGTATCGTTGTTTTTCAGACGGACTTTGGCACAAAGGATGGTGCTGTGTCAGCGATGAAGGGTGTTGCAAGTACGGTGGATCCTAGTTTGAAATTATATGATTTAACACAGGAGATTCCTGCCTACAATATCTGGGAGGCTGCCTACCGATTAGATCAAACTGTGCCCTATTGGCCAGCAGGTACTGTCTTTGTTTCGGTAGTAGATCCTGGGGTTGGTACAGAAAGAAAATCAGTCGTAGCAAAAACTAAAACTGGACATTATATTGTCACACCAGACAATGGTACACTTACTTTACTTGCAGCAAGCATTGGAATCGAATCCATGCGTGAAATTGACGAAGTGGTGAATAGAAGAAAAAACTCTGGTGCTTCTTATACTTTTCATGGCAGAGATGTGTATGCGTATACTGCAGCAAGACTCGCTTCTAAAACAATTACGTATGAATCGGTTGGTCAATTATTAGCACCAAAACCATTTTTACTTTCTTATCAAAAAGCAAGCCTAAACAACAATACATTAAAAGGCAATATCGATATCCTAGATATTCAATACGGTAATATCTGGACCAATATTGGACAGGACTTATGGAAAAATTTTGTGGCACTGCCGCATGCTAAAAATGTAATCGTCATAAAAATATTCCAACAACAAAAATTAGTATACCAAGGCGCTATGCCTTTTGAAAATACTTTTGGCAGTGTAGCTGTAGGACAACCACTCGCTTACTTAAATAGTTTAATGCAATTATCTTTTGCTTTGAACCAAGGCAGCATGGCAGATAAATACCATATTGCTTCGGGCCCAGATTGGAACGTAGAAGTTACTTGGGGCGATTATTTAAACTGATGATAGTTGATTAGGATTGATTCATAAAATCCGCTAGCAAGCTGTGAAAATGATGCGTGCCTTGTTCACGATGCGTTGCATACCTTCCGTAATGGTAAAAACGAGAGCGAATGCCCTGTTGTACATATTGCACCACTTCTTCATCTTCCTGCTCTACACTTTCTAAGCCAGAACCTGCGCCAGTATCCAATTTGCTAGCGTCATAGACAAAACTTAGGAAAGTCACTTTGGTATTGCCCGCATCAATTGGCGTAACAATATTCAAAGACAAGCCCCATGGATAAAAATTAAACATCATATTCGGGAAGACCCAAAAATAATAGGCTGCAATATTTTTTCCTGCATCTACATGCCCTGTTGGTAGTTCAAAACAATGCTCGGAAGATTTTGAAGCACCAATTTGTAAATTAGAATACTTGAAAATATCCGTCGTGTAATCTTTGAAATCTAAAAACGCGTTCAGCCCTGGATGCACAAATGGAATATGAAATCCCTCTAAATAATTTTCACAATACAAAGCCCAGTTCGCTTTAATATAATAATCACTCGTTCTACTTGGATCATGCACTAATTTGTCAATGGGCAAAAATCCAATACGCTCTTCCATCTCTTTAAAAAACAATTCAGGACCTAACCCTTTTTTGATTTGTGTAAATAACAATGGCCCCCATTGGTACAAAGGCAAGTCTGTTAAATGATTGTTCTCTGGAATAAAATTTTCTACTTCTTTGAACTCTGGCATGGAAATAAATTTTCCATCTAAATGAAAAGCCCTGCCATGGTATTTACAACGCAAATGTTTTAAGCCAGTACATGGTTCATACACCATCAAATTACCACGATGCGTACATACATTCGATAAACAATGCACCTCACCTGCTGCGTCCTTTGTAATCACTAAAGGCTCGTCGATATAATTTTCCAATAATCTAAATGGATGCGCATCCCCCGCTTTTGGCACCATGCCTGTATGTCCAATATATTGCCAACTAGGTGCAAAAATTTGCTCCTTGGCTTTTTCCAAACAAGCCGGATCTAGGTAAAAGCTCGTATCGATGGTTTTAGCCCTCGCAATATTGGGGTCAATGAAGAATTTAGACATAGTGCGTACGTTTACATGCCCCCTAAGATACAAAATCAAGCAGTATAATCGATTGGTAATGAAGCATCCCAAAATCAATTGCCGTTTAATCCGTTCAACTCCGTGGCAACCCCTACTAAACAGGGACTTAAAATAAAAATGAGGATAAATTCTTTATCTACCTTGATAAAATGCTAAATTATTTAGTTAATATTGCTAATAAATTTAGCCAAATGGAATTTCAAGAGGAAGCATACGAACAAAAAACAGGTTATACGGGGGCTAAAAACTACCAGTCGGAGCAGATTGTACAAGCCAATGCCACTGGATTTGGTGCCGCATCGGACGATTTTATGGAAAGAGGGATTGACCTGAACGAACAGCTAGTGCGCAACAAGCCAGCTACTTTTTTCTTTAGAGTCAACAGCGATGCCATGCTAGGTGCCGGCATTCATATAGGCGATACTTTGATTGTGGACAGAAGCATACAAGCAAGATCGGGCAATGTAGTGGTCGCAGTCTTGAATGGCGAATTTTTAGTGCGCCGTTTACAAGTACAAGAACATAGCATTAGTTTATTGCCAGAGAATAAAAAATACGGCAGTATTCAAGTGGCACAATTAGCAGACTATAGCACTTGGGGCGTGGTGACTTTTGTGATTCACGCATTGTAATCATTGCTGCGCTCAAATTATTTATACTTATTCTTAAATTTTAAAAGATGCAAGCCATTGTGGACTGCAATAGTTTTTACTGTTCCTGCGAAAGACTTTTTCAGCCGCAGTTAGCGCATCGTCCCGTGATTGTATTAAGTAACAATGATGGATGTATTGTATCGCGCACAGACGAAGCAAAACAATTAGGCATCTCAATGGCTGTCCCCTATTTTCAGGCAAAGGACTTAATTGAAAAAAATGGTGTGACTACTTTTTCATCTAATTACCATTTATACGGCGACCTAAGTTGGCGCGTAATGGAAACCATGAGACAGTTGCTGCCACCGGGTCATGTAGAAGTGTATTCGGTAGATGAAGCTTTTATAGATCTCTCTCATCTACCTACAGAAGACATTCAATCTTTTTGTTTAGAACTTAAAAATGAAATAGAAAAATGGACAGGCATTTCTGTTTCCATTGGTGCCGCACCCAATAAAGTACTGAGTAAAGTAGCCAATCGATTGGCGAAAAAAAATAAACTCAAAACGAATTGCATAGTGGTATTAGACACGACTAAAAAAATACAAGCCGCTTTGCAACAAACTCCTGTAGAAGATATTTGGGGCGTAGGATTTAGCTATAGTGAAAAACTAAAAGTATATGGAATCAACACCGCTTACGCATTAAGCATCAAAGACCTTAGTTGGGGCAAAAGATTTTTAGGTGGCGTAGTAGGCATGCGTTTAATTAGAGAGCTAAAAGGGTTTAAGAGTCATGCGATGCAAGCACCTAGAACAGAAAAGAAAATGATTGCCACCACGCGGATGTTTGGACGCAACGTCACCGACTGGCAGGAGATAGAAGAAGCCCTTGCCACTTACACCACTCGCGCTGCCGAGAAATTAAGAAGACAACATAGTGCCGCCACCGGCATCGCCGTGTTCTTACTCAAAAAAGCCCCTATCCAATTAGATGCTAGTTACTATCATCGAGGCCGCCAACTTAGTGGTTATACACAATTGGACAATCCTACTCAGAGTACCCCCGACCTGATTAAGGCAGTTGTTGCCCTTGGGAAATCCATCTATGAAAAAGAGGAAATCTATAAAAAAGCGGGTGTCATTCTCAGCGGCTTCGTGCCCGATAGTGCCTTGCAAACCAATCTGTTCGTAGCCCCAATCGATACCAAGAAGAAAAAGCTAATGCATGTTATTGATAATATGAATGCCGCCTACCGCAACGATGTGCTGAAATTTGGCACGAGCGGGACCCAGAAAAACTGGAAAATGCGGAGTGAAAAAAGGAGTAAACGTTTTACTACAAGATGGGAAGAACTATGCTTGGTAAAATGAACCGCCTGCCTTATTTTTGCCCAATTTCACAATTATGAGCAATACCCTGCATTCTAACGAATCCATCCAATCGAAAAAGAAGAAAATTATTGTTTTAGGAAGTGGTCCAAACCGTATCGGACAAGGTATTGAATTTGATTATTGTTGTGTGCACGGATTATTAGCCGTAAAAGAAGCGGGTTACGAAGCCATCATGGTCAACTGTAATCCAGAGACGGTGTCTACCGATTTTGACATGGCAGACAAATTATACTTTGAACCTGTTTACTGGGAACATATTTGGGAAATCATTGAACTAGAGCAACCAGAAGGAGTTATTGTTCAATTAGGTGGACAGACTGCATTAAAATTAGCGAAGCGTTTAACAGAGCGTGGCATCAAAATCATTGGAACTTCATTTGATAGTTTAGATATCGCAGAAGATAGAGGTCGTTTTAGTGACTTGTTGAAAGAATTAAATATCCCTTACCCAGAATACGGAACTGCTTACACCGCGGACGAAGCAATTGAAGTTGCCAACCAAGTAGGTTACCCAGTTTTAGTAAGACCAAGTTATGTAATTGGTGGGCAAAGAATGCGTATCGTCATCAACGACGCAGAAGTAGAAACTGCAGTAGTAGGCATTTTAAAACATATCCCTGATAATAAAATCTTGATCGACCATTTCTTGGACCGTTGTCAAGAAGCAGAAGTAGATGCAATATTTGACGGAGAGACTTTCCATATCATGGGTGTGATGGAACATATTGAACCAGCAGGTATCCATAGTGGTGATAGTAATGCGGTATTACCTGCATTCAACTTGACTCCATTGATTGTAGAGACCATGGAATTTTATAGCGAGAAGATTGCAAGAGCATTAAACATTAGAGGCTTAATCAATATTCAGTTTGCAATTAAAGATGGCAAAGTATTTGTAATTGAAGCCAATCCAAGAGCGTCAAGAACAACTCCATTTATTGCTAAAGCATATCAAATACCATATTTAAATATCGCGACGAAAGTGATGTTGGGTGCGGCTAAATTAACCGACTTTACCATGGAGAAAAAACTAGACGGCTACGCAATCAAAGAGCCTGTATTTAGTTTTGATAAATTCCCAGGCGTAAACAAAGAATTAGGGCCAGAGATGAAGAGCACAGGAGAAGCCATCCGCTTTATCAAAGACTTACGCGATCCTTATTTCAGAACCCTCTACAAAGAGCGTTCAATGAATTTGAGCAGATAATACTAATAAAAAAAGCCCTTACAAAATTGTAAGGGCTTTTTTTATTAGTTCTTGTCTTTAAAAAGAAAAAGGATTGATAGAAAATAATACTAACTATTGACGAACATTCGAGCTTGCGCGCTGAGAGACGATGGTTAGGTATTTTTTCTATCTTATTTTATCAAATGCAATTATTTTTTAAAATCAGATAGAAATTTAATTCGTTCCGTACTGATCAATTAAATAAACGATCGCAGCCATGTTTACTGCGCCTAATAACAATTCACGCTTATTTACATTTTCAAATACATCCGTCTTAGCATGGTGTAAATCAAAATAACGTTGACTGTCTGGTACCAATCCTGCAAGAACAATAGAAGGATTTACATTCTTTAAAGGACCAATATCCGCACCACCGCCGCCAGCTGTGATCTCCGTTCCATAAGGCTTTAATAAACTAGCCCATTTTTGAAACTTAGCAAACTGAGCAGGCGTCGTTGCACTAATACCAATCGCTCTTGGCGTAAATCCACCAGCATCACTTTCTAATGCAAAAACATGTTTTTCATTATTTTGTTTTGCTAACTCTGCATATTTATTACCACCACGCATTCCATTTTCTTCGTTGGCAAATAATACAAAACGGATTGTTCTCTTTGGCTTGTAGTTCAATGCTTTCATGGTACGTAAAATTTCCATCGTTTGAACAATACCAGCGCCGTCATCATGCGCACCTTCGTTCACATCCCAACTATCAAGGTGTCCACCAATCGTAATGATTTCATTTGGAAATTCTGAGCCTTTAATTTCAGCCACCACATTATTTTCATCTGCATCTGGCAAGAAGAAACCATAGGTCTGCATTTGCACACGTAATTGTTTATTTCTTGATTGTGCCCATAATTTTTTCGCATCATTAGGACCTACTGCAACTGCAGGAATTTTCGCATAAGCTTCATCGTACACCATTGTGCCAGTATGCGGTGCATTATCTGGTGCTGTACTTAAAGAATGAATCATCACACCCACTGCACCATATTTAGCAGCCCTGCTTGCACCTGATCTGCGGTACACACCAGATTCACCATAGGCTTTAAAAGTTTGAATGATAGTTGGGTCAAATTGGCTATGATAATAAACAATCTTTCCTTTTACCTCATTTTTTCTTTTTTCTAATTCATCAAAGTTTGCAACTGCAATTAAATCAGCTTCAATTAATCCATTACTTGATAAAGAATTACCCAATGCAAGTACTTCTAATTTATCAATTTGCGCTTTTCCATCTGCACCCACTATGGCGCTAAAATCTTTTCCACCACGTTGCCAGTTTGGTGTTTTACAAGCTTGCATAAAAACTGCATCTGGCTTAAAAGATTCTAAATGTCTTTTACCCCAAATTGCTGCATTTTGTTGTTGGGGAGAACCTGCCAAACGGCCACCTATTTTCTTAGTTAGTTCTCTTAATAAATCATAAGCCTTGCCATTTTTCATGATCTCGTCTGACATAATTTTAATAGTCGTACTGTCGGCCTTAGATTGCGCCTGAACCATCATTGGAAGGGCAAAAAGGAAAAGGAAAATTTTACGCATAGTCTGCTTGTTTTAACTTTCAAATAATTTATTAAATATAACTAAACTTTATCGATTATTTAGTTGTTCTTTGTAGTCACAATAGCTCAAAATGAAGATTGGAATTGTATGTTACCCCACATTTGGTGGAAGTGGTGTTTTGGCCACAGAACTCGGAAAAGCCCTAGCAGAAAAAGGACATGAAATACATTTTATAACTTACCAACAACCGGTTCGCTTAAATAGTTTTCATGAAAATATATTTTACCATGAGGTAAGGGTGCCTACCTACCCTTTATTCGATTACCCGCCCTATGAGTTAGCACTTGCTAGCACGATGGTAGATGTCATTTTGAACCATGACCTTGATTTGATTCATGCACACTATGCTATACCCCATGCATCAGCAGCTTATACTGCTAAACAAATTGTGAAGCAAAAAATTGGAAGATCGGTACCTGTTATTACAACTTTACACGGAACAGATATTACTTTAGTAGGACGTGATAAAACATACGAGCCTGTTGTTACATTTTCTATTAACGAAAGTGATGCGATTACAGCAGTATCTGAAAATTTAAAACAAGAGACTTTAAAACATTTTGATATTCGCAAAGAGATCGAAGTGATTCATAATTTTGTGGATTTAAAAAGATTCAACAAAAAACCGCTTGCTGCTTTTAAGAAAGTCATTTCTGCGCACGACGAAAAAATTGTGGTGCATGCCTCTAACTTTAGAAAAGTAAAAAGGATCGATGACGTAATGGCCATCTTTAAGAACATCCATGCAGCTACCCCTTCTAAATTATTGATGGTAGGAGATGGTCCAGAACGCCCTGTAGCAGAGGATTTGGCGAGACAATATGGCATTGAGGCAGATGTGCGCTTTTTAGGAAAGCAAGAACAGATGGAAGATATCTTAGCAGTAAGTGATTTATTCTTATTGCCTTCTGAATATGAAAGTTTTGGTTTAGCTGCATTAGAAGCAATGGCATCCAGTGTTACCGTAGTAAGTTCAAATGCGGGTGGATTAGGAGAAATTAATATAGATGGCAAGACAGGCTATACTGCTAATGTAGGAGATATTGCTACAATGAGTGCGAGAGCTATTGAATTATTGACAGACGATGCAAAGTTGAAAACTTTCAAACATAATGCACTAGAGCAAGCAAAATTATTTGACATCCACCATATCATTCCAATTTACGAAAACCTATACAGACGTTTTTGCAGAACTGGAGATTGTTAAATAGCTTCTTGAATACTTTGATTGATTATCTCAACAGCATTTGCTAATTCCGCCATACTGATACTCAAAGGTGGCGCAATGCGAATACGATCTTCTGCAAACAAGAACCAGTCTGTAATCACCCCATTGGCCACACAATTCGCAGCAATCTTTTTAGTTAATTCCGGCGTCTCAAATTGCAAGGACATCCAAAGACCCTTATGTTGTTTATTCAAAATAGCAGGATGCGTGAATGCATCTACCAAATAAGCTTCCTTCGACTTTACGGCCCCCATCCATCCAGATTCAATCAGTACATCTAAGCCTGCTTTACCAGCAGCACATGCAACAGGATTGCCTCCAAATGTAGTGATATGGCCTAATACAGGGTCATAGGTTAAAGTGCCCATCATTGCAGGTGAACTGATAAATGCACCAAGTGGTAAACCAGCACCCAAAGCTTTTCCGGTTAATAAAATATCTGGCACCACACCATATTGTTCAAAAGCAAATAAAGTACCCGTTCTTCCAAAGCCTGATTGTATTTCGTCAAAGATTAATAAAGCACATAGTTCATCACATTTCGCCCTTAGCGCTTTTAACCAATCTAAAGAGGCAGGTGTTACACCAGATTCTGCTTGTACCGGTTCTACAATGACGCATGCCACATTGTGGTCGATCATTGCAATATCCTCCATATTATTATAGCGTAAATGAAAAACATCCGGTAATAATGGACGGTAAGCATTTCTAAAATATTCATCTCCCATTACACTTAAAGCACCCTGCGTACTGCCATGATACGCGCCATCAAATGCGATAATTCTACTGCGCTTGGTTACACGCTTGGCTAATTTCATAGCCCCTTCTGTCGCTTCTGCACCACTATTTGTAAAATAAATCGACTGTAAATTTTCTGGCAATAAAGACAATAAAGCTTTTGCATATTGCACCTGTGGCCCTTGAATAAATTCACCATACACAATCACGTGCATGTATTGCTTAATTTGTTTTTCAATTGCCTCAATCACTTTAGGGTGGCTATGCCCAATATTACAAACACTAAATCCTGCAATTAAATCGATATAAGACTTGCCAGCTGTGTCATGAATATAGACCCCTTCTGCACGTTCTACTTCTAAGCCGATTGGCTTAGGGGAGGTCTGTGCTAAATACTGTAAAAAATATTGTCTATTGTTTAATCTGGACATTCGGTATAAATTGCAGTACAAAAGTCGCATTTTTATGGCAACCATACTACCAGTTAACGGAAAAGAACCTCAAATAGGTGAAAATTGTTTTATCGCCCCTAACGCAACCATTGTTGGCGAAGTGAGTATAGGAGCGGATTGTTCCGTTTGGTTCAATGCCGTGATTCGTGGAGATGTCCATTTCATAAAAATGGGTGATAAAGTGAATGTGCAGGATGGTGCTATCATCCATTGTACTTATCAAAAACATCCAACTACTATTGGCAATAATGTATCCATTGGCCATAATGCAATGGTGCATGGTTGTACGATTCATGACAATGTTTTAATTGGCATGGGCAGCATTGTAATGGATGCTTGCGTGGTTCATTCAAATGCCATCATCGCTGCAGGAGCAGTTGTACTAGAAGGCACTATCGTAGAAGCTGGAAGTATTTATGCCGGTGTGCCAGCAAAAAAAGTGAAGATGGTATCCGAAGAATTAATCCATGGTGAGATCAATCGTATCTCTAATAATTATGTGAAATACGCATCTTGGTTCAGTGATCATAATGATGCACAGAAAAAATAACTAACATTAAAAATAGTTGGAAATCCTAGTACTTTTTGTCTTCTATTCCATGCCATAGATCGACATAACTAAAAAAGCGTGCTTCGGAAATGATACCTTTTTCTACTGCAGCTTTTACGGCACAACCTGGTTCATTAATATGCTGACAATTGTTGAATTGACAATCTTGCATTCTAGCCCTCATCTCTGGAAAATATTGTGCTAATTCTTCTTTTGATAGATTCACTAAACCCAATTCACGCATACCCGGTGTGTCAATCACGGCGCCAGCTCCAGGGTAATCATACATTTGGGCAAAAGTGGTTGTATGCATCCCTTTCCCGCTCCATCCACTTACTTCTTGTGTGGTTAAATCTAGGTCTGGAAATAAATAATTGATTAAAGACGATTTACCCACACCACTATGCCCACTCACCAATGTCGTTTTGTTTTTTAACAATTCATTTAATGGCTCTAATCCTATTTTTTGTTCAATACTTATTAGCAATACTTTATATCCAACAGCCTGGTACATCTCCTCCAATGCCGCATATCTTTCAAGCTCTTCTTCTCCATACAAATCAGCTTTGTTGAATATTATGATTGCAGGAATATGAAAAGCTTCACAAGAAACTAAAAAACGATCTATAAAACCCTGCGATGTTTTAGGTGATTTTAAAGTAGCCAATAAAATGGATTGATCCATATTAGAAGCTATAATATGTTGCTGCCTTTTATTATGTGGAGATTGCCTAGCCACATAATTATCTCTTTCAATGATATGGGTAATCATGACTGCCTGTTCCGCATCGGATTCCATCTCACATTCTACCCAGTCGCCAACAGCTATAGGATTGGTAGAGGTTATGGCATCTAATTTGATCACGCCCTTAATACGGGCTTGATGAAATTCGCCATTTTCTAGCTTTAAGCTGTACCAGCTACCTGTTGATTTATAAATCCTTGCTTTCATGAAAAACGAAGATAATCAATGCAAGCACAAAATCAATATCTTTGCCTTATGAGTCAATATGAACACGACAAAATTGTACCCTTCTCAGATAGCAATGAAGGCAAAAAAGAACAGGTTGCGACCATGTTTGATCATATTGCAAAGAGATATGATTTCTTAAACCGATTCCTTAGTTTGGGAATTGACCAAGGATGGCGTAAAAAAGCCATAGCAAATTTTGGAATGCAGAAAATTAATCACTTATTAGACATTGCTACCGGAACTGCAGACATGGCATTAATGGCGCATAAAAAAATTGCACCCGAAAAAATTACAGGAATTGATATTTCAGAAGGCATGATGCAGTATGGAAGAATCAAAATTGCAGACAAAGGATTAAACGATCGCATACAATTGATTACTGGTGATAGCACTGCTATTCCATTTGAAGATGCAAAGTTTGATGCAGCCATGGTGGCATTTGGAGTTCGTAATTTTGCAAATCTTGAAAAAGGATTAAGTGAAATTTACAGAGTTTTACAACCAGGCAGCAAATTGGTGATTCTTGAATTTTCGCAACCAAGTAGTTTTTGGTTCAAGCCTATTTATCAATTTTACATGAACTGGGTTACCCCTACTATTGGAAAAATATTTTCAGGAAACAGGGCAGCATACCAATATTTAAATGACAGTGTGATTGCTTTCCCGGAAGGAGAAGCATTCTTAAAAGTATTTGAACAAGTTGGATTTAAACAAGTCTTTCAAAAAAAATTAACTTTAGGCATATGCAGTATTTATTGCGGAATAAAATAGGAGCAATTCTTGTAGGATTATGCTTTAGCAGTGTAGTAAATGCACAAAGTGACGAAGTATTTCAGCCTAACCACGATGAACTTCCTTATTATTTTGGAATGAGCATAGGCCTAAGCAATAATTATCTTGCGTTTAATAGAGCAAACCGTTTTTTACCATCTAGCTATTCTGATCCACAAAGCATCATTGAAATTAATCCGATTAATAATCTTTATTACAACCTTGGATTGGTGGGCACCTTAAGATTAACAAAGCATGTTTTATTAAGGGCTAACCCAACTTTATTAATTGTAGGAACAAAGAATGTAATTAATTTCAAGGTTAAACAAACACCAGATCTTAGCCAAAAACTAAATGTGTCTTCCAGTATTATCCACTTGCCGCTTGCGTTGAAATTTCAATCAGACAGGTACAATGGCTTTAGACATGCTAATTTAATGCGACATTATTTATTGGTGGGCGGAAAATTTGATTTCGATTTAGCAAGCAATAAAGCAAGTAAAATATCCTCTCCTATTGGCTCGGTAGTGAGCGGCTCTTATCCAAGTGTAATTAATGGAACAGATATGGGCGCTGAAATTGGAGTAGGCCTTAGTTTTTACTTAAGATATGCCACGATATCCCCTGAAGTAAAATTCAGCTATGGGCTCAAAGATTTGCATAAATTAAGTAGCACCTACCCTTTAATGAATAATTTAGATAAAGTAACATCCAACTTCGTCTACTTCACAATTCATATAGAAAACTAAAATCTATTTATATATGTCTAATTTTTTGATCAAAAATGCCACCATTGTAAATGAGGGTCATCGATTTGTAGGCGATGTATTAATTAAAGATGGAAGAATTGAAAAGATCGCGCCTACTATTGAAACTAAAAATGCCGTTCAAGAAATAGATGCTACTGGTCAATTTTTATTACCTGGCGCAATAGACGATCAAGTCCATTTTAGAGAACCAGGATTAACGCATAAAGCAAATATCTACACCGAAGCAAAAGCAGCTGTAGCTGGTGGTGTGACTAGTTTTATGGAGATGCCCAATACGAATCCTCCAGTATTTACGCAAGAACTATTAGAAGATAAATATCAAATTGGAGCAGCCAAATCCTTGGCAAACTTCTCCTTTTTCATGGGTACTTCACAAGACAATGTAGAAGAGATTTTGAAAACCAATGCCAAAAAAAATGAGGTTTGTGGGGTAAAAATATTCATGGGATCATCTACCGGCAATTTATTAGTAGACAATCCTATCGTGTTAGAACGCATTTTTGAAGGCTCTGAATTGTTAATTGCAACCCATTGTGAAGAAGAAGCGGTCATTAAAAAAAATAAAGCAATTTTAGAGGCAAGTAAAGCAATTTTAGAACCAAGCGATCACCCAATTATCAGAGACGTGGATGCCTGTTTTGAATCTTCTTTTAAAGCAATCCAATTAGCGAAAAAGTTTGATACAAGACTTCATATTTTGCATATTAGTACAGCTAAGGAATTACAATTGTTCTCTAATCTTAAGCCATTAGCAGAAAAACGTATCACAGCGGAAGTTTGTGTACACCATTTACATTTTACCGCAGATGATTACGCTACAAAGGGTAATTTAATAAAATGTAACCCAGCAATTAAAACTGCTGAAAACAGAACCGCATTATGGGAAGGATTATTAAATGATCAATTAGATATTATTGCAACCGACCACGCGCCTCATACTTGGGAAGAAAAACAAGAAGCTTATAGCCATGCACATGCTGGATTACCATTGGTACAACATAGCATGATGTTGATGTTGAAATACGTACAAGAAGGGAAATTAAGCATGGAGAAAATGGTAGAAAAAATGAGCCATGCAGTTGCCACTTGTTTTCAAATTAAAGAAAGAGGCTTTATTAGAGAAGGTTATTTTGCAGATCTAGTTTTAGTAAAAGAAATGCCCTACACAATCACAAAGGATAATATTTTATATAAATGTGGATGGAGCCCTCTAGAAGGCACGCAATTCCCTTACAGTATTCAATCTACTTTTGTCAATGGACACTTAGTCTACCATCAAGGTTCATTCAATGAAGCACAAAAAGGACAAAGAATGCAGTTTACTAGAAGTTAAATGCAGGTAGACAAAGTCACCATACAGGATATTGGATTATTAGACAGCCAAGAATCAAAAGGTTTAGCTAGTCATTTGGATTTTTGTAAAACAAATGGAGGGCGACTTCAATGGATTCACTATTTAACCAATCCATTAGAAACTTTAGCATCAATTGAAGCAAGACAAGAAGCAATTCAAATCATGCTCAAGCATAAAGACTACTTGGATCAAATGAAAATTTCCAATGGAACCTGCTTAGTAATTGATCAATTTTATAGTACTGCTTATAAATCAATCCCCAAGCATATAAGCTTCCCGGGCGCCTACTGGTATCAGTTTTGGAATAAAACAGACTATGCACTCGTCTCCTATTCTGTTCAGCACTTAGTCTTATTTGTCCAATCACTACACCAATTTGTCGAGCAACTTAAAGGAGACCAGCATACCCCAATTTTAAACAGTATCATTGAACCAATAAAAAAGCATATTGAAGGACTATACTGTCTCCAAACGGATGTCAAAAAATTAAAAAATGACCCTCAAGCCATCTTAGCACTAGGCTATTTTTTTAATCACCAATACAAAACAGAGATTAAGATACTGCAAAAGCAATTTTATATTTTAGATGCTTTTTATAGTATGGCTTACGCCATGCAACATTTTAAATTCAATTTCCCAACATGGGTGGAACAAAATAGCCCCATGATTGAATTTGAAGATGCAGTACATCCACTTGTACAAAACGCTGTTGGCAGTGAACTTAGTTTAATGGAAGCAAAACGTTTTTTATTTTTAACTGGGGCTAATATGGCAGGCAAAAGCACCTTCATTAAAACAGTTGGTATCCTCGCCTACCTGGCGCATATTGGAATGGGTGTGCCTGCAAAAAAATGCAAACTTACTTTGCTAGATGGCCTTATTACCAATCTAACCACATCTGACAATATCTTAAAAGGTGAAAGTTATTTTTTCAATGAGGTGCAAAGAATCAAACATACTTTGACCAAGGTTATGGATGGTAAAAAATACTTAATTCTAATTGATGAATTATTCAAGGGGACAAACATCATTGATGCAATGAAATGTAGTACAAAAGTGATTGAAGGCTTACAAGCATTAAATCAATCCTTATGTATTTTATCTACCCATCTTTATGAGATTAGTGAAGGCTTAAAGACCTATCCACATATACAGTTTTGCTATTTCGAAACGGCTATTATCAACAAAGCACTTGTTTTTAACTATACTTTAAAAGAAGGTGTTAGTCAAGACAGATTAGGCTATCTTATCTTAGAAAGAGAGGGCGTAGTTGATTTAATTGAACGTATTAATACTTAAAAGCAGGTTTCTTTAATTGGTAGTTTTCAAAGAAATATGCTCGTTAAAACTATCGGCGCATCACTTTATGGCATGAATGCCATAGGTATACAAGTAGAAGTAAATATAAGTATGGGGCAGGGCTATTGTATTGTTGGCCTTCCCGACATCGCTGTTAAAGAAAGTTTACACCGAACAGAAATAGCCATCAAAGCAAATGGCTTTAAAATGCCCAGGACAAAGTTGGTCATTAACTTAGCACCAGCAGATATTAAAAAAACGGGCCCTGCATTTGACCTTCCGATTGCTATTGGAATACTTGCAGCATCAGAACAAATTTCACTGTCCAATGTTTTGTCAAAATACCTGATGATGGGTGAGCTCAGCTTAGGTGGCACATTACAACCTATCAAAGGGGTGCTAGCAATGGCGATTTATGCAAAGGAAGCAGGACTTGATGGAATCATTATACCAAAGATCAACGCCCCTGAAGCTTCCTTGATTGAAGGATTGGATGTTTTTGGATTTGATCACCTAACAGAAGTCACTCATTTTTGTAATTATCCGAATGAAATTCAACCATATAAAGCAACAGTAATCGGAAATCCTGAGATTAAAAAAGAATATGAGCTTGACTTTGCGACGATCAAAGGCCAGTTTCAAGCAAAGCGGGCAATTGAAATTGCAGCGGCGGGTGGACATAATATAATTATGGTTGGCCCACCAGGTGCGGGAAAAACAATGTTGGCAAAAACAAGTATCAGCATCTTACCTGAAATGAGTATTGCTGAAACTTTGGAAACAAGTAAGGTCTATAGTTTGCTTGGAAAACTACCTGCAAATTTTGCTTTAATGCAAATACGTCCATTTAGAAACCCGCACCATTCACTCTCATCAATTGCATTAGTTGGAGGTGGAACCATCCCGCAGCCAGGCGAGATCTCAATGGCTCATAATGGTATATTATTTTTAGATGAATTACCAGAGTTTAACAGAGCTGCTATTGAAATATTACGTCAACCGATGGAAGATGGTATTGTAAGCGTCTCTAGGTCAAGGCAAACGGTTGAGTTTCCAAGCAGGTTTATGTTATTTACCTCCATGAACCCATGTCCTTGTGGTTATTTTAATCACCCTAAAAAAGCTTGTACATGCAGCCCAAGCAGTGTACAAAAATACCTACATAAAATCTCAGGCCCCCTTTTGGATAGAATTGATCTACAAATAGAAGTGGTACCCGTTCATTATGAAGTGCTAACTAGCCAAGCAACAATTGAAAACTCAGCAACCATAAGAAATAGAGTTATTCAAGCAAGACTAGTACAAAAAAATAGATTTTCAGACAGACCAGAAATCAACACCAATGCCCAGATGCAACCAAAAGACCTAATTAACTGGGCACAAATAGATAAGGAAAGTGCTTTGTTGTTAAAAGGGGCAATGGAAAAATTCCACCTAAGCGCGCGCGCGCATGACCGTATCATAAAAGTGGCAAGAACCATTGCAGATTTAGAGGGTTTGAAAAACATTCAAAATCAGCATATTAGTGAGGCCATTCAATATAGAACCCTGGACAGAGCCAGTTGGGGACAATCCTTTTAATATTGCCCTGTGGTTAACATCACTAAAGTACAAGCTTCAATAGTTGCTATACCAGCGGCTTTAGCCATATCAGCTAATATTGGATTTTCTGTTCCTGGATTAAAGATGATCCTGTTAGGAGCAAGGTTTATAATCTGATTATAGTAAGATTCTTGCGCTTGAGGCCCTAAATATAAAGTCAAGGTGTCAATAGAACCTATACTGGGCCAGTCTTGTAGGATTTCCAATGTTTGAATCATTCCTTTCTTTATTCCAAAAGGATAAACAGAATGACCCTTATCCGACAACATGACTGTAGCCATATAACTATATCTTTCTGGATTGGGCGAAGCCCCTAAAACCATGGTAACATTAGATTGCATGGGACAAATCTATTATTAAAAAACTAAACTGATTTTATTTTGTTACAATAAAAGAATGTAATTTTATAAAAATCAACTTTCCCAAATAAAAACATAAGATTATGGCAAGCAAGAAAAAAGCAGTAGCGAAAAAAGCACCTGCTAAAAAAGTAGTAAAAAAAGCTGTCGCTAAGAAAGCAACTCCGGCTAAAAAGAAAACAGCTCCTAAAAAAGCAGTTGCAAAAAAGGCACCAGCTAAAAAAGTAGTAAAGAAAGCTGTAGCTAAGAAAGCAACTCCGGCTAAAAAGAAAACAGC
>CAZLKW010000022.1:15973-25557 GCA_964560215.1 uncultured Sediminibacterium sp. | reverse complement strand
ATTAACTTACCAATTTCATTGTCGTTGTTTGCAGAAATAGATGCTACTTGCTCAATCTTTTTAGAGTCGTTGCCAACTGTTTGAGATTGTGCTTTTAAGCTAGCTACTACTTTTTCAACCGCTTTATCGATACCACGCTTTAAATCCATTGGATTTGCACCAGCAGTAACGTTTCTTAATCCTTCACTGATAATTGCTTGCGCTAATACAGTTGCAGTTGTAGTACCATCACCTGCTAAGTCAGCAGTTTTAGAGGCAACTTCTTTCACCATTTGTGCACCAATATTCTCGATTGGATCTTCTAAGTCAATTTCTTTTGCAACAGATACACCATCTTTTGTAACAGAAGGTGAACCAAATTTTTTCTCAATCACCACGTTACGACCTTTTGGCCCTAGGGTTACTTTTACAGCGTTGGCTAATGTGTCAACACCTTTTTTCATTTTATTTCTCGCTTCTAAGTCGAAAAAAATCATTTTAGACATATTCTCTTAATTTTAAAATTCTTAAATAAGGTTTTGATTCCTTTTCAATTATACAATTGCAAGGATATCACTCTCACGCATGATCAATAAATCTTGACCTTCAATTTGGATTTCAGTACCAGCATATTTGCCGTATAAAACTGTGTCACCCACTTTTACAGTAACAGGTTCATCTTTTTTACCTGGACCAGCTGCTACGATTGTTCCACGTTGTGGCTTCTCTTTTGCAGTGTCTGGGATGATGATTCCACCAGCTGTTTTCTCTTCAGCAGCGGCAGGCATAACAATTACTCTGTCGTGTAGCGGGGTAATGTTTAATTTTTTTGCCGAACTCTTAGCCATAGTTTATCTTTTTAATTGATTAATAAAAGTATAATTATAGTAGCCATAACCATGCCATCTGCCTTTAAAGCAAATAGATAGGTCAAAATTTCAGTTTCGATTGCTATTTTGTTACAAGGAAGCAAATTAATGCCAAAAATGTCAGTTTTAAGCATTTTTATTATAGATTTGCAACCCCAATAGCTCTTATAATTATGATGAACAGAAGAAATATCCGAATAAAAGTAATGCAAGTCATGTATATGTTAGATGCCCAAAACGTGGCAACAGCAGCAGGCTTATTACAGAGAGAATTTGATAAAACTCGTAATTTATTCGTTTACCTAGTTCATTTAGTGCATCAAATAGCACGTTATGCTGAGATTGAGGCCTTGCAAAGAGCCTCTAAAAACCTTCCTAATCAAGCCGATTTACAAGTAAATATCAAATTAGCAGGCAATTCCATTGTTTGGCAAACCCTAGAATCCGAGAAATTCAAGCAAGCCTTAGAAATTGTGAAGCCACAACAGTGGATTGACAATGATATGGTTAAGACGATATTTCGTCAGTTAGTTGAATCCCCAGAGTACCAGGTATACATTTTTGAAGAAAATAGAGAAAAAGCAAAAGAATCGGCTATTTTAAAGTTCATTTTTGGTCAATTGATTTTAAACTCTGAAAATGCTTTAGAGACCATAGAATCTCAGTTTTCAAATTGGGATGATGATGGAGAAATGATCATCGGCTTTATGTTGAACTATTTCCAAAAGCCAGGATCCGTTGATTTCATCGATTTAGTAGGAGACGAGAAGATGAAATTTGCCAAAGATCTTTTAAGAACAGCTATTGAGAAGCAGGAGGTAACAGAAGCCTTGATTGTGCCAAAATTAAAGAACTGGGATCCAGAACGTATTGCAGTGATAGATATGATTTTATTGAGATTAGGTGTTTGTGAATTGCTTTATTTTGATACCATTCCAACGAAAGTATCTATCAATGAGTACATTGATTTAGCAAAAGAATATAGTACGGAACAAAGTGGTCATTTTGTCAATGGTATCCTTGATAACATCCATAAAGAATTGGTTGCCTCAGGTAAAATCCAAAAAATAAGTCACAAAGCAAAGTAGTTGCTTTGTCCTATATTTGTAAACAAGTTTAAAACATAAACAATTCAAAATGACACAAATTTTATTACAAGCTCCACAACAAGGTGGTACTTTTCAGTTGATCATGTTAGGTGGTATTATCTTGGTTTTTTGGTTTTTCATGATCCGTCCACAAGCTAAAAAAGCAAAAGAACAAAAGAAGTTCATCGATAACATGCAAAAAGGAGACAAAGTAGTTACCATTGCAGGTATCCATGGTACAATCAATAAAGTGAACGAAGACAATACCATTCAATTAGAAGTTAGCCCAGGTAGCTATTTGAAAATTGAAAGATCTTCTATCAGTTTAGAATGGTCTCAAGCAATGAATAAATAAAAACATTTATTTTATGATACAATCCGAAATTAGACTCCAGTAAAATGGAAACTGATTTCGGATTTTTTTTACCATAATATGGCAACAATAATTGGTTTAACAGGCGGTATTGGTTCGGGTAAATCGGTGGTAGCAAAAGTATTTGCCACGCTAGGTATACCTGTGTTTAATGCCGACGAAGAAGCTAAGAAAATTATGCAAGAAAGTCCATTGATTAAAGCTAAATTAATAGAACAATTTGGAGCTGATATTTACAATGCCTCTGGGCTTCAAAAAGAAAAATTAGCAAGCATTGTTTTCAATGATCCTTTCCAATTGCAATTACTTAATGCAATAGTTCATCCTATCACCATTCAAGCAGCAAAGGATTGGGCAGCAAAACAAAATAGCCCCTATGTAATTAAAGAAGCTGCATTGATTTTTGAATCTGGTTCAGCTGATGGTTTGTTTAAAGTAATAGGAGTGACTGCACCATTAACAATTCGAAAGCATAGAGTAATGCAAAGAGACGGTATAACAAAAGATGAAGTAGAAGCGCGTATGCGCAATCAGATTGCTGATACCATCAAAATGCGTTTGTGTGATTATGTTATTCATAATGACAATCATGAAATGGTCATTCCTCAAGTATTGGAAATCGACAAGTTGATAAGACAAGCGATTGAAGCAGCTTCAAAATAAATACCACAACATCGATCTTTTAAAAAAGAGCTTAAATTGCTTAAACTGGCTTTACAATTTTATAACACCAACGTTTTAATCTTCCTTCGAAATCAAATGGCGTTGTTGCTTTTGTAATATCTTTAATTTGATCTGATTTTATTTGTTCAGCATCAAGAGTGAACTGGGTAAAATTAGTGCTAAAATAAAGAATGCCACCAGGACTCATAGCTTTAAGCATATCGTTAATCAATTCCACATGGTCTCTTTGAATATCTAAAATATCCTTCATCCTTTTGCTGTTGCTAAATGTAGGTGGATCCATCACGACTAAATCGTAATGGTTCATGGGCAATGTTTTTAAATATTGTTTGACATCTGCATGTACAAATTGATAGGCACTTGAAATGGGTAATTGATTTAATTTAAAATTTTCTTCACTCCAACTTAAGTAGGTTTTTGATAGATCAACCGAGGTAACTGTCTTAGCACCCGCTTTTGCGGCATAGACCGAGAAGGAACTAGTGTAGCAAAATAAGTTTAAGAAATTCGTGTCCTTTGCTTCTGCTTGGACCATTTGTCTTGTAACTCGATGGTCTAAAAACAAACCCGTATCCAAATAATCGGTGAGGTTAACTAAGAACTGCAAACCATTTTCTTGCACATTAATGATCTTAGATTCTGTGACTTCTTCCTTTTCGTATTGACCTTCTCTGTGCGACATCCTTTTGCGCAGTTTTACATACATATGGTCAGTAGGTACACCTGTCATATCTGAAATAATCCTTTTGGTTTCTGCAAACCAAAGATCATGTTCTTCTTCGGTTAATGCATGTCTACGATTGTACTCTGCTATATAAATATATTTTTCATAAAATTCCACACAGATCGGAAATTCAGGTAGGTCATGGTCATAGAGTCTCCAGCAAGTAACATTGAGTCGCTTGGCTTGTTTTAATCGATGCTTATAATTTTTAAGCAATCGGTTTTCAAACATTTGAAATTTTTCTGGAGTCATGATTAAAATAAAATTACGACAAAAAAAGAAGCGTTACAAGTGTAACGCTTCTTTTACTATTTCAAATAGGGATTAATTTAATTTTGCTAAAGCTTCTCTAATTCTAGCCCAAGCTTTTTCAATATTAGGCATGCTATTGGCGAAAGAGAATCGAACGCAATTAGGCTCTCCAAATGCATCACCCATTACAGAAGATACATGTGCTGTATTCAATAGATACATGCTAAAGTCTGCTGCATTGGCAATGGTTTGTGTACCATCCGATTTGCCATAATAGCTACTTACGTCAGGGAATACATAAAAGGCGCCTTCTGGTGCAAAACATTTAAATCCAGGCATAGCATTTACTAATTCCAATGTTTTAGTACGACGACGAGTAAACTCTTCGGTCATATCCATAGATGGTTTTAAGTCGCCTACTAAAGCAGCAACTGCCGCTTTTTGAGTGATAGAACAAGTGCCTGAAGTAAATTGACCTTGTAATTTCTCCATTGCTTTAGCCACAGTAGTGTTTGAAGCAGTATAACCAAGTCGCCATCCAGTCATGGCAAATCCTTTACTTAATCCATTGATCAAAACAACTTGGTCTTTAATTTCACTGAATTGCGCAATGCTCTCGTGTTTGCCAACGAAGTTGATGTATTCGTATATCTCATCCGATAAGATGGTGATTTGAGGATATTTTTTGAACAGGTTTGCTAAAGCTTCTAATTCAGTTTTACTATAAACAGCACCTGAAGGATTACAAGGAGAAGAGAACATAAAAACCTTTGTCTTTGGTGTAATTGCAGCTTCTATTTGAGCAGGAGTTGCTTTGAATCCAGCTTCAACAGTCGTTCTAATTTCAACAACTTTACCTCTTGCGATTTTTACCAATTCAGAATAAGTCACCCAGTATGGAGTCGGTATAATCACTTCATCACCTTCGTCAACTAATGCTAGAAGCGCATTGGCTAAACTTTGTTTAGCACCTGTTGAAGTAATGATTTGATCAGGGGTATAATCAAGGTTGTTGTCTCTTTTTAATTTTGTACAAGCAGCTTCTCTTAAATCTAAAAAACCAGCAACTGGGGTGTAGTGACTCCAGTTATCATTGATGGCTTTTATAGCCGCATCTTTAATATGTTGTGGGGTATCAAAATCTGGCTCCCCTAAACTTAAGTCAATCACATCAATTCCTTGTGCTCTTAATTCACGACCTAATTTGGCCATTTTTAGTGTTTCTGGCTCACTGAATCGGTTTAATAGAGATGATAGTTCCATGTTGTATAATTTGAAAATCAAATTTCGCAAATAATTGCCAAACGAACACAGATTTTATATCCCCAATGCCGTTAAATTATTGGCTCAATTGTTAATATCTACTTTTAACTTACTTACATTTGTTTTGATTATGGAAAAGTTTATCTCTGTATTTGATATGTTTAAAATTGGTGTAGGCCCTTCAAGTTCTCATACGCTTGGACCTTGGCTTGCAGCAAAGCATGTATTGGATAGGGTTGCTAAAGAAACGGAAATTGCCCATATACAATCTATTTATGTTTACCTCTATGGATCTTTGGCAAAAACAGGTAAAGGACATGGAACAGATACTGCAATTTTAATGGGTTTATTGGGGGAAGATCCAGTAACAACAGACACTAGTTTGATCACTGAAAAAGTTCAGGCTATTAAAACGCAACAAAGTATTTTAATGAATGGATCTCATACTATTCATTTTGATTATTCCAATCACTTCGTTTTTTTAAAAGACAAAAGTTTGCCTTATCATCCGAATGCTTTACAATTTGTGATTGAATTAAATGGGGTGGTAAAAACCTATACCTATTATTCTGTCGGGGGTGGATTTATTGAGATTGAAAAATCAGCAGATGGTTTGGAATTAGGTCAAATTATTGAAGGGAAAAAGGAAGAAAATTTAGAAGTTCCTTTTAATTTTTATCATACCAATGATTTAATTCATTGGTGCATTAAAACTGGATTGTCCATTTCTGATATAGTTAGAGAAAATGAAAAGCAAATACATAGTGAACAAACCCTTGCTGATGGACTAGATCGTTTATGGAAAACGATGTCTAATTGTATCTTTAAAGGGGTGTATGCACAAGGGATATTACCAGGAGGATTGCAGGTGAGAAGAAGGGCATTCGATTTGAATGCTAAATTGTTGAACAATTCAACGACAGAAAAAGCACAATCGGTAGAAGATTGGATGGGTCAAATTCAAAGTGGAGCAAATGATTTCACTTCAATTTTAGATTGGGTGAGTTGTTTTGCTTTAGCTGTAAATGAAGAGAATGCAAGTTTTGGCAGGGTAGTCACCGCACCAACGAATGGAGCAGCAGGGGTGATACCAGCTGTTTTGATGTATGCGATTAACTTTTGCAACAAAGACAATAAAGAAGATATACATCGCTTTTTATTAACGTCCAATGCGATTGGAATTTTATTTAAAAATGGGGCAACTATCTCTGCAGCAATGGGTGGATGTCAAGCAGAAATTGGCGTTTCTTCTGCAATGGCAGCAGCGGGTTTAACAGAATTATTAGGGGGTAATCAACGTCAAGTTTTAATGGCGGCAGAAATTGCAATGGAACATCATTTAGGTTTAACCTGTGACCCTGTGGGTGGCTTAGTGCAAATACCATGTATTGAAAGAAATACAATGGGTGCCATCAAAGCGATTACAGCAGCTCAATTAGCGCTACAAAGCAAACCAGATTATGCTTTAGTAAGTCTAGATAAAGTGATTCATACTATGTGGAATACTGCATTGGATATGAATGTCAAGTATAAAGAAACAGCAGATGGTGGATTGGCAACGCAGATTCCAATTGGATTGGCGGAATGTTAGATTCCGTTAAGCTTCAATCGCTGCTTCGTCTACCAAACTAAAATCTTGAATTACATTGTATAAAGTTCCGCGTTCGATTGGATTTCTTTTTGCTTGCTTTATTAATCTTACTAATTCCAATGTAGACATTGCAGGATTTTGTTCCTCACTTCCAGCCATTGAATAAATTTTAGTCGTATCATCAATCGTTCCATCAATATCATTTACACCATAGCTTAAGGTTAATTGTGCAACCTGTCTACCTAACATAGGCCAGTAGGCTTTCACATGCGGGAAATTATCTAAATACAATCTTGAGATTGCATACATCTTTAAATCCTCTAACATAGTAGATTCTGGAACATCATTCATTTCATTATCCTTGTTACGGAACTTTAATGGAATAAAAGTATTGAAGCCTTTAGTTTGATCTTGTAATTGTCTTAAGCGTTCCATATGATCTACACGGTGTTCATACTTTTCAATATGCCCGTATAATAAGGTTGCATTACTATGCATCCCCAATTCATGTGCAGTTTGATGAATCTCCAACCATCCATTTGCATCCACTTTATCATCACAAATTATCGTGCGTACATCTGGATGAAAAATTTCGGCACCACCTCCAGGTAATGAATCTAATCCTGCTTCATGTGCCATACGCATCCCTTCTTTAACAGAAACTTTTGCTTTACGGAACATGTAATCCAATTCAACTGGCGTGAATGCTTTAATATGTAATTCAGGTCGATGTGCTTTAATTGCGCGCATTAGATCTAAGAAAAATGCTAAAGTTAATTTAGGATGCACACCACCAACAATATGCACTTCGGTCACTGGTTTACCATCATAAGAACGAACGATATCCATCATTTGGTCAATCGTTAATTCCCAACCTTCTTCTTTGTGCGCATATAATTTTGAGTAAGAACAAAACTTACAAGAGAAAACACAAACATTGGTAGGTTCTATATGGAAGTTGCGGTTGAAATAAGTATTGTCGCCATGTAATTCATTTCTTTTCCAGTTAGCCAATGCGCCAACATATGGGAGCGAAGCTTTTTCAAAAAGGGCCACACCGTCTTCAAAACTGATACGTTGGTTATTGATTATTTTTTGCCCAATTGATTTTAATACTGAATCGTTTTGAGCATCTACTATAACTTGAATTTGTGCCGCTTTCATAGAATGAAAATTAGGACACAAAGTTAGTCAATATCCCTTGATTACAACCTTATGTTTAAGGCCAAATTTAAATCTTGAATTTCTCTTTAACGCGAATGCGATTAGCCGATCAAGATACCAGCAATACTAGCGGAAAGATAAGAAGCTAAAGTACCTGCTAATAGTGCTTTAAGTCCTAATTCAGCTAGGTCTTTACGGCGTGAAGGTGCCAATTCGCCAATACCTCCAATCAACATACCAACACTGCTGAAATTTGCAAAACCACAAATAGCGATACTAACAATCAACAAACCTTTTTCTGTTACGATTG
Source organism: uncultured Sediminibacterium sp. (assembly GCA_964560215.1). Lineage (GTDB taxonomy): Bacteria > Bacteroidota > Bacteroidia > Chitinophagales > Chitinophagaceae > Sediminibacterium. Next base: position 17,260 of record CAZLKW010000022.1, on the reverse strand, counting down.
GAACTACTTTACTTGTTAAGCTCTTAAATGCAACAAACTCGTTGATGGTTAATTTTTGGCCTAAAAGGGTAGCAGCACTTTGTATATCTACATTAGGAATGCCCATAGCCCAAGCCATAGGGTAAAATAATTTGCTAAAAATATAGTTTAAACTCAAATCCAAATTTGCACTAAATAAATGACCAATCTTTAATAAGCTCCAATCAACCAAAGCAATTAATGCGATAAAACCAATTAACATTGCAATGACGTTCATAGAAATCTTAAAACCATCACTTGCACCATGCGTAATTGCGTCAATGGTATTGCTGTATTGGCTTTTTACTTCTAAAGTTACTTTGCCCATTGTTTGAGATGGCTCAGTTTCTGGGAATAGAATTTTTGCAATGACTAAAGCACCAGGTGCTGCCATCAAACTAGCTGTAATTAATTTTGGTGCTAAATCCATACCTGCTTGTGCACCCATATTTGCATAAACAATTAATATTCCGCCAGCGATACAAGCTAGACTTCCGCTCATACTCGCTAATATTTCACTTTTTGTCATGGTTGGCAAATAAGGGCGAATCATCACTTGCGCTTCTACTTGACCCACAAAAGCACTAGCTACATTACTCAAAGCTTCTGCGCCACTAACACGCATTATGAAATTCATTGATTTTGCAATGAAGGAGATGATTCTTTGCATGATACCAAAATGATAAAATAATGCCACCAATACACAAACTAAAATAATGGTCGCTGTTACGTTAAATGCAAATACAAATCCACCATTTGTGAAATCAGTCACACCTGCAGGACCCATTGCAGCAACACCGCCATAAACAAATGCGGCACCTTGACGTGCAAACTCTTCGATTTTACCCATGCCTTTTCCAATCACCTGAAAGAAACTTGTTACTGCAGGAATCTTCAATATTAAAATACCAATTATTAACTGAAGGGCTAAACCACTTAATACTAAACGGTAGTTGATTCTTTTTTTATTATTTGAGAATAAGAATGCAATCATTAAGATCAATACAATTCCTATCAAGCCTTGAAATCTTGCCATGGGGTTAATTTAGGATTGAAAGGTAATTAATTTATTGTTATTTTTTCGGATTCTAAGGCACAAAAAATCCCGCTAAAAGCGGGATTTAATAAGGTATTTCATTCAGAAAGGAGGTCCTTCTTAGATCAAAATTTTAGTACTATAAATGAGATTGGATCTTTTTATCAAGAACTGCTTTTGGAACAGCACCAATTTGCTTGTCTACTACTTGACCACCTTTTACGAAAAGGATT
>CAZLKW010000022.1:13318-15963 GCA_964560215.1 uncultured Sediminibacterium sp. | reverse complement strand
GTACTGAATAGCCAATTCTTCGATAACTGGCCCGATAGCTCGACATGGACCACACCATTCTGCCCAAAAATCGATCACACTTAATTTGTCACTTTCAATCACTGTTTGTTGAAAGTTTGCGTCTGTAAATTCTAATGCCATAATTGTATATTTAATTTCTTGTTATTGATTCTAGTACAAAATTAGCTCCAAACTTTAATATCTGCCATCTTGACTTTTCCACCTTATTATCCTTTGATGGGGACAATTAGTTTTAAGCCTAGGTATTGAGCTTTACCTGAACATTCCACTCGGGGTTCTTATCAAGGAATTCCACAAACTCATCATTTACTTGAAAGCCTTTATCAATGGTCAATAAGCTTGCAACAATTTGCTCTCTAGGTTCCACAAAGGTTATTTTAAGGGATGTCCTACCTGGGTTTGCTTTAATGTTCTTTTCTAAAAACTGAATCGCTTCTTCTTTCAGGTTCGCTGGGTGAAGGCTTAATTCAACGGTTCGAGTTTGTAATTGTTTTACAGTTTCCAACAATGACATTGTTTGCAGCTTAAACTCAAAATTATTAGGTTGATTGAACCTGTTTCTGAATGAGCCATTGATACAAACCTTTTGTCCCACTTCTAAATAGTTCTGGAATTTTACATAATCCTCACTCCATAAAATAAAATCTGTTTTACCTGTAAAATCTTCAATAGCGAATGAGCCAAAGTTTTTACCAGTTTTGGTAATTCTATGTTGGACCTCGGTCACTAAACCAGCTAGCTTAAAGTTTTTGCCTAGGTTGTTTGGAAAATTAATCAGGTTGTCTTTTACTTCGTTGTATTCATTGATAGGAGTAAAAGCATAATGCCTTAATTCAAAATTAAAATGATCTAGAGGGTGTCCACTCATGAACATACCCGTGATATCTTTTTCGTGATCCAGTTTTTCAGTTAAAGTCCATTCTTCACAAGCAGCTAATTTAGGAATGGGCACTTGCATTGCAGAAGGTAGGTCACCAAATAGGGTATTGGTCGAACCTGTAGTCATAGATTGAATCGCTTGCGCATAGGCAATGAGTTTTTCCATGCCATTCGTGCGGTCGCCATCACCTGTATTAAAATATTGGGCACGATGGTATTCATGGAAACAATCAAATGTGCCGGAGTAAGCTAGACTCTCTAATGATTTTTTATTCACGGCCCTTGATAAAACACGTTTGATAAAATCAATCATGGTTTCAAAATGACCTCCTTTATTACGCTCTAAAATAATGGCATCAATTGCAGCTTCACCCACACCTTTTAATCCCCCTAAACCAAAACGGATTTCACCATTTTTATTTACAGAGAAACCTTGTAAGGATTCATTGATGTCTGGACCCAATACTTTAATCCCCATACGTTTACACTCTTCCATAAAGAAGGTGATTTTATCAATGCTACCTGCATGATTTAACACGGCTGACATATATTCTCCCGGATAATGCGCTTTTAAATAAGCAGTTTGATAAGCAACATAGGCATAACAAGTAGAGTGCGATTTATTGAAGGCATATTGCGCGAAAGCTTCCCAGTCTGTCCAAATTTTATCTAAGGCTTTTTCTGGATGACCATTTTTCATTGCACCTTCCACAAACTGCGCTTTCATCTTATCCAATACTGACTTCTGTTTTTTACCCATTGCTTTTCGCAATACATCGGCATCGCCTTTGGTAAAGCCACCAATTTTCTGACTCAGCAGCATTACCTGTTCTTGGTAAACGGTGATACCATAAGTGTCGGCCAATATTTCCTCCATGATTGGTAAGTCATATTGGATGGCTTCACGTCCATGTTTACGTTCAATGAAGTTGGGGATATACGCAATCGGACCAGGACGATAAAGGGCGTTCATGGCAATTAAGTCAGCAAATTTATCCGGCTTTAATTCACGTAAATATTTTTGCATACCCACACTCTCAAATTGGAATGTCGCATTGGTTTCGCCGCGTTGGTATAAATGAAAAGTTGCTTCATCGTCTAATGGGATGGTATCTAAATCGATGGTGACACCATGGTTTTGCTTAATTAACTGCAAAGCTGTTTTCAAAATGGAAAGGGTCTTTAAACCCAAGAAGTCCATCTTGATGACACCAGCTTCTTCAATTACAGATCCCTCAATTTGAGTCACCCATAAATCAGAATCCTTTGCTGTGGCCACTGGCATAATCTCGGTCAAATCGCTCGGCGCAATAATGATCCCCGCTGCGTGAATCCCCGTATTACGAATAGATCCTTCTAAACGTTCTGCCTCATGTAAAACAGCGGCTCTTAAATCATTGCCTGCATAGATCTCTCTAAGCTTTTTAATATTGTCAATATCATCTGACTGATAACCTTCTTTTTCTGCTAAAGATTTTTCACCTTCTTTTACCGTGATAGGAGCGTGCAAGCAACGGTTTAATTCAGTGCCGGGTTTATCTGGAACGAGTTTCGCTAATAAATTGGATTCAGCTAAAGGGAGATCCATCACACGTGCCACATCTTTAATACTACTCTTAGCCGCCATCGTACCATAAGTAATAATTTGTGCTACTTGTTCCTTGCCATATTTTTCAACTACATAATCGATTACTTTCTGACGGCCTTCATCATCAAAGTCCGTATCAATATCGGGCATGCTCTTA
>CAZLKW010000022.1:0-13182 GCA_964560215.1 uncultured Sediminibacterium sp. | reverse complement strand
ATCCATCTCACGACCTGCTTTAATAAAGTCACTTACAATTAAGAAGTAACCTGCGAAACCCATGGTTTGAATTGTGAATAATTCAAAGTCAATACGCTCCTGAATCTCAGCAGTAATGGTATCGTATCTTTTATGTGCACCTTCCCAAGTAATATGTTTTAAGAATTCCCATTGATTCATATTCGCGTCCTTGTGAATCTGAAAACTTTTTGGAATAGGGAAGGCGGGTAGGAGAATGTCCTTCTTTAAATTCAAGACTTCGACTTTGTCAACAATCGCATTGGTATTGTCAATTGATTCAGGGATATCACTAAATAACTCAATCATTTCGGATTGAGTCTTAAAATAAAATTCGTTATTTGGGAATTTGAATCTTCTATTTTTTACTTGAAGCTCATCGTTTACAAAATCATCAAAACCTGGTGTAGATTGCTTTTCACCCGTATTGATACATAATAAGATATCATGCGCGTTGGCATCATCTTCGTTGATATAATGGCTATCATTGGTTGCAATTACATCTACCTTATGCTTTTTTGAAAACTTAAGTAAAGTATTGTTGATGATTTCTTGTTCTGGAATCTGGTGTCTTTGAATCTCGATATAATAATCTTCTCCAAATAAATCTAACCACCATTTAAACTCTTTTTCAGCAGCTTCTTCTCCGTCTCTTAAAATAGCTTGAGGCACATGGGCACCAATACAACATGTGGTAGCAATAATGCCTTCATGGTATTTTTCAATCAACTCTTTATCAATTCTAGGGTACTTACTATACATCCCTTCGATGTAACCTAATGAAGTAAGCTTTATCAAATTCTGATAACCAACTGCGTTTTTGGCTAAAAGCACCTGGTGGAAACGATCGTCCTTATGTTCTTTTGTAAATTGTTTAATATGCCTATCCTTAACCACATAAAATTCGCAACCAACAATGGGCTTCACGGTAGGTGCTAAAATGTCTTTTCCATTCGCATCTTTACCAACCACTTTGGTATTTTTCCATGCCTGGCTAACAAAATTAAATGCACCAAACATATTACCGTGATCGGTAATTGCGAGGGCAGGCATCTCGTCTTTGATCGCTTTTTTATATAAGCCATCAATAGATGCAGCGCCATCTAAAAGTGAATATTGGGTATGAACGTGTAAATGGGAAAATTTGGGCATTTTGGATATCGGGATAAGGCACAAATATCGTAAAAAAGCAGGGCTTGGGCAGGCTTAATTTTCCACAAAAAAGGGTTAAAATAATCCATTTTGAGCCAATTTTAAGCTTCTTGACTTATCTTGCCACAGATGCAAAAAGGCAATTTTTTAATACTAGGGTTATTTATAGGCACTTTGACTATGTCGAGCTGTTCAAGTTTGTCCAATTTAAAGCAAACTGTACAAGCAAAAGCGCGTCAAATTAAAGCTAAACCTAAGCGAAGCCTTCCAGCGGTTTCCGCAGTTGCTGAACCTGCAGATGAAACCATTGAATTCTTGGACAATATTTCGGTGAAGCCAGGGAAAGTGTATCTAAAAAAAGCTTCTGATGCATTGGATGCAGAACCTGTATCCGCTAGTCCCATTAGGAAAGATAAAATGCCAGATAATTTAACCGATGTCGAAAAAGCCAATTGGTTACAATTAAAGTATTCCATTCAGATGGATATTGCGGTAGAGGAAATTCAAAACATTCCTTTATTACAAAAGATAGATGAATGGTGGGGCACACCTTATGCATTAGGTGGGAATAGTAAAAGAGGTGTGGATTGTTCTTATTTTACCTTAGATGTGATGAACGCCATTTACAATACCAATTTAAAGAGAACAGCTGCTGAACAATATGAGCAAAGTGAAAAAATTGATTGGTCAGATTTAAAGGAAGGGGATTTGATCTTCTTTAAAACAGATGGCAGTCGATCCATTTCACATGTAGGTATTTATATGAGCAATAACAAATTTGCACACGCTAGTACTAGTCAGGGTGTAACCATCAGTGATTTGTCAGAGCCCTATTGGCAAAAACGTTTGTACAGTTTAGGTAGAGTATTGAAACAATAATTCAAATCTTATTTCAATACGAACTTCCTTTATCTATTTTATTTTACCTGTGCTAATCGAATATAGTATTGACTTTCGATTGTTTTTACAAAATCTTGTAAGTTAAAATTAGCCTCTTTGATTAAGCGTTGTTGTGGTTGATAATCCAAGGGCATGAAGCTGTAATCTTTTCCTAAATAACTAAAGTGTAATGGTAAATTAAATCCAGTCACACAATCCTTGTATTCGTAAGTAAATATTTTTTCCTTTTCGTTATAGCTATAATTCAATACAGGAATTTGAATGGTTCTTAAATACTGATCAAATACTTTTTGAAAACCAAATCCAGCTCTTGTCGAAATATAATTTTCAACTTCTTGCGTTGTCACTGTTTGGTGGTAAAACTGTTTATTCAATCCCATTAAAATGCTTCTGAATAAACTATCATTGTTGATTGCATGTCTGATGGTATGTAATAAGGAAGATCCTTTTGGATACATATCGCCACTGCCTTCCTGGTTTACCCCATAAGTGCCAATAACAGGAATATCATTTCGTATATTTTTTCGGATACCATAATTGTATTCATCGCCTGCTTTTTTTCCATAAAAGTATTCTGTGAATAAGGTTTCAGAATAATTTGTAAAGCCTTCATGTACCCACATATCAGCAATATCCTTAGTGGTAATATTATTTGCAAACCATTCATGGCCACTCTCATGTACAATAATAAAATCCCATTTCAAACCCCAGCCTGAACCAGATAAATCTCGTCCCAAATAGCCATTCATGAATTTATTTCCATAAGCAATGGCAGATTGGTGTTCCATGCCTAAGTGAGGACTTTGTACCATCTGAAATCCGTCTTCATAAAATGGATATGGACCAAACCAATATTCAAATGCTTCTAACATTTTTGGCACTTGTTTAAACTGTTCTACTGCTTTTGCAGAGTCTGCTCTTAGTACCCAATAGCTTAAATCTAAATTTCCTTTTAAGCCCTTATAAGTAGCCTTCCATCCCACATAATCGCCAATGTATGGAATGATATTGTAGTTGTTGATTGGATTCGTCACCTGCCAAGAAAATTTATTGTAGGCTTTATTTTGGTTCCATTTTTGCTCAGGCATTCTTCGGCCATTACCAATGGCAATGAGGTTTTGATCTTTTGGTACTTGCATAGAAAGTATTGCACCTTCCTCTGGTTCATCAGATTGATGGTCTTTACAAGGATACCATACAGAAGCACCTAAGCCTTGACAAGCAACAGACATCCATGGTTGACCGTTGCTGTCTTTTTTCCAAATCCATCCACCATCCCAAGGCGGTCTAATGGCTTCCTTAGGAACACCATGGTAAAATATGGTTAAACCAAATTGCTGTCCTTTTGGAATTACATTATCTATTTGTGCAAGGGCAATATTATTGGCTCTTGAAAATTGTAAACGAATTGGCGTAAGACTGTCTTTAAGGTTCTGCCACAATAAAATACTATCAATGACTAATGGTACTTGTAAATCAATTTGAATTTTCTTAGAAGGTTTAACTGCTAAAGCTTTCCAACTTACCACACCAACAATTGATTTAGCTTCATAATTGGGTGTAACATCAATCACGTATTTTTTGATATCAAACCAATCTCTATTTTCATTTAAACTACCTCTTAACACATCGGACTCATTCACTAAAGGTTGCGCGAAATTTTTATCAGATAAGAAAGCTAGAATTAATAAGAAAAGGACTTTTTTCATATAAAAAGATTAGGGATTCAAATAATTGAATCCCTAAGTTAAAATATAATACTCAAATTGGCTAAGTCAATTAACTGATTGTTAATTTAACTTTTGGCGTAGGTGCTATTCTTCGTCTTTTTTTAATTTATCCTTGAATACTTTTTCAAATTTTTCCAATTTTGGCCCTATCACATACCTGCAATAACCTTGATTGGTATTGTTGTTGTAATAGTTCTGATGATAGGATTCAGCAGAATAGAATTTTGAAAAAGCGGTCACTTCGGTCACAATAGGTTTGTCCCAAGCCTTACTTGCATCTAATTCTTTAATGTATTTCAACGCTAGTTCCTTTTGGTATTCGGTATGATAAAAGACAGCAGAGCGATATTGAGGGCCAACGTCATTTCCTTGCTGATTAGGTGTGGTTGGGTCATGCGTTTTCCAGAAAACGGATAAAATATCATCCAAACTAATTTTAGTGGTGTCATAAACGATTTGACAAACTTCCGCATGTCCAGTCGTCTTGTCACAAACCTGCTCATAAGTTGGGTTATCGACATGGCCACCACTGTAACCACTGGTTACTTTCACCACACCCTCTAAACGTTGATAAACGGCTTCGGTACACCAAAAGCAGCCTGATCCTAAAGTGATTGTTTGTGTATTTTCCATATTGATTTTTTGCTGTTTTACTTGTTTTTTAGGGGATTGAGCGCATGCGTAGAAGGAAATAACGCTGCACATAAGCAGGGCACACTGTTTGATTGTTTTCATAAAAAGAGATTACTTGAAATTACAACAAATCATAGCCCAATTTGTTCTAAGGGTATTAATGTTTATTTAAGTAAATTTGTGCCCATTAGCCCATGCGAGTATATCCAGAAAATGCCCTTTCCCAATTAGAATTTGACAAGATCAAGACGATTTTGTTGAATTACTGTCAATCCACTATTGGAAAGGAGCAGGTGGAAGCAATGAGGATTCATACCCATTTAAAGTATATCCAAACGGCTTTAAGGCAAACGCAGGAATACCAGTTCATTAAACAAGCCAATCAGTATTTTCCAAGTGACTTCATTATAGATATTAGGAAGGATGTAAAGCTTTTAGGGATCCCTGGTGCTCAATTAACTGGAGAGCAATGGTTATTGGTGCGTAGATTAGTAGACCATGTTGGTCAAATTTATAAATGGTTTGATGCAGAACGTCAAGCTGCCTATAGTCATTTATATGAAGTGGTTGCCAATAGTTATTTTGAAAAAACAATCATTGAATCAATAGATGAAATCATAGATGACAGGGGATTGGTGAAGGACAATGCTTCCGAGGATTTAGCAAAGATCCGGGCACAGTTGTATAAAAAGCGTCAGGAATTAAGAAGAATATTCGAAAAGGTATTGGGTCGTTTAGCTAAATCTGGCTACACAGCAGATATCGACGAGAGCTTTAGCAATGGACGTCGCGTGGTAGCAGTATTTTCGGAATATAAAAGACAAGTCAAAGGATTCTTGCATGGAGAAAGTGATAGCCGTAAAACAGCTTTCATTGAACCTGAAGAAACCATTGAACTCAATAATGAATTATTTAGTTTAGAACAGGACGAAACCAAGGAAGTGCAAAGAGTGTTGAGACAATTGACAAACCAACTCGCTCCTTATTCTAGTTTGTTGATGGGTTATTTGCAGATGGTGGGGGAATATGATTTTATCAAAGCCAAAGCATTATTGGCGATCGACATGAATGCACATTTGCCCGTAGTTGAAAATAAAGCCACATCCCATCTAATACAAGCTTATCATCCTTTATTGTACATGTATAATAAAGTGTCTGGTAAAAAGACCATTCCAGTGAATTTGGAATTAGATGACGAGGCAAGAATCTTAATTATTAGTGGACCCAATGCTGGTGGTAAGACAGTTTCTATGAAAACTTTGGGTTTGAACCAAGTGATGTTGCAATCAGGATTATTGGTACCGGTTCATCCTGATTCTCAAATGGGTATTTACAAACAATTATTTATTCAGTTAGGTGATACGCAGAATTTGGCATTTGAATTAAGTACCTATAGCAGTCACTTGACGCATATGAAGTATTTTATTGAAAATGCCAATGGAAAGACTTTGTTTTTTATAGATGAATTAGGAAGTGGATCCGATCCGCATTTAGGGGGTGCATTTGCCGAAGTAATCTTAGAAGAGTTATCGCATAAACATGCACAGGGTATTGTCACGACCCACTACTTGAATTTAAAAGTGATGGCGAATCACAATAAAGGGATTGTGAATGGAGCCATGCAGTTTGATGAAGTGAAATTAGAGCCCTTGTACCAGTTGGTAATAGGTAAACCAGGAAGCTCTTATACTTTTTCGATTGCAGAACGTATTGGTTTACCAACCCATTTAATCAATCGTGCAAGAAAATTAGTAGACACGCACCATTTTGAGTTGGATAAATTATTAAATAGAACGGAACAGGATTTACAATTGGTTCAAAAAGAGCGAAAGGAATTGCATAAGCTCATCAAAGAGAATGATGCACTGAAGCTTGAATTGAATAAGACCTTAGACAAAGAAAAACATCTACAACAGATTGCGCTTTTAAGAGAACAAAATAGGGTAGCAGAGGAAAAGTTTACTTACTTAAAAGAGATGGAACGTAATTTAAAGCAAATCGCTTTAGATTATAAGAAATCGGATAAGAAGGAAGAAGTGATGAAGACTTTGTACAATTTGCTCTTTAAAAAGAACGATGCGATTGTGATTAATAAGCTGGCTAAAAAAGTAGACAAACAATATAAAGAAAGTGCTGCGCCAATAGAAGTAGGATCCACTGTGAAATTGAAGAAAAATTACCAAGTGGGCGAAGTGATTGGCTTTAAAGGGAAGCGTGCTATTGTGAAAGTGGGGCATCTACCAATGAATATTGATGTGGAAGATTTATTGGTTATTGAAAAAATTGATGAGCATATGTTTGCGCAAGCAGAAAAAGAGCTTAAGCAACTTAAACAGATTAAACAGAAAAAATAATGATACTAGACGAACTTACACAAATCAATAAATATGTTGCAGTACACCAGAGGTTCGCAGCTGCATTTGATTATATCTTAAATACGAACTTTGACGCTATGCCAGTAGGCAAGAAAGAAATAGATGGGAAAAATATAATTGCAATCATTGCGGATGAAGAGGGAGTGACCATGTTGGAATCCTGTGCCGATTTTGAATGTCATAATACTTATATAGACATTCAAGTTTGTTTTAACGGTGTGGAGACTGTAGGTTGGAAATCAAGATCAAGTTGTGTGGAGCCAAGAGGAGAATACAATAAAGATAAGGATGTGTTATTTTTTGAAGATGCGCCTGATCATTTTTTCAAATTACATCCTGGGCAATTTGGTATTTATTTTCCAGACGATGTGCATGCACCCATGATAGGAGAAGGAAGGATTCGGAAATTAATTATGAAAGTAAAAGTAGACTAGACAAGCTTAATGGATCTATACTTATTGAACTGTGAACTCTTTTAATTCATTATCATCTAATTTGAAAGTATATTTACCGTTTTTCAAATCTCCCACATATAAACAGGTTCTTTGTGTTTGACCAGTTATTTTGCCTTTTTGCAAAACATTCCCTTTGGAGCAAATAATTTGATATAATTTATTGTTTGCTCTATTTTCAGAAAATTGAATTTCTAGAATACCATCTTTAACGATTTCTGTTATGGTGAACATACTCGACGTTTAACTTGGGTTAATTGGGGAAATACCTTGTATTAAAATTAAGCCCTTTTTAGGATAAATTATTTAGATTTATCTGATTGAATTAACAAATCAAAAAATTTAATAATTTATAATCTGATTTATGTATACTGAATATCAAATGTTTAAGTTTTTAACTAAGTATTCATAATAAATAAAAAATAGGTAAATTCGATTTTAATTAGAACATTAATCAAGTAAATATGAAAAAGTTTCTTTTATTCACTTTGTTATTAATTGCTTCAACTCAATTAATAGCTCAAACTGCTCCGACTTCAACTCAAGTACAAAAGGATATCAACAAGGTATTGAAATTCACGAATGACAATTACAATATGGGCAATATCCCTTATGGTAAACCAACTGAGTTTAATGTAACCATCGAAAATATCAGTGCAGCTCCAATTACCTTAAATAATGTACAAGTTAGTTGTGGTTGTACAACACCAAAATTTCAAGCAAATGCAGTAATTGCTCCAGGGCAAAAGACGATTGTTACATTAGGATTTAATGGTGCTTCTATGGGTAATTTTTCAAAAAATGCAACCATTTTCTTCAGTGATAATCTAATTAAGACAGTTAATTTTCAGGGAGTAGGGGTTCAATAATCCTTTTTCGTAAGAGTTTAAAGGCTGCCTTTGGGTGGCCTTTTTTATTGTGCTAAAGTATTGCCTTCGCTTTGCTCCGGCATCCCATTTAGGGGCTCAAACAAAGGATTGCCGTCGTTACACTCCGGCTTCCCTTTGAGGGGCGAAAACGTTAAAAAAAGTTTTAGCTCAAAATTCAATATACCCTAAACGGCATTTTAAATCCTACGGATTTACCTAATTTATAAATTCATTTTCGACCTCAAATCAAGATTTGGGTCTCATCTTCTTTATAATATAGGTTTCACTTCGTGAAAATGCTATTTAGGGCATAAAAAAAGAGGCTAAAAGCCTCTTTTTCATCGTTTGGCGGAGAGAGAGGGATTCGAACCCCCGGACCTGTTACAGTCAATAGTTTTCAAGACTATCGCAATCGACCACTCTGCCATCTCTCCGCGGCAAATGTAGGAAGGGAAAACCAATTTTGCAAAAAAATGGGCAATTTATTCATGAATTCAATAGTTCTAATTAATTGACTACCATGTATCTTTACAAAAAAGGACTAAGTGAGAGAATTAGCAGCGTTAAATCATTTTTTTTGGAAGTATAGGTTTCGATTCTTTATAGGGATCCTATTGGTTATTGCAACCAATTATTTGGCCGTTTTAGCCCCTCAAATCACTGGATATGTTGTTGGTTTAGTACAGGCTAAATTACCAGGAGGGAAGCCCGTAACTGGAGGTCATAATGAGCTGTTAATCCAAGTAATTTCAAGAATAAGTGATGCTAATGAATTCAGTTTTGGATGGTTGATTACTTTTTGCAGTATTACCATCCTTTTTTTAGCCATCTTAAGAGGGGTATTCATGTTTTTTATGCGTCAAACCATCATTGTGATGAGCCGACATATTGAATACGACCAAAAGAATCAAGTTTATATGCATTACCAGGCCTTAGATACTGAGTTTTATAAAACACATAGTACGGGTGATTTAATGAGCCGAATTACCGAAGATGTGAGTAGGGTAAGAATGTATACAGGGCCCTCTTTAATGTATTTGATTAACCTGATTTCTTTGATTGGTTTTTGTTTGTATAATATGTTTTCTAAAGACCTACGACTTAGTTTATATGTACTTTCTCCTTTGCCAATTTTAGCAATCACTATTTATTTAGTAAATAGTATAATCAATAAAAAGAGTGAAGAAATTCAAGGACAACTTTCCGATCTAACTACAAATGCACAAGAATCTTATTCTGGTATAAGAGTTATCAAGTCCTTTGTTCAAGAAAAAGCAATGTTGGGTTTCTTTAAAACCAATAGTGAATTGTACCGAAAAAATGCAGTTAGCTTAGCAAAGGTAGAAGCATTCTATACACCATCTATGGCATTGATGATAGGCTTGAGTACATTACTTACCATATATTTAGGGGGTTTACAGGCCATTAAAGATCCAAGTCAGATTGGCACAATCGTAGAATTCGTGATTTATATCAATATGTTAACTTTCCCCGTGAGTGCTATTGGTTGGACAGCAAGTATGATACAAAGAGCTGCAGCTTCTCAAAAAAGATTAAATGAATTTTTATCTATTGAATCTAAAATTCAAAATGTAGGGACTCAAAAAATCGAAAAAATAAAAGGTGATATTCAATTCGATAATGTAGATTTCATTTATCCTCATTCAGGAATCAAAGCCCTTAATAATTTTAATTTAGAGATTAAAGCTGGTGAAAAAGTTTTAATTCTTGGTAAAACTGGTTCAGGTAAATCTAGTATTGCACAAGTGCTCAACAGGATGTACCATGTGAATAATGGTATTGTAAAAGTAGATGGTAAGTCTATTGAATCAATCGATTTTACCTCTCTTAGAAGACGAATTGGATATGTACAACAAGATGTTTTTTTGTTTAGTGATTCAATAAAAAATAATATTCAATTTGGAGTTGAATCAACAGATGAGGCAATTCATTCAGCTGCAAAAGCTGCCCATATCTTTAATGAAATCAATCAATTGCCTCAAGGTTTTGCAACCTTAGTTGGCGAAAGGGGAACGACATTGAGTGGTGGACAAAAACAAAGAATCTCAATCGCTAGGGCACTAATAAAAGAGCCAGATTTATTTATATTCGACGATTGTTTAAGTGCAGTAGATGCGAATACCGAAAAATCAATTTTGTCTAATCTTAGCCAGTTAATGCAAAACAAAACAGCTTTATTCATCACGCACCGTATCTTTTTTAATTTTCATTTTGATAAAATTATCTACATTCAAGATGGCCAAATAGCAGAATCAGGTACACACGAAAGTTTGTTAGTTAAGCAAGGACTTTATGCAGAATTATATCAAACTCAATTGAGCCAAAATCAACAATAAAGGACTTGCAAGTTGTTTTCATTAATTCTTTTTTAAAAGTTTTAAAATTTCATAAACATTTTATATTTTAGCCATAGATTATTAATAACTAAAATTGAAATTGTGGAATACGAAAACAACGACAAAAAGATGGAGAGTGTATTTAGTTCTAAAATTCGTGCAGGCAAGAGAAGAACTTATTTCTTTGATGTAAGAGCAACAAAAGGGAATGATTATTTCTTAACAATTACAGAGAGTAGAAAAAGATTTGATGATAATGGTTATGATCGTCACAAAATTTTTTTATACAAAGAAGATTTCAATAAATTTTTAAAGGCATTGACAGAATCCTTGGATTATGTTAAAACTGAATTGATGCCAGATTTTGATTTTGATGCGTTTAATCACGAGTACGATCCAGCTTTTGTTCCAGAAGAAAATGTAAGCAATACAGCTGCATCGATAGAAGTGAAAAGCCATGAAGTCATAGAGACTAAGGAAGTTGAGGCGCCTATTATAAATGAAACAGCTCCAGTTTCACCTGCTTCAAGTGGAGACAACTTAAGTACAGAGGAAGTAGATAAATGGTAGGATTTGTTTTACAAAGCTTTTAACATCCATATACTACAACCGTCATGTCCAGAATTTCCTATAGATTTAGGCAACCTGTTATAACCCAATTTTTCATACATAGTGACTGCGTTGGATAATTCAGGCATGGTTTCAAGATACACTTGCTCATATCCAGCTTCTTTTGCCCAATCCATAGCTTTAAGCATCAATGCTTTTCCTAAACCTTTTCCTCTAGCAGCTGGTGCTAAATAGAGTTTAACTAATTCACAAGTTTTTTCGGGTAAGCCGATGGTTGGGAAGATGCCACAACCACCCAATAATTCATTCTCATTCTCAGCAATAAAATAGACCGAACCAGGAGTTTCAAATAATTGATATAATTGATCCGTTGTAGGATCAAAATAAACAGTACCTGGTTTATTGGCGCCAAATTCTGTCAGGGCTGCTCGAATAACTGCCGCTAAGGCTATATTGTCCTTCGGTTCAATTAATCTTATGCTTTCCATAATTTGTATTGGTTGATCAACCCATTGGTTGAACTATCATGGCTCGTAACTGGTTGATTATTGCTTAATTCAGGTAAAATTTGATTTGCTAATTGTTTACCTAATTCAACACCCCATTGATCAAAGCTATAGATATTCCAAATAACACCTTGAGTAAAAATCTTTTGTTCGTATGCTGCAATTAAAAATCCTAAACTGCTTGGTGTGATTTTTTCAACTAAGAAAGAATTGGTTGGTTTATTTCCAGCAAAAACTTTGAAAGGTGCTAAGAATTCAATTTCAGCTTCAGACTTACCTGCAGCTTTTAATTCTTCAACAACCGTCTCTTCGGTTTTACCATTTAATAGAGCTTCTGTTTGAGCAAAAAAGTTACTCAATAATTTATCATGATGATCACCGATAGGGTTATGACTTTTTGCAGGCGCAATAAAATCACACGGTATTACTAAAGTGCCTTGATGAATTAATTGATAAAATGCATGTTGTCCATTTGTTCCAGGTTCTCCCCAAATCACTGGGCCAGTTGCATAATTTACAGTCGTGCCATTACGGTCTACATATTTACCATTACTCTCCATATTTCCTTGTTGGAAATAGGCTGCAAATCGATGAAGGTATTGATCGTAGGGTAAGATAGCTTCACTTTGTGCACCAAAAAAATTCGTGTACCAAATACCTAATAAGGCCATGATTACAGGAATATTTTTTTCAAATGGTGTTGTTTTAAAATGTACATCAGCTTCGTGTGCACCTTTTAATAATGCTTCAAATGAATCATATCCTATTGTTAATGCAATCGATAATCCTATTGCACTCCATAATGAATATCGTCCTCCAACCCAATCCCAAAATTCAAACATATTCTGACTACTGATACCAAATGCGTTGACTAATTTTTCGTTCGTGCTCAAAGCAATAAAATGGGTTGCAATATGTGCTTCTTCTTTTGCATGCTCCAAAAACCAAGTTCTTGCCGTATGCGCATTGGTCATGGTTTCTTGTGTGGTAAAAGTTTTAGAAGCAATTAAAAATAAAGTCTCTTCGGCATTTACTTTCTTTAATGTTTCTGCGATATGTGTGCCATCCACATTGCTAACATAATATACTTGTATTCCATCTATCCAATAAGGCTTTAAAGCCTCAGTAACCATCACTGGGCCAAGATCACTTCCACCGATACCAATATTAACAATGGTAGTAATTTTTTTACCAGTATATCCTTTGTGTTCACCTTGGTGAATTTTGTTACAAAAAGTTTTCATTTGTTGTAACACGCGTTGCACATCAGGCATAATATCTTTACCATCCAACACAACTGGTTGCCCACTAAAATTTCTTAAAGCAGTATGTAAAACAGCTCTGTTTTCAGTTTCATTAATTGCTTGCCCAGAAAATTGAGCCTCTATTGCTTTATCAAGTCCACATTCTTTTGCTAACTGAAATAACAATTGAATGGTTTTATCTGAAATGATATTCTTTGAGTAATCAAATAAAATACCTCCTTTATTAATAGAGTATTTTTCAAATCTATTTGCGTCAGCTGCAAACAAATCTTTCATTTGTCGACGGCTCATTTCTTCTTCAAAATGTTTTTTCAACACAAACCAAGCTTGTGTGGTGGTTGGATTAATTCTTTCT
>CAZLKW010000021.1:0-26784 GCA_964560215.1 uncultured Sediminibacterium sp. | reverse complement strand
ATGGGACGGCTATCAAATTACTCAACATATTAATATGCATCCCTCCTATTTTCATGAAGATGACTGGGATGCATTTTGGCATCCCAGTCCAAATGCTAGATTTGGCAGCGAGATAGGCTTGTCATTTATTACTAAGTACGTAATTGAAAAAGATGATCAAATATGGAATATTTATTATTTTGGGACTGAGGGTATTGCTACTTATGAAGTATTATTGAAAAACAATATTAAAATTGATATTGTTGTTACACAAGACCACGGACTTGGTGGATGCTGGACTTCGTTTTGCGAAGACTCCTTATTGAAAAAAATTGCAAAAAAATATTTATTGTTACCCAAAATGATATTAAGTGGTGGGGAATCTTGGAGTAACTATGAAGGAGTGTCTGATTGGTTTGGAAAATTTGGCATGCATGAAGGCAAGAGAAAATTATTTAAAAAAATATAGTCAAATATTTGGAATATTTAAAATCATAATATATCATTGCAGTTCAAACATCAAGATCAGCAATAGCTGAACCAACCTAGTCGCGAGAAAAAGGTGGTGGATATTTAAGATGTGGACTTTTGTCAAATTAAAGCGCAATATCCACTTTTATTTATGCTCTTGGCAAACAATTTTTAATTTAAACTTAAAATGTTGTCCTATGCCTAGAATCAACAAAACCCTTACTACTAAAGTATTAGGTAGTATTGAAATCAAAAACCAGACCCATTTAATCTTACAAGATTATAGCGGGTTTGAAGCTTATATGCCGGAATCATTGGTTCGTGCCAATGGATTGAAAATCGAAAGTGATGACTATTTATGTTTAACTCCAGCTCTTTATGAAATGTGGTTTATTAAAGAACAGGATAATAAAATGATTGAAAACTCAAAAATATTATTTCGAAACTTTCTTAAATTATATAAAAATAAAGAATTGATAATTAACAAGAAAGGATACTATCAATTAAGTTTAAAATGGTTGTACTCAGGGGGATTATATTATGGAACTTTACGCTATAGTTTGGGTAGTTTGTTTAAGGAATGGGAAACCAACCCGAAACTTAAAAAAGAAAATGGATATATATACAAAATAGGTGGTTCTATGTTATCTGGTGCAAATCAATATGAAAGTTTAAACATAGTAAATGGAAAATATGAGAAGGGATCTATTAAAAGAGCTAGTGGTGAACACTGGACTAACTACTTAGAAATCTATAAAAAACTAACTGAAGAACCTATAAATAAAATGACCGATAATATTATTTATTCAAACGAACTTATCTCAAGTTTAAACCTAACTTAATTATGTAGTACATACTATTAGCAATTCAACAATCTAAATTAATGCCTTTAGCTGCTGCTTTTTGCTACTGCTTTTTGCATGCTGCTGTATGGCAATTAATTAAAATTAAAAAACTAATAGTTATGAAAACAATTACAATTAATGATGGGAGAAACCCATGGAACTTAACAACAGTAATTAACCCAAAGCGATATGTTTGGCATATTAGTTACCGTGGTTTAAAAAGAAGCTTTAGAGCAAAAGAAGATGATTTTGGTTTAAGAGAAAAAATAAGAAAGGAAGGACTTATTTACAGAAAAGACTGGGCTGTTTTTGCCCATAATGGCTTAGTTAAGCCGGAATTTGTTTTTCCGTTTTGTATTGACCATTTTAGTTTTGGTGATAGTGTTAAAGTAGTTATGAATACCATGACCAGTTACGATTTTTGGAGAATAGATACAATACAACTTAAAGAGGAATGGTATATAGACCCTTTAATGGCTAGTGATATTGAAAAAAGGTACCAAAAAATGAATAAACACTGGTTTATTTGTACTAGACAAACTATACCACCTAGTGCCTTAAAATTATTTACATTTAAAGAGGAAAAGTTGGAAGATATTGGAAAACTGAAACTTAACCATTATGAGGGTGTAACTAGTGTAAACTATTTAAAATGGACCGATAATTTAATTGAACATAATTGGGGTAACCCACAAGAAATTAAAAACATAAACACTGAGTCGCTATTGGCGGCTTAGTGTTGATTCTTAATAGACTAGAAAGCGCCCATTTAAATTGCCCCAAAATTGATTTAAATGGATAGATTTTTCATTGGATTCTTCCTTATTGGCTTCTTGGTATTATGCATCTATAAATTTATTCAGGGTGTAATTGAAGCAGTTAAAGGACCCGAACTTAAACTCAACAGCTCCTATCCAAAATTGGTACAAGAAGTGGTTTACTATTGCGGGCCAATCTTAAAAGCTCAAAACATCCGGTTTTTTCCAAAATACGAGATCTCCTATTTTAAAAGTAAAAAAAGACTTGGCTGTTACTACTCAGGTCAAAAAAAGATCGTCATTTATATTAAAAGTCACGATGGTAATGAGTCAACAAAAGTTAGAGATATCATACACACCACACTCCACGAGGTGCGTCACAATATACAGCACCTAAAAGATCCTGACTTTAAAAATTATGATACTTATAGTAAGAAACTAACTTATCAAAAGAACCCTTTTGAAATTGACAGCAACGCTTTTGCAAATAAAGAGCTGGATGGCTGTATTCAATATTTAAAGTCGAAAGGTATCCTTTCCTGATTTATTTTATATAATACAAAGTAATGCTATCGAAACCGTCATTATTGGTTGAAAATCTTAAAATACAATATGCCTTTTTATCCATATCATACCCATTAAAATTTTCATAATAATTTTTTAAGATTTGCCCATGCTTCATGTCATAATCATAATAGGCATAGGAGGTGGACTTTAAATAGGCAGGTTGGGTTAACTTGATCGTTTCACTATAATCTACTTTGATACATTTTGATGTATCTACTCCTGCATCTTTAAATACTGTATCAAGTAGCTTCTTACCATTCTCATTCAACGCCTTAATAAATTGATGACTTGGATTATTCCAGCTGTAGGACTTTAACTTGATGGCAACAGCTTGTGCATTTATTTGCATAGTAGAAAATGAGAGCAAAAAGAATAATAAATATTTCATAAAATGATTACTAGTTATTTAATTTTAAAAAAAGAATCTACATTATTTAAATGAATGAGGAAATAATTTAGCATGAAGATACAATTGCCTATTCTATTCTATTAAGAATTTAGCAATACCTAAATTTATAAAATTAATAATACATATCTTTATTAAAATAATGCACATGAGGGAACTTTATACACAAATCGCTTCACAAATATTTACACTTGGTAAAACATACTCTTATGGAGAAGTAAATGAAAAATTTTTAGGTAAAGATATTCATGTCGGAAATGTTACAGCTTTAACTTATAATAGATGGAATAAGGGAATGAGTGATATTTGTCCACTATTTGAATACCTTGACCGAAATACTTATAAATATATAGGACCAATTGAGATTTCAAGATATACAGGGAATGCATGTCACTTTCCTCAAGGTCAAAACAGAATACACCAAATTGGCAATTGGAAGGATGGTTTTTTTACATTTTCGAACCCGGCCTTTCTCAATTTTATTGAATGGAAGGCATCTGAAGACAATGGGATACAAGTTATTGGAGAAAACTCAATTGTAACTTTTCAAGCAATTGATGGATCAATCACTCAAACTAAAGAACTTACTGAAGATACAGCAATAGCGGGAACACATAATGGCAGGCATTCTTATATTTTAACAAATTCCCTTTTAGGAACCTTGCTCATGAATAAAAGTTTAAAAATGAATTTCATATTTGGAGATAGAGAGTATATTATTACTCAGATTGATTAGGAAGACCTGTTATTAAAGCAAGTAGCTTAACACAGACTCCCAATTAGGAAATCTATCACCACCAAAGTGAATTAGCTCTCCCTTAAAGTCACCAGCCCCATTTCTATGAGGTCTGTCATCAATGAGGAAATGACCTTCGTTCAAGTGCTTGTTATGAGAGAAAATTAATCTTTTATAAATAGCATCTCCTAAGTGTTTTTTCGCCCAAGCAACCTTATCCCCTAAAGCCGTTTCATTGTGCCAAGGGGCAGTAGATAAAATATAGGTATTATATTTTTCGGCCAGTTGCAAATAAGCTTCAATGGCGCCCTGAATTGGATCCATTTTACTAAAAATGTGTGGTACATTTTTTTCTTGATCCTTAAACATTTCAAGCTCTTCTTTAGTTAATTTATCAATGCCTGACTGAAAATTAACCAAGACACCATCCATGTCAATGTATAATATTTTTTTAACTAAATCCATGTAGCATTATAATTATTTGAACTCAAATTGATCGCAAGTATGTCGTCTATGTTCGATATTATTTCTTGTTAAAGCACATTTAAGCCCAAGTCCTAACCCAACCATCCATAACATATGTTTACAATTAAAACACACTTTTTCAGCTGGTAGTGGATTGCCAGAATTTGAATCAGAACCTTTGCTTAAGTTAGAATTATCCTGGCTATTATTAGTTGAATGATCTGACATAATGATTACTTTTTACCCAAATTGATATATCCAATCCCGCCTTGTACACCTGGAATCTTGCCATATTTTTTTTCCGCATCTGCCCTTGGTATCATAGTAGCTTTTGTATGAAAAATAGACCATTTCCAAATCTTCTCTTGATGTCTAGGTATAATAGAAGCCCAGTCATGGTGTACTTTTAAATCAAACTTATCTAGTTTTAAAATCTCACCTTCCAATACAAAATTTTCGGACACTTCCAAATACTTCATGCCTGCGAAAATCTTTTTATAAGATGGACAGTTATAGGTTACTGCGTAGCCACATTTTAATGACAATTCTAAGTCATTATCCGCTCTACTGCTTAAT
The DNA here is from genome assembly GCA_964560215.1 of uncultured Sediminibacterium sp. GTDB lineage: Bacteria > Bacteroidota > Bacteroidia > Chitinophagales > Chitinophagaceae > Sediminibacterium. The sequence continues at coordinate 21,981 of CAZLKW010000021.1, read as the reverse complement.
ACTAAAACAAGATCACTTGATTTGGCAATAGTGCCTGTACTTGTTTTTTTAGCGGCTACCTCATCAATTTTGACAATATTCCCTGCACCATGTGCTTTGATTGCATCCCCTACAGTTTGATATAATGTAGTAGGAATCTTGCCGTCTTTTAACTGAACCTTATAAAGTTTATTCAACATAATTTATTTATTCAACTGGTTTAGGAGAAAGAATTGATAAAACAACCGAACCAATGAGAACAGATAACACAATTAATAAAGAAAGTAAAGTATCAATATGATAAAATGGTGAGATCACCATTTTCAATCCTATGAAAGATAAAATAATCGCTAAGCCATATTTTAATTTCGAGAACATATGTATGAAATTCGATAATAGAAAATACATTGATCTCAAACCTAAAATAGCAAAGATATTTGAAGTATATAAAATAAATGGATCATCTGGAGCAATTGAGAAAATAGCTGGGATTGAATCAACAGCAAATAACAAGTCTGTAAATTCAATTACACCCACAACAACCAACAATGGTGTTGCTAGTTTTACTCCATTTTGAATCGTAAAAAACTTATCCTTATCAAAATGCTCACTCACATTAAATAATTTGTGGACTAGTCTAGCACCTCTACTCTTACTAAAGTCTTGTTCTTCATCATCTTCATCTGAAAACCATGATTTTATCCCAGCGTAAATAAGGAATAAACCAAAAGCTGTTAAGATGAAATTTATAGACACAACCTTGTTAAACAATGTCATATCAGGCAAATAGGTATAATTAATCAATCCTACTCCGGTGAAAATGAATAGGGCACGCATAAACAATGCACCAATAATTCCCCAGAATAATACCTTATGGTGAGACTCATCAGGTACTTTGAAAAAATTAAAGACCAAAATAAAAACAAAAAGATTATCAACAGACAATGCCTTTTCGATCCAATAAGCAGATTGGAATTGCGAGAATTTCTCTACAGATGTCTGCGTTAAAACAAAGACACTAAATAACATAGACAATGATATCCATACCAAAGTCCAAATGGCTGCTTCTTTATTAGTAACATGGTGTGCTTTTTTGTTAAAAACACCAAGATCTAAAATCAACATGCCCAATATAACAACACTAAAAACAATTAAAATAGTCGGATGGCTCCCTAAGTTTTCAATCATGATTCTAAATTTTTAACAATATATAAAATATTTTTATAATTAAAGGTCTAAAATTGGATATATGATTCCACCATTTTGAAATTCATTGATTTTAGGGGCGGAAAACTTGGTATTTTATCGAACATGATTATTTCAATTGCACCACATAACATTTTATAACCGTTTTCCTCTGCTAAATATGAGCCTCCAGAATACCTTGGATTAACCTCTAATAAATAGGGCTTATTATTATGGTATCTTAATTGAATATTCCATAAAAAATTGATTTCAGACTTAGAAATGAAATCTGAAATCAAAGGTTTAAATAGGGGTCTATCGATAACGCAACGATTGTTTAGATCTTTTATCCTTGGGAAATAACATAAACAAGATTGATTGAAGGATAAAGTATCTAAGGTTACTTCTTCCCCACTTAAATATTCTGTTACAATTAGATTTGGGAAAGTAGCGCAATTTTTAAATAAACTAATGTAATAATCAATTGAAGCTTTATGACTTGGGAATCCATAAATTAAATTACCTGTATTCACGGTATTATCCACTATTCTAAAGCCCGATGCACCTTGGGAAACATCTGGTTTAAAACAAGGAATTGACCCAATGGATTCAATTTCATTACATATATCAATAAATGCATCAAGCGAAGTCACATTCTTATACAATGGAATAGCAATATCGATTTTTTGTTCTTTAAAATATTGATAAGTACTTGTTTTTGATCTTAATATGCTCAATAACTCAGCTGATGCACTGATCATTAATTTTGTACCTAGCGCTTTAAATTTATTTTCATTTGTTTTAAAAAATAGCAAGGATGATTCACCAGGAATAATTAAATCAACCTTATAGTCAATTACTACCTTTTCATAAAACATATCATTTTCATCTGCATTATAGGTAGGCTCAATTAGTTTGACATCCCCTGCATGAAGTGTTAATGAATTTTGATCTGGATGAGATACGATAATAGTCGTCTCTATATGTCTCTCCTTAAAATATTGCTTTACAACATTAATCATGTTGTAAGAAGATCCAAAGGTTCTTGGAAAATAGATGATCATAAAATTACGAGTTAAGTTTATTATCCAGCATGCCTATATGAGAGATGATTTTAAAATCACAATGGTTTAAAAAATCAATATCACTTACGCTATTACCGATACCTAAAGTCATTTTGGGCTTAAACTTTTTTGTAAGATATTTAACCACTGAGCTCTTATTGTAAATTTTGGGCAAAATAGTAATATACTTTTCTTCAACATACGCTTCAAGATCAGCATATTTTTTATTGATAAGATCAGTGATAAACTTTTTTGACAAATCATTATTAACATCAGATACAACATACTTCCCATCTACATCTACAAACTCAATAGAAGGGTATTTTTGTAAAACTTTCTTCTTTAATTCATTTAACTGTCTAAAAGAATTGTCAACATTGAATTTTACAACTTTAGAATATGGCTTGTATTCTGCACCATCTATATATAAAGTTGAACCATAATAGATGGAGTAGATAGAAGCTTGTTTAGTTTTAAATATTTTTGTTCTCTCGTATTGTTCTTTAGTTCTTGCTGTTAAAGGAATGAACACTATTTCATTATTTGCTAAAATAAAATTCAATAAATTCAACTGTGCTTTGGTATAAAAAGATGTCTTTAATATATTTTTGGGATAAGTTGCCTTATATTTCCCATTCTTATCTTTTCTAATTGTTTGAAACATAGAATCATCTAAGTCTGCAAAAAAGAATATTTTATTTCTATACTGTTCCATAACTATCAGCTCTTTTAATAATACTTTGTGCCCATTTTAAATGTGTGGCGATTTCTTGCATGACCAATTTGTGCCCAAAAACAGAGCTAGATTTCGAAATAAGCATTTTAGCTGATTCAAAGTCTATTTTATTGACCCTATATTGCTGCTCAATATGTTTAATTTGATCCGGATGGATAGTACTTTTAGTGTATATACCCATTGTCACCTCGGCTTTCACTTCCTCTATCAAAACAGCTTTAGATTTAGTTGAATAAGATTCAAAGACTGGACCCGAAAGTCTAAGATTTAAAGAATTAGCCCTAATCATTAAATCAGTAATCACTCTTGCACCTATTGGATGGCTATAAATAGTACTTTCTTTAGGTCTTCTAAGTGAGAAGAGATTAAAGATATCTGTAATTCCTACCCTAACACATAAAGTAGAATCCTTAATTTGATCAATGTAACCGAAAATACTGTCTAATTTTCCTGTATCAAATAACTCATTCTCAATAATTGGCATGATAACATCATCCTGATTAATGTGTTTATTGTATTTAGGCGCAGTTAGATAATTGTATTTGGGTAAGACATAGCCATCTATTAATTGTGCGATAGGATGGTTTTTGATTTTTTTAAAATGCATATTATCTTTTACTCTTAAAAAGATAAAAGGCTTCTTATATTTTAGTTTACTCAGTCTGTTCAATTCAGTTTCAATATTTTTCTCAGCCATTGGTATATCAATGGCATGAATTGAATCCTCGGTATCAATTATTATTGATCTAATATGCTTGTTTTTCTCTAAAAAAGAAGAGAAGTCAGGCTTTGTACCTGGAATATATAAAGTAGCTCCTAAATCTAGTACATCTATCATGATTGAAATTTATTAATTATACCTACGCAAGGCACTGGCATATCGTTTTGAATTAATATTTTAACATTTTTAATTTTACATAAAAGCAATATATGATCCAAAGAATTCATATAATGTTCATTTATAATGATGAAATCTGGATTTCTTCTGATCAACATTCTTGTCGTTTCTCCTAAACCAGGTTTGAAATAATTTCTATTTGAAATTTGGTACTTCCCTAACATACTATCTATAAAACGAACATAAATATCTTTTGATGCTTGATTAAAAAAATGTACAGGTAGATTTTTAAATTCTAACGCATGTTCTGAAATATACTCATCAACTCTATCTACATATTTTAGTGACAAGTCTTTATGTTGATATTGGTTATAAAATTTAGCACGATGAAAAGAAGCGGGGTCACTATTAATTAAAGTTCTACTTATTAGTCCAGATATAGTTGAATTTAACAAACAAGATGGTATAATATAGTCATCCCTTCTTGCTGCCACATCTGCCACGCCTGCAATATCTGATAGTACAATAAATTTATAATCTACAGACGGGCTATAGATACGCATCGATTTCTCCAACTGATCTGCAATAGCTCCTTTACCAGTCCACCCATCCACAAATAAAAATGTGGCATCCGCTCCATGTAAAGAGACAATATGATTTAAGGCATTATAATCAATCCCCTTATCTCTAATGATTGAGACAGAATAATGTGAAGCCTCTACATCAAAACAATTTAATAAAGTGCGTTTAATCAGCACACCATATGGCGTTCCAGCTCTTGCTAGTGATATTATTACAGGTTTATGAATTGTCGAGATATACTTAGACAAGGCATATACATCACTTGACACATGATGTATATATTTATCAAATATTTTATTGTATAAATCTAGATATTCCTCGGGGAAATCCATTTCTTCGGTTAGCACTTCACTGTAGTGCTTTTCACCAGTTTGAATTAATCTTTCTTTCTCAAGAATCGAAATTTCTTGAAAATCTTTGATCTCTAATAAGAAATCAACATCAGAAGGTAAATAGGATCCGCTAAAACTCATTAGACGTATATTGGTATTATTTTATTGAATTTAGCCTTTAATTGATCATGTAACAAATGATCAAAATTAGATTTAGTTTCAGAAAATATAATAATGACATCATATTTCTTATCAATAACATTGTATAGATAATTATTAATTTCTGGATAATAGTTGTCTTTGAAGCAAATCTTAGATTTTATGTTCCCGCCTATTGAGACAGGAGACCTTGTTGTTGATTGAATTTTAAGAGTATTGCTTTCGTGAAAATACCTAGACGCCACTTGAGCATAGAACATAAACTCTCCTGTGCCTAAAAGCAAAATTTTACTATCTCTAAATTTTTTCAATAATTTGATGTTTTCTTGACTGATTGCAGGAAATGAAAAAGAACCAACTCTGCCATATCCATTTGAAAGCTTCTTCAAAATGGGCTTTTTAAAATCTGCATTATTTGAAAGGGTGTTTTCTACAGTTGAGGATGACTTTTCTTTGACAGAAAATGCCCCTTGGTGCAAAGCATGTATTTTATAATTTTTTTTATAATTTGACCAGTTTAATAAAGTCACAACAGAAATCTTAGGCTTGTTAAACACTTCATTCAATTGACCAATTAAGTTTTTTATTGTATTACCCGTAGTAATTTCATCGTCTACAATAACGATATGATTTATCTTATTAAGATTAAATTTTGAACTTTTCGGAGCATACAAATACTGTTCAGTAGCATGAGAATGCTCCTCTTCAAAATCAATCAAATGCTTCTGTTCAAGCATTACTCTTGTGGTATGTATATAAATTTTTGATTTAGGAATTATTTGCTCAAAGAGGCCCCATCCAAGTCCAGTAGCTGTTTCAGCCAATCCAATTAATAAAACATTGTCCTCTTTGATTTCTGGATTAATTAGTTTGGCTAATTTTGAATGAGTGGTATTTAATTTTTTAGGAGATACTGGTATATGCTTACCTAATATTTTACTTATAAATAAAAAGCTTCTTTTATTATTTATTCTAGAGCCATATCCTAGAACTGGATCCAGGTTTGATTCAGATTGAATCTTTAATTCACAATTAGGAAGATTTACCACCTTTTTATACATAATCAGAGCACTTTCTTTGTCTTTATAAAAGTAAAATAGGGTATACATGATACCCTATTTTACTTTTATAAAGAATTATATTTTTAGAACTTTATTTCAATTCTTCTATTTTGAGACCTTCCGGCTTCATCATCATTTGAAGCAATAGGATTTTCGATTCCTTTGCCTACTGTTTTTAAATTGTCTTTATTTACACCCTTAGAAATTAAGTATTTAGCAAAATTTGCTGCTCTTAATTCAGAAAGATTCATGTTGAAATTCAACTCGCCTTCACTACTAGCATACCCTTCGATTGTTACTGTAGCTGATGCATTTGATTTCAAATAATCTAATACTTGGTTCAACTTAGCATCGTCAACATTATTTACGACAGCAGAAGCTTTTTCAAAAGTTGCTGGTGCGCTTACTTGTGGAGCAACACTTGTAGCTTCAGTTGTTGCGCTAGATCCAGTTTGAGAAGCAGATGCTGTATCAGCAGAAGCAACTACTGAAGTTGAATCTGTTGTTGCAACTGAAGCATCTTCGGTTTTTGCATCTTTTTTAGTGAAAAAATACACGCCAAAAACAACCACTGCAAGTACTACAACAATTAAGATTGTTTTATTACTTTTTTTAGGCTCTTGGAAGTCAGGAGTAGACTCATCAGACTTTGATAAGTCAAATTTACTTTTTGCTGGTCCGTCATTTTTGTTTAAATCGAATGCCATAATTGTAATTTTTAATAATTATTTTATTAGGTATATAAGTCAACAAGTGCTTGCAAGCTTCCATTGTGACCTCTTCCCATTGCTTCAAATTGCCATTCATTGTCGATCCTATATAATCTTCCAAATTCTATAGCATCTTGATTGCTGTATTGCTCAGTTAATTCATATTTAGCAATTTCAACTCCATTTGATTCATTGATGATTCTTATGTAACAATCAGAAACTTGACCAAAATTTAAAGCCAATGTTCTTTTATCCTTGAAATTATCATGAGGGTATTTGCTGATTGAAGCACAAATAATAATTTGTTCAACTTGAGGATGTACTTTCAAAAGATCAATGATTACATCTTCATCATCACCACCATCGGAATTAGATCCTGTAGGGTCATCAATAGCTCCTAAAATTGATGCATCATTTGTACTTGGTCTGTAGAATCCTTTTCTTACAGTGTCCTCTACAGCATTCCCAGCCTTAACTTGACCATAAAAAATAAAATAAGTGTCATTGATAATTTTATAACTACTATCAATACCAAAAGCACTAACATCTAAGTCAAAAGCAGGACCATTTGGAGTCTCATTGGGATCCCATCCTAGACCAATTCTAACTTTAGAAAAGCCAATTGATTTGGATAAATTAAACTTACTTCCTTTGGTTAAATTAAATGATGACATATCGAATGAATTTTATTAGCTATATACTTGTAAACATGCTTCTAAACCGCCATTGAAAGAATTAACCATTGCCTCGAATTTCCACTCACCTTGTTCTCCTCTAAAGAAGCTACCAATAATGATTGAATCTGCATTTGGATGTTCTTCCATTAGCTTGAACTCGCAAATTTGCTCACCATTGTCTTGATTGAATAATCTGATTTTAGCATTTCTTGTATTACCAAAGTTGAATCCTTCATTAGAATTGTGTATAGATACAGCTAATAAGATGAAACTAATTTCCGGAGAGATTTTAGACAAAGTAATGTTAACTGACTCGTCATCACCATCAGCATCACCAGTTCTTGCATCACCATTGTGCACCACTGCACCATCAACACTCTTAAGGTTATTATAAAAAACAAAGAAACCATCATTCGGTATTTTTGAATCTTCGTTCAACATAAAAACAGAAACGTCCGCATCTGCTTCTTTCCCATTAATAGTTTGTGAATCCCAGCTTAAACCTACTCTTACATTGTTTAATCCTGGAACTTGTTTAGTTAAACTAATTGAAGTTTTTTTCTCTAAATTTATCATAATTGGGGTTTTATTAACAAGTTTGTCTTGATATGGTTATAAAGATATATATATTATTTTTATTCAATAAATTTTAGATTCAAAAACTATCAAAACTTTACTTTTTACCCGGAACTGGAGGGATTTTAGGTAGATTAACTTTATTATTTGCTGGGGTTGGAGGCAAATTTGGCGTTTGAGGTAATTTTGGCCCAGGATTACTAGCTTTTGCTCCCGGAGGCATACCAGGCAATTTAGGCATGGATGGATCTGCTTCCACTTTTGTTGTTGGCTGAGGAGGCAAACCAGGTAATTTTGGCCCCACAGGTTTAGGACCATTACTGGTTGGACTTTGTACAACCTCAGTAGGTCTAGTAGGCAATTTAGGAACAACCGGTGCCGTATTTACTTGCTTCGGTGCTTCTGGAATAACTGTGGAAGCAACATTCGGAGGAGGCGTTACAGATTTAGCTGCAGCAGGCTCCACTTTCGGAACTTCTGGAGCAATCTTATATAGATGATTCACAAAGAATAAGAAATACTCTCTCATCCCTGGCTCATCTGGCGGTGTTAGTTCTGAGAATTTCAATAAACCAAAATCAAAATCATTTAAAAGTTTCTCATTTGACTTGTACAATTTGGTTAATAAGTTACCCGAAATATTTTCAATTGATGCTAATTTATTTAATGCATTTTGAATTAAGATATCAGTTTTATCTGATTCAAACCTCAACATAAAATAAACAATCTCTGACAAAATAATTTCATTTTTTCGATGTGAGAATTTGAAATGATTATCTCGGAATGTCTTCATAGCCTTACCCTGATCGCCCTTATTCATGTAGGCTAGAAATAACCAATAATGTTCCCAAAATTCATCATAAGATGCACTTTCATAATTTGTTATATACTGACCCGGCAATTTAATTGCCTTAAGTAAAAAGTAAAAACAACTTATCTCGTCATCAGTTTGAACTTGCTTAAATAGATCCTCTAACCTTAAAAAGGCAGAGGTTAAGTTATTTTTTACGAAAATTTCATTTTTTACAATTGAAAGCTCCATATCAAACAAATCATCGTATCCAATGGTATTGCTTTCTATTTCGGATGACTTTAAATTTCTGAGCTCAGTTTCTATATTTAATTTTTCTTCTTCTGACAAAAAGAGCTGTTGCGCTACAATATTTAATTCTGCTCTTTCATGTCTATCAATACCGCCTTCGCTTTCTAAGGATTTTTTGTACACCTCTCGGTATTGATTCAAATATCCTTTATGACAATTCTCACATCTTCTTGTAGTTTCATTGTAATACTCCAAGGAAACATCTTTGTCACAACCTCTACAACATACACTTTCAATATACAATACCCTCTTTCCAGAAACAGCACATACAATCGATTTTTTAGTATCGTCCTCAATTGTCGTATTATTAACGGTTGTAGTGGTGGTTGTATTAGTTGTATTGATTTGACTATTAGATAAAATAGAATTTTTTCCTATTGCAGTACTTGGACTAGTACCCGCAGCAGGCAGCTCATCGTCATTGGCAGGTGCTGCTTTTGGCGCAACAGCTTCAGCTGCTACCATTGGCAATTCCGTTCCACAACTTTCACAAAATTTATTTTCACCTCCTGGAACAAAACTTGTTCCACACTTCTTACATTTCATTTGAGCCAAATTTATTCTTCTTCATTTTTAACCTCCTCTTCGTCCGTTGACAAAAAAGGATCTATCGCTAATTCAATTGTTTCAACATTAATAGAATTGAATTGCGGATTCAATACCCCATTCACTTGAACATATTTCAAGTGAAACTCATTGAAATATGTATCAAAAGTTGGCAGGACATCTTCTCTGTATAGTTTATAAACTTTTTGGGGGCTGATATATAAATTTGCCACATACCCATCAGATTTTGATCCTGATGTGAATTCTTTCATGATTATATATCCGTTATAGTTTTCCATAAATTATAATTCTCTACCGCAATTAAAACAAAACTTAGTGCCTACTGTATTCTCAACAGATTGACAACCCATACATTTGATATACCCTGGTGCAGGTGCTTGATTTTTATTATTATTTGAAACAACTGCATCAATTGAATTATTTCTTGTCGTGTAATCCAAAGATTTATCCTGTGTATGATCTAGTCTTTCTTCAGTTCTATTTAATCTATCTTCAGTTTTTTGAGCTTGTTGCTGTTGGGTTTGCAATAAATTACCAGACATTGTAGCAGATGTATCCATCATCTTATTCATCATTTGCATTTGCATTTCCATTTGCTTTTGCATGAATGATTCCATCTTAGCCTGATTCTCTTTAGCATCAGCAGCTGCAGTACTTGATGATGATGCAGCAGCATCAGCTTCAAACTTCTTAGCTAAAGCAGCAGCCGCTGCTGGAGAAATATTTGGATTAGCAGCCATAATTTGCTCAAATGACATTCCTTTATATGTCTCAGCCATTTGAACTTCTTGATCAAGCTTTTGTTTTTCAGCTAAAATTGCATGTTCATTAGCTTGCTTTTGCTCAGCCATTTCCATCTCTTTCAACTTAGCCATCCTAGCCATTTGAGCATCCATTTCTTTATTATCTAAATCAATGTCTGTTTCTCTAGCTTTTGCTCTTAAATCAATTTCAGCTTCTGCAGCAGTTCTATTTCTCTTTAACTCTTGGTAGAACTTACTATCCTCATAATCATCGATCTTCTTCCATTGTTCAATCTCAAGCTCAGTAAATCCTACTTCAGCTTGTAATTGTTTTCTACGACGATCAATTTCTAATTGAATTCGCTTATCTCCAATTTCATACTCCCACTCTAAATTTTTTCTATCAATTTCAAGCGTGTTGCTCAACTGCATTATTTCCACTGAATGGAATCTAGCCATGTCATGATCTTCACTGCGCTCCGTAATTGATCTCTTTAAATTCTCTAAATCTTCGTCTTTTAATAAACCTGTTTTTTCAATATCAATTAATGCTGCGCGTATTTCTTCTTCATTGCTTGCTTCACGTATTCTCTTTTCTCTAGAAAGAACCATTCTGAATTTCTCAAGCTCATCTTCTTGTAATAGGCCATCATTATTAATCTTACCTAATTCAAAAGCTTGATCCTTATCAGTTCTAGCTTCGATTAAGGCTTGAGAATTATTTTGGTTGGTCAATCTATTTCTAAACTCTTGAGTGCGGGCAAGAAGGTCTAATTCTTTTTCACTTACTGCCAATTCCCCTTCTTTTTTTCTAATTCTATCTAAAGCCTCATTACTTGTTGATATTGTTATTACTTTTTCTAGCACAATGCCGAAGAAATTATTGTTTGTATCAACTGCAATTTTTTCTTTTATCTTTTGGATTTGATCATCCGATAAATTTGTTGAATTCAAGTCTACATCTTGTAAAACACTTTGGATGCAAGCTTTAAGTTGAGGTCTAATTTCATTTGCAATATCAGAATAAGTTACCTTTTCTTTATCGCCTAGATAATGTTCGGAAAACTTCTTGAAATCATCGATTTTGAAATACGCTTCAAATCCAACATTGGTATCTAATACTTTTGTTTTGATAGCATATTGTCCTTCGAAACTGATTGGCAACATAAAACTCTTATCCAGCTTTAAGGTTACAGAGAATATTTTATTATCCTTTGCTGCATCTTGAATTTTATTAGCCTCAGCGTTAGCTTTGTTTGGATCTTTTTCATTTTCTTTTTTATCAGCCTTGTCCTTCACTGGCTCGCCAAAAACTAAATTGGTTAAAAAAGTGATTCCTTTTTTAAAGAAAGAAGCAGTCTCTTTAACAATGCCACCTTCTCTTTTATTTGCTTCTTTTGGATTTTTTTCAGGTCTAAACTCATATGCACCACCATGAATCTCAGCAACAAATTCACCACCTGCTTTAATATAAGCAGTTGTGCCATCGTTGATAATTATACCTTTTGCTGTATCGTAAGTACCTTCAGCTAATTGCGCTTCTGTAAATCTGCGTGCTAATTCACCTGGTTGAATATTCCAGAATATTTTACTTTTCACAGTGCCTATTGCATTTTCATCCTGCACTGGAGCATTATTTTGAACTGGTGATTGAGGCATCACTGGCTGTGGTACTGGTGGCACAGTAGAAACTTGAGGTGTTCCACATTTACCACAGAATTTAGCACCTTCTTTTAAATCTGCGTTACACTTAATACAATTCATAAAAATTTATTTTGTCGTTATTACTTTTTTTATTGATCCGCTTTTTGAACAGTTAATGAAATAGAGTTTATTATTTTTTAGATCTTTTTGTTTCTTGCTATATACATACATATAGGCTTCCTTTGAGCTAGTCTTTGATTTACGCAAACTAATACTTTGTAATTCATCTGAGGTAAGCTCATACTTATTATACAATTCAGTTTGTATTATTCTAGATATTTTTTCGAATTCCAAATCTACAGATGCTCTAACAGCATCTAAAATATTCTGATTTCTACCTTTACTATATATCTCTTCCTTTGAAGTTTTTTTAGGAACTCGGTTGGCTTTATTAACTCTTTGATTTGGTTTATTACGTGCTCTATTATTCATTGCACACAAAGTTGGTTCCCCAAACAAATTAAATTCTAATGCAGTGATTAACGAATAATCGTCATACATCTCGTTATAAAAATAAAATCCATCATCGTCATAATCATCATCATCGTCATAGCCTGAATCAGAAATTTCTAAACTATTTATCCTAGCCCTGCTTAATGCATAACCCAATGAACAACCACTTGATAAGGAACGTAACACAGATTGAGCAATTACATCTGCAGAAGCTATATATCTATCAGACGAACCAAATGCAATTCTTGAAGAACCAATATAGGCTAAAGTGTTTTTACTTAATGAATTCAGCAACATCGATTCATGACTCCTATACCCTATAAACTTGGCACCATAACAGGCTTCTGTAATGATGATATTGTACTTTTCTAAGTTAGAAATTTGAACTGGGGAAATAGCCTTGTATCCGTAATCACCAAAAAATTGAGGCTGCTCATATGCATCGCTGCCATGCAAGTTAAAATATAAAATATCTGAGCCAGTGTCAAATATATCATCTACATCGTTTAAAGTAACAGTTGGTGAAAAATCAATAAACTTTTGATTTAATTCCAACCCATCTAATACTTCCTCTGATGCTTCTTGCCAGCTTTGCGCGCTTAAACTAAAGCAATTGCTTATTTTAAAATCACTTTCAAGAGCATGTATAACTTTATTGAAATAAGATGTTAAATGGCTTTTTTCAAAGTCTGCACCAAATGGCAAACGTCCAACATACAATTTAACTTCATCTTGATATAATGTACCATCCCAAATAGCATATTCAATGCCATCGGATTGTAAATAAGAATAAGGAACATCAGATTCATAGTCACTATCTGGCACATCTACATCTGAAAGATTGTCGAATACTGGCATTGGAATAATGTCATCTCCGCCAATTATGAAAAGGTATTCAGGTACAATAGATTGCTTATCATAAAACTTAGAAAGTTCATCAACACAATTCTCCCAACCATGATTATGATACCTTGTAGAATCGTAATCAAAAATAATATATTGATGACCGAACCTACTTAAACTATGTGTGTAGTCCTTAATAATATTAAAAATCTCATTTGAGGTTGACCTACAAAGTTTTGCTATTTTTCTGGTATCAGTAAGTATGATACCATATGAATCGTGCCCGTTTTGAAAAAAATCAGGTCTCTTTGACGACAAGTCTTTTGATTCAATATCTTGTGCAGTTTCTTGTTCTACCTTCTGACCTGGCATTGGAGGCATTTGAGGTATCTTCGGCAACGTAGGACCATCTTTTTTAACAGATGAAGCACCTGGAGGCATAAGAGGCACTTTTGGAAGAGATGGAGTAGGACTTGTTTTTTGTACAGGACTCTCCTCAGAAACTATATCATCATCAAATGACAATTTAGCTCCGCAATTAAAGCAAAATAATTCCTTACTTGCTTCTTGATCCAACCCAGTTCCACATTCAGTACAAAACCTCATCTATATAAAATTATAATTAAACTAAGGAATTATATATTATAAAATAATATAATCTATTAACTTGAAATATGTTAAATTTAAAGAATTTATTATTTACCTTATATATATATTTTTAAAAAGATAAAAAACTAGCAAGAATTAATATTAAAATACTGATTATCAATATTTTAATAAACTATTTAGCAATTAAGTTCTTTACTTTTATTTCTTTTGGGACTCTTTTGCTGGTTTTTTAGTTGTAAATTTTTGATAAATCGCATAAAAAGACCAAACTATTAAAAGGGCATTGTTAATTAAAAATTGAATTTTCATGTTACTAATTTGCGCGCCCATTGCTGGATATTCTTGTAAAATAAAAAAAACAGCATGTTGAATTGCAAATTGTACAAGTAAAATATTTCTTAACAAAGGCTTAAACGTTAAAGGGAATTTTGAGAAAAGGATCTCTTTTAACGTTATTAATCTTGTTGCAAGTAATTGAATAATGAATGGGAATACGAACCATGTTGCAGTAAAGTAGGTCTCATTATAATGAGTCACACCAATGAAATTAAGTAAGAAAAAAACAAAACTTACTGTATAGTAAATAATAAATATTAAATCAATAAATCTAAGTTTAGTAGTTTCTGTTCTATTTATAACGGTTGTACTATTGCTGTTATTTTCCGAAGCCATATACTTATTTATTAAGGTTGGTAATTAAATTTTATTTGAGAATATCAATAACAAGTTATTTCATTTTTACATATATCGTATATTTTTAATACAAAAAATTGCAAACATTTTAGATTGTTTAATAAAATCTTGTATAAACCGAATAAATCCAATATAGTTATATAAAAAAATTAAAATATATTTTTAATTATATTTAAATAATATCTACATTTAAATAATGAGATTATCATCTCTTATTTAAAACTCAAAAAAGATAAATATGAAACAATTAATTAATTTATTCGGATGGGTTCCTGTTTTAGGAACAACTTTAAAAGTGAGTTACTTGACAAAATGTGCTCATGATGTATTAAATCAAGTTAGTTTACCAGAAGATGCGGCCGTTGCTAATGCTGCGGACATGGAAAAAGTACTACATGATTTAGCTGAAAAAATTTATGACGATCATCTTAATGGCGAAGTGGCATCAATTGGCTTACCAGATTTTTTAACTTCAAAAATTAGAAAAAAGTTAGTTGATATCGTAACTACAAAGTTAAAAAGCAAATACATTAAACACACTACATTATAAATCAATTTTATGAGCATCAATTTACAAAAAGAACAAAAATTTAATTTCAACTTAGTTAAATCAGAACTAATCAATAAAGTATATATGGGTATTGGATGGGACCCTGCAGACGAAGATGATGATGTTGACTTAGATGCATCTTGTGTTTTGATGGATGCGGAGAATGAAGTAATTGAAGTGATTGATTTTGGAAATTTAATTAGCGAAGATGAATCTATCGAACACCTTGGAGATAACTTAACAGGCGATGGCGATGGGGATGACGAAGTAATTAATGTAAATCTAAAAGAATTAAGCGATGATGTACATTCACTAGTGTTTACTATTACCTCTTTTAGTGGACAAAGTTTCGAAGAGATTAACAACTGTGTAGCAAGATTAGTAAATGCAGATACAGGTAAAGAAATGTGTAAATATGAATTAAACTCAATTGGAGACCATACAGCAGTTATTATGTGTAGGTTGTCAAGACAAAATGGAGGATGGGAATTTAAAGCAATTGGTATTGGAACTGAAGGAGAATCTGCTGATGATTTAATAGATGAAATTGAAGGCTTAGGTTAATCTTTAATTTAATTGCATTAAAATCATATTCATTTAAAAGAAAAGGCCGAGTAGAACTCGGCCTTTTCTTTTAAATAGCCTGTAACTCAGGCTCATAAGAGGCTCTAGTAATCCGATCGTTTAAAGACATACCAATGCCGGCTTCGGGGAATTTCTTAATAACAATATAATCTAGATTCAAAGCATCCATATAAAACATGGACTGATATAAGTTCATGCTTGCTTCTTCTAAATCATTTGATGAAGTCAATGATACAACTACAAGATTTGGGTGGTCTATTTGTTTTTCACCCATTCCTAAAAAACCAATTTTACTATATGGGTTATCCTTTATGAACTCTAATACATCCTCTACAATTATGAATCTTGTTCTTGGTGCATAATGCATCGGAGCCATACCAGGCGTAGTTACCCTTTCTCTTACTGTTGCTAAAACTTTTGTTTTACCAACAATGAATTCAATTGCATCAATACTAATTGCACCTTGTCTATATACAATAGTCGTATTACCATCAAAGCCAACGATAGTTGATTCTATCCCTTTTTCACAATACCCTCCATCTAAAATACAGGGCAAGTCCTCCCCAAAATAATCATCTACCATCTGGGCCGAAGTAGGACTAATTCTGGTGTAAGGATTAGCACTTGGTGCAACTAATGGGAAATCTAAACTGCGTAATAAATTTAATGCCAAAGGATGTTGGGGTATTCTTATTGCTACTAAATGACTCCCAGCCGTTACAGCATGTGAAATGAGCTTGTTTTTAGGCAACAATAAAGTAAGTGGACCAGGCCAAAAAGCCTTAGCAAGTTTAAACGCAGCAGGGGGAATATGTGTCACATATTTCGTCGCCTCTTCTAATGAGTGTGTATGTACAATTAAGGGATTAGAGGAAGGCCTATTCTTTAATTTGTAGATTTTATCAATTGCAAATTCATTCAATGCATTTGCCGCCAATCCATACACAGTTTCAGTAGGAAAGCCTATAAGACCTCCACTTCTTAAAACATCTGCAGCAATTGCAATATCTTGTTGAATCATAAGATTAATTAATTATTCCTGCGTTTTGGTTCAATTTTCAATTGAGCCGATAATTTAAAATGACTACTACTATTATCATCCAAAAGTTGTTTAATAGCATCCCTAGATGCCGTTAACTTTTCTAACCTATATTTAGAATCTTCATCCTCTTCGCCGAACTTAACTTGATTAGCAAAAATTTTTCTTGAATGAACGTCAATCTTGTAATTAATGAGACCAAGAATTAATTCAGTTGCCTCTTCCTTAGAGAACATACTATTAACAAGGTCTATTTCATATATATTTTTCATTGAATTCAGGATTGAGGCCGCTTATTTGGTTTAATGACGCTTTCACAAAATTCGGATTAATTATTAATAAATTTTATTTATTATTTTAATGATTTTGATTAATTTTATTTATGAATTATACTTTAAATCAATTAAGGATATACCTTAAAATCACCCAAACCTTAAGTATTACAAAAGCAGCAAATGAATTGAATCTAACTCAACCTGCTTTGTCCATACAATTGAAGAATTTTCAGCAACAATTTGAATACCCGTTAATTGAAGTCATTCAAAAGAAAATTCATGTAACAGGTCTTGGTAAGGAAATTGCAAAGGCAGCAGAAAGTATCATCAATGAAGTTGATAATATAAATTATACCTCTCAAAATTATAAGAATAAATTAGCTGGTCATTTGAAAATTTCAATTATATCTACAGGCAAATACATCATGCCCTTTTTCTTGAATAGCTTTTTGAAAGAAAACGAAAAGATTGATTTAACGATGGATGTGACGAATAAGACAAAAGTTTTAAAAAGCTTAGCCGAAAATGAAATTGATTTTGCACTTGTTTCCGATATGCCAGAGAATATAAATGTGTCGCAATTTAAGTTGATAGAAAACACACTTTATCTATTTGGTAATAAAGAAATTGATATCAAAAAGCCAATCGATCAAATTTTAGAAAAAACTTCAATCATCTATAGAGAAGTTGGCTCAGATACGAATGAGGTGATGAATCTATTTTTTAAGAAACAGAAAATTCAGCCACGAAAAAAACTTGAATTAACCTCAAATGAAGCAGTAAAACAAGCTGTAATTGCAGGTTTAGGTATATCCATAATGCCATTAATTGGGAGTAGAAATGAAATCGAAAAGGATGATCTTAAAATTATTCCAGCACCGGGCCTTCCCATAAAAACAACATGGCGATTAATTTGGTTAAAGGAAAAAAAACTTTCACCAATAGCAGCAAGCTATCTTAAATACCTGGAAACTAATTTAGAAGCAATTACTGTGAAATTTACCCAGCCGATAGAAACTAAAAAATAGTTCCTACTTTTTTTCCTAAATTTCTAAATAAAAAATGCTGTTTGCTCAAATTTACCCATTTTAGCTAGTTTTTAAGCGCATAATTTTAATTTATCTTTGAGCTATAATTTAAGATATGTGTTACGTGGTAGGGGTCAAAGTACCCAAAAAGCAAAAGATTAAAATAGGCGACAAAAATATTGAGCTAGACCCCATTGAACTACCTGCTCAATCTGGCTTTAGCTATAAACAATGGCCAGTTATCTTTAACGAAACGCAAGGAACAGAACTTATCCTGAGGCCAGGCTTAATGCATTGGGAACTCATACCCAATTGGGTGAGGAATCAAAAAGAACTCAATGAATCCAGAAAAAAATATACCACCCTTAATATTAAATCAGAAGGGATTTTACAAAATAAAGTAGCACAAGCATTAGTTCATACAAATAGATGTCTTGTCTTAGCGTCTCACTTTTTTGAATGGCAGGAAGTAAATAAAGAGAAATTCCCCCACTGTATAAAATTAAAAGAGCAAGAATTATTTTATATGGCTGGCGTTTGGAATACCTGGACAGATTATTCCACTGGAGAAACTAAAAATAGCTTTGGCATTATCACAACCGAAGCAAATGAATTCATGGCTAAGATACATAATGTAAAAAAACGTATGCCCACCATCCTAGATGAGGCTTTAGCAAAAGCATGGGTTGCAGAAAATTTAAATAGCAATGAGATTCAAGAAATTGCAGGAACAAGAATCAATGATCATGCGATGCAAGCCCACACTGTAGCAAAAAATTTTTTACAATCAAATAATCCTTGCGCACCACAAGCTTATCAAATATTTACTCCTCAGAGTCTTTTTTAAAGGATTAACATCGGAAAACTCACAAGGCATTTTAGAACAAATTACTTAAGTTCATACGTTTCATGTAATTCAGGCACAATCACGTCTTTGAATCCTTTCTTTTTTAGTCTCTCCGCAAAATGATCTTGTACTTCTGGCTCGCCGTGTACCAGGAACACCTGCTTTACCGCTAGTGGGTTTTGACAAGCTAAAAATTGCATCAGATCCTCGTAATCTCCATGCGCACTCATACTTTTAATGGAACCAATTTTACTTCTTACTTCAAAAGGGTCTCCATAGATGCGTACTTCTTTTGCACCATTCATCAAACGTCCACCAAGAGAACGTGGTTCACAATAACCTACCATTAAAATGGTATTTTTCTCGTTGCCAATATTGTTTTTGATATGGTGTTTCACCCTGCCTGCATCTGCCATACCAGAAGCAGAAATAATTACTTTAGGATGCATGTCCTCATTCAATGCCTTACTCTCCTCTACCGTCTTTATATACCTTAATCCTTCGAAGTCAAATGGGTCATCATCTACCTCCAAAATTCTTTGAATTTTTTTATTATAATATTTTGGGAATTTTTTCAGCATTTCGGTAGCCTCAATACTCAAAGGACTATCAACATAGATTGGAATATGTGGTAATCTTTTCTCTAAAGAAAGTTGATTTAATTCAAATAAAATCTCTTGCGTTCTTCCCACACTAAAAGCTGGAATAATCAAATTTCCTTTTTGTTCTACACAAGTTTCTTCAATCCATTTTAATAAATCGTCTGGTGTAGAATACACTAAATCATGTAATTTATCGCCATAGGTACTTTCAAGAATAATAAAATCAGCCGGCGGAAATTTAGCAGGTGACCTCAAAATCATATCTCTATACCTTCCGACATCACCACTAAAAGTAAGTGTTTTAGTTTCTTTATTTTCCTTAATCGTTAAATTCACTGCAGCACTGCCAATAATATGTCCCGCATCTGTATAAATTAATTCTACATGTTCAGAAATTTTATAGGGTTTATCGTACTCAACAGTTTGCAACATAGGTAAAACTAAATTCACATCATCCATTGTATACAAAGGTTCTACCAATGGCATACCTTCTCTTGTTAATCTTTTATTCTTATACTTTGCGTCGTCTCTTTGAATCATCGCCGAGTCTTCCAGTAAAATTTCAGTTAATGCTTTTGTAGCTGGGGTACAATAAATTTTACCTCTAAACCCTTCTGCAGCAAGCTTTGGCAATAAGCCTGAATGATCTATATGAGCGTGTGAAAGAATAACATAATCTAAAGTCTTAGCATCAAATCCGAAATTAGCATTGTAAGCATCGGTATCTCTGCCTAGTCCTTGAAACAAACCGCAGTCTAATAAAAAGGTTTCTCCGTGTGCTAATTGTACTAAATGTTTTGAACCAGTCACTGTGCGTGCAGCTCCGTGAAAACTTATTTTCATTCGTTGAGATTTGAACTAAAGTTACAACTATAAAGCGATGGCTGCAACGATATAATCTGCAATTAAAATAAGGATACAACTTACCACAACAGACTTGGTACCAGCCTTTCCAATTTCAAGCGCACCTCCTTTTACATAATAGCCATAAAATGCAGGAACAGTACTAATGATAATCGCAAAAATGAAAGACTTATAAAAACCAATAAAAACGTAATTAATCATGAAGCCTTTTCGAATACCTGTGATAAAAACTTCTGCTGGAACTACATTGGTCCAGCTACCAACTAAATACCCTCCCCATATGCCAATCACTGCAGAAATACCAACTAATAAAGGGACGGTAGTAATCGCACTTAAAATCTTAGGAAGTATTAAATAACTTTTCGTATTAACGCCCATAATTTCTAAAGCATCTATCTGCTCGCTAATACGCATATTCCCAAGTTCACTTGCTATTTTACTTCCGACAACTCCTGCTAAAACTATACTTAAAAAAGTGGGTGCAAATTCCAATAAAATACTGTCTCTAACAATAATACCAATTGTGGATAAAGGCACCAATGGGCTAACCAATTGTGATGCGGTTTGTACCGTGGTAACTGCACCTAAGAAAAAAGAGATAATCACCACAATCGGTAATGACCCAATGCCTATATCTACACATTGTCTGATATACTCCTTCCAAAACATTCTTTTGTTTTCGGTTGCAGTAAACATGCCTTTCAGCATGAGCAAATACTTACCAAATAGCGTGAAAAAATTCATGGATATATTTTATAAATTCTATTTCTTTTTCTTCTTCAATTTCTTCCACCAACTTGTTCTTTCCACTTCCACAGCAGTATCAATTCTTGTTTTTAGCTGTGCATCTACTACAGCCACTGTAGCCATATTGATGATATTACGGACACTAGATCCTAATTGTAATACATTCACAGGCTTTTTCATTCCTAATAAAATTGGGCCAATAACATCAATGCCGCCAATTTCTTTTAATAAATGGTAAGCAATGTTACCTGCTGTTAAATTAGGGAAGATTAAGACATTCACATCTGCATCTACTAAATCACTAAATGGATAATTTTCTTTTAAAATCTCTTTATTAAAAGCAAGCATCCCTTGCATCTCCCCATCTACAATTAGAGATGGATTCTTTTGCTTCACGATTCTTGTTGCTTCTGCGACCATCTTAGCTTCTGGGGTATCACTACTTCCAAAATTAGAATAACTCAACATCGCAACCCTTGGCTCCATATTGAAATTACGTACTTCCTTTGCAACCAATAATGTAATGTCTGCTAATTCTTCGGCTGTTGGACTCACATTCACAGTGGTATCCGCCAAGAACAAAGGCCCTTTTTTAGTTAAAAGAATATACATTCCTGCTATCTTTTTCACCCCTTCGTCTACACCAATAATTTGCAATGCCGGCTTAATACCGTCTGCATAATTACGAGTCAAACCAGATAACATTGAATCTGCTTCTCCAGTCTCTACCATCATGGCACCAAAATAATTTTGAGTGCGCATTAATTTCAAACTCTCATATTTATTAATCCCCTTACGTTGTCTTTTTTGAAACAATAATGAACCAAAGAA